>NZ_CP040676.1:1741250-2075000 GCF_005960665.1 Exiguobacterium mexicanum
GCATGACCGCTTGGGAAACTGTACGTCGTCGCGTCGAGCGCCGCATCGATCGACGGCCGGTCGACACCATAGATGAGTTTCAGCCCTTGCGTCACAAGTAGCGTCGTAATGACGACAATCGGTAAACGAAACGCCTCGAACCGGTCGCCCCGCCACAAAAAATAAAGCATGCCGATAAACGACAGGCCGATCAATACCTTCACGCTGCCGAGCTCGGTCACATAGACGAACAGCGGACCGGCGAGCGGGTCAAGCGTAGACGTGACGAAGCGATCAACCGGCACCACCCAACCTAAAACAACGACCACCGAGAAGAGCACGAAACTGATCGCCCCGGTGATCGCCAACATGTTTGAGCGCGGTGTCATTAATACAAGCCTTTCCGTTCCCGCATCTCGTCTTCGCCAAAATCGGTCATATCGCGCAAGCGGTGCGCCAAGCGTCCCGATGCGTTCGCCGCGATCGCGCCGACGAGGTCGTCCATGAACGTATGGACTTGACCATCTTCCATTTTCGTGTCGAGCTGTTTGATGATGCCGATTTTCGCTTTGTCTAAGTATCCGAACGTCGTGACGGCGATGGAACCATATGTGTTGACGGCCCCGATGGCAATCGTCTCATCGACACCGAACAAGCCCTCGTCCGATGCCACGATTGACAACAGTGGCTCAGACAACTGTCCGCGTTCGGCGAGAATATCAAGTTCTGATCCGACGAGAATCGCATGTTGGAGCTCTCGTTTATCTAACACGGCCTCGACCGATTCCGTGCAGTCTTTCAATGACAAGTGTGGCGAATACGGCGCCTGCATTTGATAGACGATCTCGGCGATCGATTCAATCGATACGCCCCGTTCAATCAAGCGAGCCCGTGCGGCCTCGCGTACGTCTCGTGAGTGTGGTACATGTTTCATCATCTAGGCGGGAACACTCCCGCTACACATCCTTTCATCTCGAGAAGGTTTCTCCCGAAGTACTCAACCTCTATTATACTGAAAACTCGAAAAAAAGACTAAGCCCGCTTTGACTTCATTCAATAAATCGGTCATCATAAAAAAGTAGACCACTTTATAAAGGGGGAACTGGAATGAAGATTGGGGTAGTCTTATTTCCATCAAAACAAGTTCAAGATTTCGCCAACTCGTATCGGAAGCGGTACGATACGAAGTACGCCTTGATTTCACCACACGTGACAATCAAGGAACGCACGGAGATTAACGAAGCCGATTTACCGAAAGTGCTCGAGTATTTGCAACAAGTCGCGGACTCGACCAAACCGATCCAATTAAAAATCGATGGGGTCCGCTCGTTCGCACCGACGAACAACGTCCTCTACTTAAAAGTGTTGCCGACGCGCGAACTGTCAGCGCTCCAAGACAAGCTCCACGAGGGGCTTCTCAACCAGCCTCCCAAATACGAGTTTCTCCCGCACATCACCATCGGGCAAGATTTGACCGATGCCGAACTGTTCGACGTGCTCGAACGGATGCGCATGGAGCAAGTTCATTTCGAGGAAACGGTCAACCGTATGGCCGTCATGTATGAGCTCGAAAACGAAACATGGAACGTCTATGAGACGTTCCGGTTCCGCGGATAAGATTACACGCTCCGGTCGACAAATCGACCGGGGCTGTTTTGTTGTTCGGCTTCTAGCCATTCTTCTTGGCGCGGCCGGATTCGTTGGACACGCTGAATCCGCGTGACCGGCTCGATATTCGCCCGTTCTGTCGGTTGAACTTGGCGATTTCCATATTGGACGACCGTGAAATCAATCTGATAAGGACCCATGATCCAACCTCCTTCACAGGTCCTTACCCGAAATCAGGTCGGAATAATACAAAAAAGAGCGCATCGCTGCGCCCTTCCCCTATATTTACAAAATATGATAACCGCTGTCGACGTGGATGACTTCTCCTGTCACACCGCTGCTCATGCTCGATAACAAGAACAAGCCCGTCGAGGCCACTTCTTCTGCCGAGACGTTGCGACGCAGTGGCGCCTTCTGTTCAAGCTCAGACAAAATGCTGTTAAAGTCGCCGACACCTTTGGCCGATAACGTGCGAATCGGTCCTGCCGAGATCGCGTTAACGCGGACGCCGTGAGGTCCGTACTCGTTCGCCAAGTATTTAACGCTCGAGTCGAGGGCTGCTTTTGCGACACCCATCAAGTTGTAGTTCGGGACGACGCGCTCACCGCCGAGGTACGTGAGTGTGATGACCGAAGCGTCTTCTGCGAAATACGGCTTGGCCGCTTTGACGACTGCTGTCAAACTGTACGCCGAAATGTCGAGCGCTTGCGCGAACTGCCCGCGCGTCATTTCCGAGAATTCGCCGCGTAGTGCTTCTTTGTCAGCGAATGCGATTGAATGGACGATTCCTTGAATCGGCCCTGCTTGTTCGTGAATCATACGGAACGTCGTATCGATCGCTTCGTCGTTCGTGACGTCGCATTCTAAAAGTAGGGCCTCTCCGTTCAAATCGGCCGCAAGCGACTCAAGACCTGATTTGAAGCGTTCGGCCGCATACGTAAGGACGAGCTTCGCACCTGCCGCGTCGAGCGTCTTCGCGATCGCCCATGCGATCGAGCGTTTATTGGCAATTCCCATGACGACATACGTCTTATTCGTTAACGTTGGATAGATTGACATCGTAAACTCCCCTTTTTAGTACCTGGTTATAACATCTGTTATCAGATTACAGAATGGTGTCTGTTTTGTCAACTAGCGCGTAACGTATTGCGATTTTTTTAACTTACGGTAAGATAAAATACGTATAGAAAGGGTGAGACGACTTCATCATGAACCGCATTCAATCTTATTTAAGAAGTTTAGACACGACACTTTTGACAATCGTCTTTTTCTTGATGGTCATAAGCCTTGGCGCCATTTACACGGCACAACCGATGTTGCCGACACGATTACAACATATCAACTTCGCATTCGATCAAGGAATCCGTTACATCATCGGGTTCGTGGCCATGTTCGCCATCATGACGATCGAGTACGAACAGTTGCGAAAAATTCACTGGTATCTCTATTCCTTCGGGCTCTTGCTGCTAGTGGGCTTGATACCGCTCCGGGATACGACACTCGTTCCAAACATCAACGGGGCGTACGGCTGGTACAACGTGCCAGGTTTCAGTTTTCAACCGGCCGAATTCATGAAGTTGTTTTTGCTCATCTCCATGGCTACGATCGTCTACGACCATAATAAACGCTACGGCTCATCCCAACAGGACACATGGCTGTTAATGAAGCTCGTCCTACTCGCCATTCCGCCGCTCGGACTGATTGTGACGCAACCGGATTTAGGGACCGGGCTGGTTCTCATCACGATGCTCGGGGCCATCATCATCGTCTCCGGAATCGGCTGGAAATGGTTGCTCGGTCTGTTCAGCGCCGCTGCCGTGACGATCGGCGGTTTCATGTACTTGTTCTTCTCCCATTTCGAGGTGTTGCAAAGCTTTGTTCCGGGACACGCCTTGAATCGATTCCAAGCGTGGATTTATCCGTATGAGTATTCCGACGACTTGGCGTTCCAATTGATTAAATCGCTTCAGGCGATCGGGTCCGGTCAAATGTTCGGGGCCGGGTACGGTCAAGGTTTGGTCTATTTGCCGGAGTCGCAGACCGACTTCATTTTCGCCGTCATCGCTGAACATTATGGGTTCATCGGTGCGGCCATCGTGATAATCGTCTTCTTCCTGTTCTTATACCGGATGATTCATATCGCGCTTGAGGCAAGCAGTCCGTTCGGCAGTTACATCGTGACCGCAGTCATCGCCATGTTCACGTTCCAAATTTTCCAGAACATCGGCATGACGATCGGTGTCCTTCCAATCACCGGTCTGACGTTACCGTTCATCAGTTACGGCGGGACCGGGATCATCATGAACATGATTGCCATCGGCCTCGTCATGAACGTCGCGTCGAAATCAAAATCGTATATGTTCGACGACGATTGAAAAACAGTCCCGCGCTCAGCTGAGTGCGGGACTGTTTGTATTATGCTTCAAGTCGAAAATCATGCGGGTATGTCGCCTCAATGACGAGTCTCTCGCCCGTCATCGGGTGGCAAAACGTCGCCGAGGCGCTGTGGAGCGCGTGACGGTCGAGTACGGTCTTACCACCGTACATCGTATCCCCGAGGAGCGGATGCCCGATATGGCGCAGATGGACGCGGATTTGATGCGTCCGTCCGGTCTCGAGGGCGATCGTCAGCGCTGTATATGCCTCGTGCGGCTCTACTTCGAGAATATGGGTCACGGCGTGCTGTCCGTCTACCGTCACGATTCGTTCCATGATTGAATCCGGGGCACGGCCGATGGGAGCGTCAATCGTCTGTGGCGAAACCTCACCTTCGACGAGAGCGAGATACGTCCGTGACAAGCCCCCGGTCTGTTGCAATTCACTGAACCGATGGTGCACGTACGCATATTTTGCGAACAAGACGACGCCGCTCGTGTCACGATCGAGTCGATTGATGACGTGAATCGCCGACTGTAATCCGATTCGCTCGTAATATCCGAGCACCGCATTGGCAAGCGTGTCGTCGGGATGAAGCCGGGACGGGATCGTCGCGATCCCAGCCGGTTTATCGACGGCGAGCAAATAGTCGTCCTCAAACAGGATCGTGAGCGGGCGTGACGAGCGGACCATCGTCTCCGCCGGCTGTTCGACCGGGAAATGGACCGTCACATCATCTCCTTCGCTGATGTCATAACGTACCGTCCGCGGCTCTCCGTTGACGAGGATGAGCCCCCCTTGTTTGATTTGGGTCAACATCTTGCGCGAGATGCCGCAGTCTGTCATTAAAAAATCGCGCAGCGGGACGTTCGCCCCCGCGACGCGATGCAATGTGAATCCGTACATCGGTTACTTCCCTTCCTCAATGAACGATTCCCGGACCCGTCGCCAAAATGGGAACGGGCGGAACCGGGCAAATGTCACTTTTTCTTTCGCGACCGCACAGCGAATCGAGCGCACGTTCGACCACGACAATGCTTCTTGGTGATCGAACGCGAGTTCGAATTCTGTTTTCGTGTGCGGCTCGATCTTCACTTGATGATGCTTCGGCAACAAGAGCGGTGAACCGATCGTCCGGTACACCAAGTTATTGATTGACGCCATCTCCGTCACTTGGATTGCTTCAATCGACGGATGGACGATGGCACCCCCGAGTGCTTTGTTATAGGCTGTCGACCCGGATGGTGTCGAAATACATAACCCGTCACCGCGGAACGTCTCGAAATAATCGTCGCGAATCGACAAGTCACAGACGAGCGTACGTTTATAGTTTTTAATCGTACACTCGTTCATGGCGAGTTGTCGTTCGGTCGTCCCGTCCTCGTAATCGATGAGCACCTCGACGAGCGGATAAGACACCGGTTCGAACGATTCGCTCGTGATCATTTCCGTCAACTCGTCGAGCTCGTCTGGTTGCCAGTCGGCGTAAAAACCGAGATGGCCCGTATGAATCCCGACGAGCAGCGTATCATCGAGCCGGTCGATATATTCGTGGAACGCTTGGAGCATCGTCCCATCCCCACCGACCGAGACGACGATCCGCGGCTCTTTCGAGACCGAATGCCCCGCTTCGGTCAATTTATTCGTCAACTCGCGCGCAATATCGGCCGAACGCGCGTCTCCCCGTGCTACAATCGCAAACTGCATGCCTTGGCCCCCTAGTCTTGGTCCGTTTGGACGTTCATTTCTTTATCCCGGAACACTTGCTGTGCATCTTGAATCTCGACGCGGAGCTGACTCATCTCGGCATCGAGCAAAAATGCCGCTTCAGCCGCCCGGCGCAGGCGCTCCTGCACCTCGACCGGCATATCCCCGTCGTATTTATAGTTGAGCGAGTGCTCGATCGTTGCCCAAAAGTTCATCGCAAGCGTCCGCACTTGTACTTCGACAAGCGTCGGGAACTCGCCATGAATCGTTTGAACCGGGTATTCGAGAATCAAATGGTAAGAGCGGTAGCCCGATTCCTTTTGGTTCGTGATATAGTTACGTTCCTCGACGATTTTAAAGTCGGTCCGGTGATGGAGCAGTTCAAGGACGTGGACGATATCGTCCACGAATTGGCACATGATGCGGAGTCCGGCGATGTCTTGCATCTCCGTCGACAACTTGTCGTAAGGGATTTGCTTTCGCTTCGCCTTCTCGAGAATGCTACCGACCGGTTTGACCCGTCCCGTGACAAACTCGATCGGTGAGTGGTCGTTTTGAGATTTATATTGTTTCCGAATCGCCTTGAATTTAACTTTCAGTTCATCGACCGCGATTTGATACGGCACTAAAAATTGATCCCAATCCATTGATTGCATATGCTGTCACCACTTTCGTTCATTTCGGAAAACCCTGCTTTTTCCGTATGTATCCGATTGTATGGTATCATAAACGAACAATTGTTCATAGAATGGAGCGATGATTTATGACCCAAGAAGTGGAAATTGAATTCAAATCGATGTTGACGAAAGACGAGTATGAGACCTTGCTCACCGCCTACGATTTAACGGACAAAGTGAAATGGCAAGCGAATGACTATTTCGATACACCGACGTTCGAACTGAAGAAGCACGGCGCCGCCCTACGAATTCGCGAGAAAAAACATGGCCAAGTGTTGACACTCAAACAACCGCATGACGTTGGACTGCTCGAGACGCATGCCCCAATCAATGAGGCAGAGGCCGAAAACTTGTTCAAATACGGCATCATCCATGACGACCAAATGAAAGAGGCGCTCGCCGCGTTCGACTTGTCCGGCCCGCTCGAACATCTCGGTCGCCTTGAGACGAAACGCGCGGAAATCGAGACACCAGACGGTCTGCTCGTCCTCGACGAAAGTCATTATTTGGAGATTCACGACTATGAAATAGAATTTGAAGTGACCGATGAAGCGAAGGGCAAAATCGCGTTCGAACAGCTTCTTCATCGCCATGGCATTCCCCTCCGGCCCGCCAAAAATAAAATCGTTCGATTCATGGAAGAAAAGATGCGTCGAAACCAAGGTTGAGCAGATACGTTGCCAACCTTTTTTTTTCGTTGCTACAATGAGCATACGATATATTTGATTTTTGTTTACGAGAGGAGGCGACACAATGGAACTTGAACAATGTAATGAGTCATCCTGTTCATTGGAAGAATCTTCTATCCAAGTAACATATAAGCCATTAGAGTTATTCTATTTCATGGACATCTCAGATCCAGACGGGCTTCACGTGATGACACTCATTAAAAAACTCGAACTTGAATACGGGCACTTGATTCGTTTCCGTATGGTTTCGACGGTTCCTAGTTGTGTTGGCGGATGTCAAGAAGAGGTTCGCCTTCTCACGATGATCAAGGCTATGGAGTTACAAGGGAAACGTCATGCGATGCGCTTCATGCGCCATCTGCATATTAACGATATCTTTTTGAAGGATGGCTCTAGCGACAGCGACTTATGGGAAATCGCCCGCTCGTTCGTCAGTTATGGACTCGACATCGATGAGTTGGCTGCCGATATCCAATCCAATCAACTGCTGAGCGCACTGGCGGTCGATCATGAGATCTTGAAAGACTGGGAAATCGAATCGCTTCCCGCCTTGACGTTCGTCACGCGTGACGAGGCGCTCAAAATCGAAGGACTCTATCCGTATGACGTCTATCAGGCTGTCATGGCCGAACTGCTCGGCTATGTACCGACCCGTGAGACCGATTGGAGCGTCGAGAAAGTGTTAGGACACTATGACGCCTCAACGATTACCGAGCTCGCTTTCATTTTAGAGCTCGACAAGCCTGTCATCGAAAGAGAATTAAAAAAACTGTCGCTCCAACAACGTTGCCGGCCTGTCCCGGGCTGCAGCGGCGAAGCTTGGGCGACGAATAAATGACACAACAAAACCCACGGCCGGGGAGCCGTGGGTTTTTTCGATGTTTCCCGCGGGGACGGAAAACATCGTACCCGAGTATCTATACAGATCACAGGTTGGGAGAAAGTTTACGGTCAAAAAAGGGGTTTGTGATTGATTTCACACTTATAATATACCGAGACGAGCGCACCGTGACAAGCACTTTGTTCATATTGTCACATAATGTTCACGCCCCGCTTCTTTTATTGGAAAAGTAACGCTTCCATCTCGTCTAGCACGGCCTCGAACTGATCGAGCGCTGCGAGCACCGGTGCTTTCGTCGTCATATCGACTCCAGCCGCCTTCAATACTTCAATTGGATAATCGCTCGACCCGGCCTTCAAGAACTTGTCGATGTAACGACGGACGGCCGGTTCCCCTTCGTCCATGATCTGTTGCGACAATGCGGCCGACGCCGAGATGCCCGTCGCATACTGATAGACGTAGTAGTTGTAATAGAAGTGCGGGATCCGTGCCCATTCGAAGGCGATCTCCCCATCGATGACGAGCTCGTCTCCGAAGTATCGCTTGTTGAGCTCGAGGTACGTCTCATTCAAGTACTCAGGTGTGAGCGAGACGCCATCTTGGGCCGCTTTATGGATCATATGCTCGAACTCGGCGAACATCGTCTGACGGAACAACGTGCCACGGAACGTCTCGAGCTGATTGTTCAAGAGATAGAGCCGCTCTTGGCGGTCTGTACGCGTCTTCAGTAAATAGTCGTTCAAGAGCGCCTCGTTCGTCGTCGATGCCACTTCGGCCACGAAGATCGAGTAGTCCCCATATGGATACGGCTGCGACGCCCGCGTGTAATGGCTATGGACCGAATGACCGAACTCATGGGCGAGTGTGAACAAGTTGTTGACGTTGTCTTGCCAGTTCATCAAGATGAACGGCTGCGTGTCGTACGCGCCTGAAGAGTAAGCACCGCTCCGTTTGCCACGCGTCTCACGGACGTCGACCCAGCGTGAATCGAGACCGTCCTTGACGATTTGGACGTACTCGTCACCGAGTGGTGCGAGACCCTTGACCATCAAGTCTTTCGCTTCGTCATATGGGATTTTCATGTCCACGTCTTTCACGAGCGGTGTATACAAGTCATACATATGCAGCTCGTCCACACCGAGTGCCCGTTTCCGGAGCGCGACGTAACGATGCAACAAGTCGAGGCGCTCGTTCACCGCTTCGACGAGACCGTCGTATACCGCTTCCGGGATGGCGTTATGATGGAGCGCCGCTTGACGGGCACTCTCGAACTTACGGACCGTCGCATAGAAGTTATCCTTCTTCACGCTGCCTGACAACGTCGAGGCGAACGTGTTCAAATATTGCTCGTACGTGCCGTACATCGCCTTGAACGCCCCTTCGCGGACGCTACGGTCGCTCGACTCGAGGAATGTGATGTAACGACCATGCGTCAATTCGACGTCTTCACCTTTCTCGTTCTTCACTTTCGGGAATTTCAAATCGGCGTTGTTGAGCATGCCGAACGTCGAACTCGACTGGCCGAGCACGTCACCAGCTTGAGCGAGAATCGCCTCTTCGGCTTCCGTCAACACGTGCGGACGCTCTTGCGCCAACTCGTCGAACGCATGGCGATAGACGTTGAGCGATTCGTGTTCCGCCATGAACGCCTCGATTTGACTCTCATCGATGGCGAGCAGTTCCGGCGTCATGAATGCGAGCTGAGCCGAGATTTGGGCCGCGAGCGAGCCCGCCCGGTCGTTCAACGCTTGGTAATGACTGTTCGACGTATCTTCGTCATAACGCATATGGGCGTATGTATACAGTTTATGCAATTGACGCGAGATGTCGTCGCGAAGTTGCAGGCCTTCAAACAAAGTAGAGGCTGATTCCCCGAGTTTACCTTTAAACTCGACCAAGGCCGGCACGTTTGCTTTCAATGCTTCAAAATCGTGTTCCCACGCCTGATCGTCCGCATAAATCGTCTCCAAGTTCCACGTCTCCTCGACGGGTACTTGTTGTCGTGTAAGTACTTCTGACATATGTCCACTTCCTTTTCCTAGTTTGTATACGATTTCGCCATGAATCGCTGAAACCCTTGAAATAATCGAAGATCGTGGAGAAGGGCCGTCTCTAGCGTCCTTGGGACGTGCCAATCCCCCACCGACTCCGTCATATCAAACACGTTCAAGAGTTGTCTCCATTGTACTTCAAACGCTTGGAGAAAGTCGCTTGTCGGGGTCACGTCAAACTGGCGGCACGTCTTTTCGATACTCCATGCGACGGAGTCGTCGGGACGCTCACGCCGATTCAAATAAAGCACCGTCTGAAACGTGAACGGATGGACGTGGATGCCCCAAAGCGAGGATAACGGCAAGTAACAGCAACTCGGCATAAGAGACGGTAGCATTCCGATCGGATACAACCGGTTCAAGACGAGCCGGCGGTACTGCGGCGTCGGATAGGGTGGGGTCATCCGGCGGCGCCGGACGAGTTGAACCCATTGTTGGGCGTCGAAACGATAATAACATTCGAACGGCGAACTCGAGAATGACGATACGGTCTGCCAATGACCAACGCCGCGTCTAACCGATATCGGGAAGCCAATGAAACGATAAAGTGATTGCTTGTAAGGGACATGGAAGCCATGCCGTCTAAACAGTTCGTGACGCATCCACGGCTGCAATGAAGGCCAAGTACTAGGTTCTAATCCGCTCGCCAGCCAGACGACATCGAGTCCGTTGTCGCGATAATGTCTCGTCCGCTCGACGTAAGACTCGATTGTGAGCGTCGACGCTTGAATTTCGATGACGAGACTCGTATCGTCGCGTCGGGCCAGCAAATCGGCACGACGTGCGCCGATGACGACTTCTTGTTCGACGGCGTAACCTTGTGTCTGAAGCCACTGCCGAACACCCCATTTGTCTTCGTGGTGCCCCGTCGACTCGCCTCGTCCACACGGATGGACATGTGCGAAATGAAGCCGTCGCCTCACACCTTGCTTGACGATGACCCGTTCCCCGCATTCTGGACACACAAAAGGGGCAAACGGTTCGATCCGCCCCCGACTTAACGTAAGGGCATCGACATACCCCCCTGTCCGATCGATGGCAAACCGCATCCCGCTTCCCCCTCATAGTAGTGGTGAAAACATTCGGGCCAATGACTCGACGAGTTTGATGAAGTACGACCGTTCCGAGAACGCCTGCAACTCCAACTCGTGTGACCCTTCAAAGTCTTTATAGAGATCTTGCTTGAGCTGATGGACGGAATTCGTGTTGTATAAGAGCGCATTCACCTCGAAATTGAGGTGGAAGCTCCTGAAGTCCATGTTCGCCGTCCCAATCGTCGCCAGCCCATCGTCGACGACGATGACTTTCGAGTGCATGAACCCTTCTTCATACAGATAAATCTTTACACCGGCGCTGAGCAGCTCCTCGAAGTACGACCGGCTCGCATAAAACACGATCTTATGGTCCGGATAACTCGGGAGCACGATTCGGACATCGATTCCTGATAGCGAGGCGGTCTTGAGCGCGCTCATGATGTCCTCATCGGGAATCAAATACGGCGAAGAGATATAGACCGATTTTTTCGCGGCGTTGATCAGCGCAAAATAGATCGACTTCATCGTCTCATACGGTTCATCCGGTCCGCTCGCCACGATCTGCACACCCCCGCTCGCGCTGCGTACCGTCTCGAGCGGTTCGAGATAAAACGGAGTGAACAGGCGCTCGCCCGTCATATAGTACCAGTCCTGCAAAAAGATCAGTTGCAGTTCCGACACCCCTTCCCCTCTGACGTACAGATGCGTGTCACGCCAGAAGCCGAACTTCGAATGTTCGCCCAAATACTCGTCACCGACGTTCAACCCGCCGGTGAACGCCTCCGTGCCGTCGATGACGACAATCTTCCTGTGGTTGCGGTAGTTCGTCTTGCTCGACACGAGCGGCAAGACGACGGGGAAGAAGGCTTGGACGTGGACGCCTGCTTGCCGCATCTCGTCGAAGAACGTCCCGCTCGTATGGATCGAGCCGACGGCATCGTACAAGAAGCGGACCTCGACCCCCGCCCTCGCCTTGTCGATCAAAATGCGTTGAATTTCCCGAGAAATACGATCTTCCCGGAAAATATAATATTCGAGATGGATGTGGCGGGTCGCCCCTTTCAAGGCGGGCAACAGTTTCGAAAACTTTTCTTGCCCGTTCGTCAGCACTTGCGTATACGTGTTTGACGAGACGGGTAATTGATTGAGTGACGACGTCAAATGGAGCAATTTCTCATAATCATCGTGGGAGAACATGAGTGACGGCGATAACGTCATCGCCTTCTGACGATAGGCGAGGTATGTCTCTTCATCGAGCATCGCTTTCTCTTTGAACATCCGCTTCCGGCGATAGTTCTGTCCGAACACGAAATAAGCGAACAGACCGACGACCGGGAAGCCGAGCATGACGATCGCCCAAATGAGCGTCCGTTGCGGATTGCGGTTCTCGAGCAAGATGACGAGCAAAATGCTGAACGTCGTCAAAAAGACGAGCACCGAGAACAAGCCAATCACTTGGGAGCTCCAGTAATATGATAATACGGCAATGAGACCTGCGAGCAAAATCAGGGATAAAAGGACTTGTATGCGTCGCAACATATTATAAACTGACCCCGTTTCTATCTTGTATTATCATAATTATACAACTTAACGCCATCTTTTGAGGGGAGCGAACGAAATATGGGCACATTTTTGATTACGGGAGCGACGAGCGGGATTGGACGGGCCGTCGCCCTCCGGTTAGCAGAGGAAGGACATGACGTCATCGGCATCGGCCGAGACGAGGCACGAGGCGAAGAAATCGAGACGGCATCCGCTCGCGTCACGTTTATGGCATGCGATTTGTCCCAACCCGACGACATCGAGGCGATGATGGACAAACTCAAAGACCGGGCCATCACGTTAGACGGACTATTCAATAACGCGGCGACGTTCGGGCACCCCGGGACACCAGAACGGTTGCCTGCGTCCGCGTTCGATGACGTCTTTGAACTGAACGTACTCGCGACAAACCGACTCATCCAACGCGCTATCCCGCTCCTCGCGAATGGAGCGAGCGTCGTCAACAACGCTGCCATCGTCGGCCACGTCAAATTCCCACCGATGCTCGGTCCATACGCCGCCTCCAAAGCGGCCGTCATCGCCTTGACGAAGACGTTCGCCCATCGAATGAAAGGCAAGATCCGCTTCAATGCGGTCTGTTTCGGTCCGGTCGACACCCCGCTCAGTCACAAGTTGTACGGCGGGGAAGCCAAGTTCCAAGAGGCGATGACCCATCATTTCCGGGGACATGCCGCTAAACCGGATGAAGTGGCGCCGGTCGTGACCTTCTTGTTGAGTGAGGCGTCGAGCCATATCAACGGCCAAGCCATTACGGTCGATGGGGGCTATACCCTCTCATGATGCACAGAAAGGAAGGGGTCTTCTCGGACCCCTTCCTTTCTCGTTAATCACGTATTTTCCGTGCTTTCGTCATCTGATTCGTCAAGAACGCTTTCTCTCGTGGATGCAACTCATCCAAGTCGAGCGCTTCCTCAAAGTAGTCGATGAAGTCCTCGAACGTTTCATCATGCGAGGCGTGTGCCTGAATCCGCGCGATTCGGATCGCCTCGAAGACGGATGCCATCACGAAAATGTCGTGACTCGCATACGTCTTCACAGGAGCGAACGCCTCGAACAATGTCGCTTCCATCGTTTTACGTTTGGCATGCCAATTGCTCTTGTCGTTGGAGAATAAAAAGTCGCCTGCCGGCAATCGGCTCAGTTCGCGTAAAATATCGCCGATGTAGTGAATCGCGTGAATCGCCGTATTCGGATCATTGATGCCCGGTGAGACGCCTTTCAGCGCGATCTCACTCAACTTCTCGATGACGAACGCTGGGTCTTGAATCGATGAACGGATTTCACCGATTTGGAACACGTCGATATCGGGCGCTTCTTCTGCGAGCCAATAGCCGAGAATATCTCCTTCCGCTACAAAGTCCCCGACGGCCACGACCGATTCGAAGTCGACGTCACGGCTCTCCTGCTTCCCGCTCGAGAACAGTTGGACGTAGCCCGTTCGAGAGGCATAGACCGCCTGTCCTTCGAACGTGTGAACCGTTCGTTTCGGGACGATGTACATGTCTTCCTCTTCGACCGCCCGTCTTTGGTTTTCGATGACAGATAGCGCTTCGCGGTGCAATGCCGATAAGAGGCGTTCCGCTTGAATCGAGACGCTGATCGTTTGAATGAATTTAACGAACGCCCAAATTGAGCTGACGACGAGCAGGACACTGATGCCTGAAGCGAGTACGACGTCTTCATCCGATGTCCGGATAAGGAACAAGTTCGTTATGCCGTACACCGTCGTCATGATGAACAGGCCGAGTGTATGCTTCGACGCCGAGTTCGTCAAAAAGTTATTGATCGTCCGAGGCGAGAACTGCGACGAATACGTAGTCAAGACGACGAGGATCGTCGAAAAGCTGAACGTCATCATCGTCATGAGGCTCGTGAACGACGAAGACAGGACAGAAGCTGCTGAATCCTTGTCTAAATAAATGATTTCCGGTAACAGCTCCCGAAAGAAGCTTCCAAAATATTGAGTCAGGAACGTTAACGCGATCCCTCCCACTCCGTATAAAAACGGGACGAACCAGGTGCTATCTTCCAACTTTAATTGAATCCGCTTGAGCATCACGACACCTCTTCATATGTATAAATTGGTAAAAAAATCGCCTGTCCACATGAACAGGCGATTAGGGTTTAGAAATAGTGACGGACTTTTGAGAAGACATCCCCGTCGAGAATGAGCTTGCCGTATTCTTCAAGCATCGCTAACGTCTGCGTGCTGAACGTCAAATACTCGGCTAAGAGACTTAATACGTTCTCTTCTTCTTCCGGTTCCATCTCGTCTGGGAAGTCAATCCACAAGTAATACCGATTGTCGTAATGGAATAACTTAAGGTTGACGTTGTTCAACGCTTCTCCTGCTCGTTTACTGAGCGAGATGATCGCCTCAAAGTCATCCGTTTCCATGGCGAGCGGAGCCCACGCCTCCGGCTCGGCTTCGATTTCATCAAGTTCACTCAATTGATCAAGCACCGATTGCTGATCGCGCGCCTCGTCGATTGCCGAGCGCAACAGTGACCCGAGCTCAGAATCGTCATCAGAGTCAATCACATTTTTCGCGATCGTCACGGTCAATTCAAGTCCTTTTTCAAACGCTTGTACTTGTATCCATAGTGGACCATCAAACGAGATATCTTCTCGTTCGTGCGCTTCGTCCATCATCTGCCAGAACAGCTGCTCACCACGTTCTCGGTTATACCAGATTTCATCACGAGCGAAACCGCGTTTCTCGATATCGACATACGTAATGAAAAATTTGACGGTGTTGTCGTTGATGCGCTCAATTTTCACGATTGTCCACTCCCTTCTCACCTCACTCCTACTTCAACAATTAAGGAGGAGAGGGGAAATTGTCTTGTTATCATAGTACCCTTTTTTTAACGTGTCAATCTATTGATGGTGGGGTTGTTACTATTATTTTATCGGAAAAACGGAATAATAAAAAGCACACTGCTTAG
Organism: Exiguobacterium mexicanum; assembly: GCF_005960665.1. Lineage (GTDB taxonomy): Bacteria > Bacillota > Bacilli > Exiguobacteriales > Exiguobacteriaceae > Exiguobacterium > Exiguobacterium mexicanum_A. Next base: position 1,756,724 of record NZ_CP040676.1, read on the forward strand.
ACAGTATGCTTCCTCACTCGTTGACGAGTCGTTGCGCTTCTTGAAGTTGGAACGTCCGGACCTTGCGCGGCAAGAATCGACGAATCTCATCTTCGTTGTATCCGACTTGAAGACGTTTTTCATCAATCAGAATCGGACGGCGGAGCAATCCTGGATATTCTTGAATCAAATCATATAGTTGTTGGAGTGAAAGCGCATCGACCGATACGTCGATTTTCGAGAAAACTTTAGATCGGGTCGAGATGATTTCATCTGTCCCATCTTCTGTCATACGTAGGATTTGTTTGATCTCATTGAGTGAGAGTGGTTCTGAAAATATGTTCCGTTCCGTGAATGGAATATCATGCTCCTCGAGCCATGCCCGTGCTTTTCGGCACGATGTGCAGCTCGGAGACGTGTACAATGTGACCATTTTCGTTCCTCCCTGATCAAGTGTTCGTTCATCTTTTTCAAGTGACTCTATTTGTATACCCAAAAATTCGTCCACTTAATTATAATAATTCTTATTTATTGAAACTTCAATGATAACTTTTCTCACTCGGGTAAGAAAAGAGGACGCATTCAGGAGAATGCGACCCTTGATCGACCGTTCTAGGACGCCGGCATTCGAGAAACCGGTTGTGATACCGTCTCTTTGCCAGGCTTCACTTGTAAGTCTTTCAATTTCTTCTTGAGGACTTCCTTCAGAAGTTTCTTTTTCTGTAGCAATACTTTGTCACGCTCTTTCATGGTCTCTCACCCCCAACGCCATAAGGACTCGACCCACCGACCGTTACTGAATCTGAAAATCTTGAACTTGCACTAATCTACAATTAAATTATAGCACATTCTTATGAAAATGAATGAACAATCTCGAAGATTTTCATCATTTCACACGTTCCAAATTTGCTTTTCTTTTTCAATTCCCGTATAGTTAATAGAAATAACCTTTGAAATCACCAAGGAGGAGAGCGAATATGAGAATTACGCTAGAGACGATTATGCAACATCCGGTCACCCAAAAATATTTGACCCGTTCCGGTCTGAAACACGCCGTCGACGTGTGTGAACGCGCTCTCGAATTGGCGACGCGACGAGGGCTTGATACGGATTTAGCGACGAAAGCCGCTCTGCTCCATGACATCGGTCACTACGAATGGTACACCGAAGGCAAATGGAACTACGATTTATACCGTCAAAACGACATTCATGCCATTAAAGGGGCCGAACGCGCCCATAAGCTATTGATTCGTCTCGGGGAAGACCCGGCGCGCGCGAAAGAGATCTCGGTCATGATTTTGCTTCATACCGATTCCTATCTCCCGCCTAACCGGATTCAACGTACCCCACTCCAACAGCTCGTCCATGATGCGGATACGTACGTGGAACAACCTGGCGGACTGCATCACTATGAGACGATGGAAATCGAAGATGCCCTTGCCCGTGTCCGCCTGATTGACGCGGTCGTCGAACGGCTCTCGAACTTGCCACGCATCTCAAACGCCTGACACCGTCCTTGGATGGTGTTTTTCTTTGCGTTCAAGAAAGTCCCGAATCCGGTTGGATTCGGGACTTTCTAATTATACGAGTTGCGCTTTATATGCTTCGTATTCTTCGTCTGTCAATGAGACGTAATGGCCTGGCTCGACTTCACGGAGCGGTGGGATGCTTGAATCCTCATCCGAACGTCCGACGGCACCGAGTGACTTCGACTCATACACGATCCGCTTACGTGTGCGCTCATGCTCTGGATCCGGAAGCGGGATCGCCGAGAGAAGCGACTTCGTATAGGCGTGAATCGGGTTCTCATACAAACGCGCTGCTGGAGCGAGTTCGACGAGGTGACCTTGATACATGACACCGATCCGGTCTGAGATATACTTGACCATCGACAAATCGTGGGCGATGAACAAGTACGTCAAGTCACGGTCGCGTTGCAATTCTTTCATCAAGTTGACGACCTGAGCTTGGATCGATACGTCGAGAGCCGAGATTGGCTCATCGGCGATGATGAAGTCTGGTTCAACCGCGAGAGCGCGGGCAATCCCGATCCGCTGACGTTGACCGCCCGAGAATTCGTGCGGGTAACGGCTCGCGTGCTCTTTCGTAAGACCGACCGTTTCAAGAAGGTCATAGACACGGTTCATCCGGTCTTCTTTCGTCTTGGCAAGGCCGTGGATATCAATGCCTTCAGCGATGATATCAGCGACCGTCATCCGCGGGTTGAGCGATGCGTAAGGATCTTGGAAGATCATTTGCATGGCCCGGTTGAATTTCAACTTCTCCGCTTTTGACTTCTTGCCATGAACGTTTTCGCCTTTGAAGACGACGTCACCGTCCGTCGCGTCATAAAGGCCGATGATGGTACGACCTGTCGTCGATTTCCCACAACCTGACTCCCCTACGAGACCGAGTACTTCACCTTTGTAAATATCAAACGAGATGCCATCGACCGCTTTAACGACGCGACCTCGGCCAATTTTAAAGTGCTGCTTCAGGTCTTTTACTTCGAGTAATTTCTCGCGTTCCATTATTCAGCACCACCTTTCAAAATCGATTTGGCGAACGCGCTGTCCGGACGATACTTGAGTGCAAGGTCACGGATTGCTTTCGGCGGGCTCACTTGCGGTGCTTGCGGGTGCAATAACCAACTTGCCGCATAGTGCGTGTCGCTAATTTGGAACATCGGTGGTTCTTTTTCAAAGTCGATCTTCATCGCATAAGGGTTACGTGGTGCGAACGCATCGCCTTTTGGCGGGTCGAGCAAGTTCGGCGGCGTACCTGGGATGGCAGGAAGCGCCTCGTTCGGGTCATCAGATGGGCGCGGCATCGATCCGAGCAGTCCCCATGCATATGGGTGACGCGGCTCGTAGAAAATCTCATCGACCGTTCCCTTCTCGACGATTTTACCAGCGTACATGACGGCAACACGGTCAGCCATGTTCGCGACGACACCGAGGTCGTGCGTGATGAAGATAATCGCTGTGCCGGTCTTTTGTTGGATGTCTTTCAAAAGCTCCAAAATCTGAGCTTGAATCGTTACATCGAGAGCTGTCGTCGGCTCATCGGCGATCAATACTTTAGGGTTACATGCGAGCGCGATCGCGATAACGATCCGTTGACGCATACCACCTGAGAGTTGGTGCGGATATTGTTTAAGACGTGCTTCTGGGTTTGGAATCCCGACGAGTGTGAGCAATTCCAGCGTACGCTTCTTCGCATCTTCACCCGTAAGACCTTGGTGTTGCTTCAATCCTTCAGCAATCTGTTTGAAGATCGTCATCGTCGGGTTGAGTGATGTCATTGGATCTTGGAAGATCATGGCGATATCACGGCCACGGATCTTCAACATTTCTTTTTCCGACAACTTCGCCAAGTCTTTACCTTCGAACAAGATTTCTCCGTTCGTGATTTCACCTGGCGGGTTCGGGATCAGACGCATGATCGCTTTTGAAGTGACGGATTTACCAGAACCCGATTCACCAACGATGGCGAGCGTCTCGCCTTTTTTCAAATCAAACGATACGTTGCGAACAGCTTGTACCGTTCCAGCATACGTATGGAACGAGACCGCTAAGTCTCGGACAGATAAAATCGTTTCCATTCACGAGTCCCCCTGTTTCTATAATTATTTACGCATTTTCGGGTCGAACGCATCACGCAAGCCATCGGCGAGCAAGTTGAAGCTGACCATGAGCAAGACGATGATGACTGACGGGATGACGAGCAAGTACGGGAAAGTCCGTAGCTCTTTGTATCCGTCGTTGATCAACGTACCAAGTGACGCTTGTGGCGGTTGAAGTCCGATCCCGATGAAACTGAGGAACGCCTCGAAGAAGATGGCAGATGGAATCGTGAACATGAGTGTGATGATGATGGCGCCGAGCGTGTTCGGGATCAAGTGTTTGAAGATCAAACGGTTACTTGAAGCACCGAGCGTACGAGCTGCCAAGACGAACTCTTGGTTTTTGAGTTTCAAGATTTGACCGCGGACGAGTCGACTCATCCCAATCCAGCCGGTGATCGTCATCGCGAGGATGATCGTGAACACACCTGGGTCAAAGATCAAGATGAACAAGATAATCAAAATCAAGTTCGGAACACCAGTCAAAATCTCAACGATCCGCTGCATGATGTTATCCGTACGGCCACCGAAGTAAGCCGAGATCCCACCGTAAGCGACACCGATGACCGTATCAACGATAGCGGCCATTAAACCGATGAAGAGCGAGATACGTGTCCCTTCCCAAATACGTGACCAAAGATCACGGCCGAGGTAGTCCGTACCGAACCAGAAGTTCTCTTCGACGTTCTTTTGTTCATAGAAGTCGATATCACGGCCACCGAGGTTGGCCATCCCGTCAAACCCAGCCCACTCAAGTCCTGTGACTTTAGGCGGGAGTTTGGCTTGTGAGATGTTTTGCGTATAAGCGTCACGGCCAGACAACATCGGGCCGAATAGCGCGAGCAAGACAAGAATGACGATAATCGATAACGACAAGATGGCTGCTTTGTTTTTCTTTAAGCGCATCCATGCATCTTGCCAGAAGTTCAAGCTTTTACCGGAAATACGTTCAGCGAGCTGTTCGTTCATCTCGACACGTTGGAACATGTCTTGGTCGAACTGCTCGAAATTCTTTTTGTTTTCAATCATCAGTTATTCCCCCCAAGACGAATACGTGGGTCAACGACTCCGTAGAGCAAGTCGACTAGTAGAATGATAATAATGAACAGGCCAGAGAAGAAGAGCGTCGTGCCCATGATGACCGAGTAATCATTCAACGTAATAGATGTGACGAACAATTCTCCGAGTCCAGGTACCGCAAAGATTTTTTCGATGACGAACGTACCAGTCAATAGACCGGCCGTCATTGGTCCAAGGATTGTGATGGCAGGAATCATTGCGTTACGCACCATGTGCTTCCAAACGATGGCATTCCCGGTCAACCCTTTCGCTTTCGCGAGCGTGACGTAATCTTGTCCGGTCACTTCTAGCATCTCGGTCCGGACGAAACGGGCGATCGATGCCGTAACCCCGAGCGAGAGCGAGATGGTCGGTAAAATCGTATGAGCCGGTGAATCCCAGAACGCGACAGGGAGGATTTGCAACTTAACCCCAACATAGTACTGAAGAAGGGCTGCAAAGACGAATGATGGGACAGAAATCCCGATTACCGATACGAACATTGAACCATAGTCAATGTACGTGTTATGACGAATGGCTGCCACGATTCCGAGCAACAATCCGACAAACGTCCCAAGCACAAGTGCTTGAATCCCTAATTGAGCTGATGGTCCGATTCGTTCCATAATCAATTCCGTCACTGGCCGGTTGGCCGTACGGAATGATACACCAAGGTCCCCTTGCACAAGGTTTCCTAAGTATGTCGCATAACGAACTGGAAGCGGATCATTGAGTCCGTAACGGTCGTTCAAGAGCTGAATTTGTGTCTCCGTCAGCTTCTCCTGGTTTTGATAAGGCGAACCTGGAAGCAGGTCCATCAGGAAAAACGTGAACGTCGCAATCAAGAAGAACGTGATGAGGCCGTAAGTCAGCCGCTGAAGAATATAACGTCCCATAAATAAATACCCCCTGTTTTTCTAATGTGTCTATGCTTGCACCAACAGCATCACTATGACATATTTCCCTTTTCATGAATTCACAAAATGAAAGGAATTTTCTGAAAGAATAGGTCAAACGTCATCTCAAGGCTCTTAGCACAGCGCATGAAAATCGAAGAATCCTTAGTTTGTAAAGTATTCTGAATTTTCACTGTTACTACATTATACTTTACCAACAAAACTTTTGAATAGTTTTTTCTCTGATTTCTGTTTTTTTTTTAGAAAAGGGGGGACATGCACGTTGCATGCCCCCTTTCTTCTTTAGTTTATATCGACATATTTGTACTGATAATCAGCACCGAATAGTTGACGGTTAAAGTTTTCCACGTTCGGACGGAGCAAGTAAGCAACACCTGCTTGGTAGAGCGGCATGATGGCTTGGTCTTGTTCGATCAAGAGCGTCTCTGCTTCTTTGAACTTGTCATAACGTGCATCGATCGCTGTTTCAGCTGATGCTTCATCAATCAACTTGTCGTAGGCAGCAGACTTGTAGTTGATGTCGTTTTGACCGTTGTCAGACGTGAAGATGCCAAGGTTTGTGAGCGGATCTTGATAGTCAGGTCCCCAAAGGGCGAATGACATTTGGTACTCTCCGTTCGCTTCGAGTTCGAGCTTGTTGTTGAACGGTTGTTGTGAGATGTTCACGGTCACGTTCGGCAAATTCGACTCGAGTTGCCCTTTCATGTACTCTGAGATTTGTTTCGATACTTCGCTATCAAATGAAAGAAGTTCGATTGTGACTGCTTCGCCGCCAGTCGCCTCTTCCCAAAGTGATGCCGCTTCGTCAGCGTTCGTTTCGAAATGCTTTACGCCTTCCGTGTAATCCGTGCCGTCTTCATACTTGATAAATTCTTTCGGGACAAACGAAGTCGTCGCGATTGAGCCGTTGTTCAAAAGCTGATCGATAATCCCGGTTGGGTCGACCGCACGAGCGACGGCTTTACGAGCGTTGACGTCAGCGAAGAGTTCATCTTCGTGGTTAAACTTGAAGTAACCGACAGATGACCGAAGGCCTGTGCTGTAGTCATCGTTCTCTTGGAATGCGGCAACTTGTTCAGATGAGAGGCCGGCGTAGTCGACTTCTCCTGCTTCATACAAGTTGACGACAGTCGATGTGTCTTTGACGACGCGAACGTCGACTTTCTCGAGGGCTACATTTTCAGCATCCCAATACGATTCGTTTTTCGCTAACACGTATCCTTGCTCGCGATCCCACTCCGACCATGTAAATGGACCGTTGTAGATGTGGTTTTCTGGTGACGTTGAGAAGTCTGCGCCTTTTTCAGTGGCGAACGCTTCGTTGATCGGTGTGAACGTACCGAACGATGTGAGTGAGATGAACGATGGGTCTGGACGCTCGAGTGTAACTTCAAGTGTCTTCTCATCGATCGCCTTCACACCGAGATCTTCTTTAGGAAGTTTACCAGTGTTGATGGCTTCGGCATTTTTTACTGTGTTCATGATGTACGCGTATTGTGAACCAGTTTCTGGATCCACAGCGCGTTGCCAAGCGTAGACGAAGTCGTTCGCTGTGACAGGTTCGCCGTTAGACCATTCCGCGTCGCGGAGTGTGAACGTGTAGACCGTTTCGTCTTCGTTCACTTCTGGTTCTCCTTCGGCGATTGCTGGAACGGCATTCCCGTCTTGATCCAGACGGTAAAGACCTTCCATCGTGTTGGCGATCAAGTTGAACGCGACTGCGTCCGTCGCGAGCGCCGGGTCAGCCGTTGTAATATCAGACGTGTCCGTCAAGCGGAGAACTTTTTCTCCGTTCGAAGACGAACCGCCGTCAGAGTCTCCGCCAGTCGAGCAAGCGGCGAGCACTGAACCGAGTGCCAAGATGAGTGTCATCATGAGCAAAATCGATTTTTTCTTCAATTGCGATGTCCCCTTTCTGAATCGTGAAGCATGGCGTTTCGTCGGACGATAACATCTTACTTTTTCTTTAATTTTCTGAATATTTCATTTTGTATCCGACGAAAGAACGTTAGGGCTATTGTAAAAAATTTTTAATCAAACTGTCAACTCCCTAATAAACCGCTGTCGTTTTCAACACGAACTTCTCGCCTTCTCCACCAACCAACAGGTATCATAGAGCCATAGGGCGGATGACTCGATGGAGCACATCCAAGCTGAAAGGAGTTTGTCACATTGAAAAATTTTAGAAGTATATTAATCGTTTGGGGGATTGTCACAATTGCCTACACGGTCTGGTCGAGCCTCTCTTATTACCAGGATGAAACGTTATTGTTTCATTTGAGCGGCGGTCTGTTCGTCGCCGGGATGCTCGTCTTTGCAATCGGTATGTTCTCTCAAATGAGCGCGTCCGGACTATTCGACGGCATCATGTACGGGTTCAAACGTAACCGACGCGCCAAGTTGAAAGAGATTGACCCGGATTACGAGGAAGACGAAGAGGCGACACCGGAAGAACGGGCCGCTCAAAAACATTCGGCTTCGCGTTGGGTGTACGTCGGCGTCGGTAGCATCATTCTCTCCTACATCATCACCCTCGTTTGACCTTCCGATTTTTCAGACGATATGCTACACTATGGCTAGAACAATAGGAAACACGATGAAGAAGACAAGTACCTCGAATCCCCTTTCCCCCAGAGAGTCTACGTTGCTGCGAGTAGATGGAAAGCGTCGAGCGAATGGACTTCGGAGTGGCTCGCCTGAACGGTAGTACGGCGAGACGGTCACGCCCGTTAACGCGATCAAGTGGCATGAGTTTCATGCAAATTTGGGTGGCACCGCGGTTATTCGTCCCGATTTATCGGGCGGGGAACCGCGGTTTTTTATATTCTCTGGAGGTGTAATCATGGCAAAAATCTTTTCTGGCATTAAGCCGACCGGCGTCGTGACGCTCGGTAACTATTTAGGCGCGATGAAGCAGTTTGTTGAGCTGCAAGAAGAACACGAAGCGTTTTACTGTGTCGTCGATCTCCATTCGATCACGGTTCAACTCGACCGCGTCGAGTTGATGGACAACACGCGCAAGCTCGCCGCACTCTATCTCGCTTGCGGTCTCGATCCTGAGAAGTCGACGATTTTCGTCCAATCGGAAGTGAAGGCGCACGCCCAGCTCGGATGGATGTTGACATGTATCGCCGGCATGGGTGAACTGAGCCGGATGACGCAGTATAAAGACAAATCACAAAACAGTGAAAACATCGGCGCCGGCTTGTTCGTCTATCCGACCTTGATGGCGGCCGACATCCTCTTGTACGGCACGGAACTCGTCCCGGTCGGCGATGACCAAAAACAACACGTCGAATTGACGCGTGATTTGGCCGAGCGCTTCAACAAACGATACTATGAGACGTTCACGATTCCGGAGCCGCTCATTCAAAAAGAAGGTGCGCGCATCATGAGTTTGACGAACCCTGTCAAAAAAATGTCGAAATCAGACGCGAATGCGAAGGGCTTCATCTCGATGCTCGATGAGCCGAACGTCATCCGTAAAAAAATCAAGAGCGCCGTCACGGACTCGAGCGGTGTCATCAGCTTCGACCGTGAGAACAAACCGGGCATCTCGAACTTGCTTGAGATTTACTCGCTCTCGACCGATACCCCAATCGCTGAACTTGTCGAACGCTACAAAGACTCGAACTATGGAACGTTCAAGCAAGACGTCGCCGAAGCCGTCGTCGCCATGCTCGAGCCGATCCAAAATCGCTATCACGAACTCGTCGACTCCGCTGAGCTCGACGCCATCCTCGATGCGGGACGTGAGAAAGCGGAAGCCGTCGCCAACAAAAATCTCGCGAAAATCGAGAAAGCGATGGGACTCAACCGGAAACGGGCCAAAGTGAAGAAATAAAAAGTAGCCGCCCTTTGCATGCAAAGGGCGGCTTGTTCGTGCAACGTGATTGGTCAAACTGAAGACACAAAAAAAAAGAGACAGGCGTCCCCGTCTCTTTTTTGTATGCGTGTTGTTTCTTATTACTCTTTGCCTTCGATAGATGCCCACTTGTACGAGTAGTCAGCGCCGAACGCGTGTTCAACGATTCCTTTAACGTATGGCTTCGTGAGGCGAGCCGATCCACGTTGGTAAACTGGCGAGATCGCGTTCTCTTCAAGAACGATTTTCTCTGCAGCTTGAAGGTCAGCCCAACGCTGTTCAGCATCTGTGCTTGATTTCGCAGACTCGATGAGCTTGTCGAATTCTTCGTTCGACCACTTACCACGGTTGTATGGTCCGTCAGTGACGAAGAGGTCAACGAATGTCATTGGATCCTGGTAGTCAGGGCCCCAGCCAGCGAATGTCAACTCGAACTCACCTTTGTTCTCAAGGTCAAGTTTGTTGTTGAACGGTTGTTGCTTGATTGTGAGCGTGATCCCTGGAAGGTTCTTCTCAAGTTCACCTTTGATGAACTCACCGATTTGCTTCGCAGATTCTGAGTCATAGTTGAGGAGCTCGATTTCGACAGAGTCTTGACCGAGTTCTTCAAGTCCTTTTTCCCAAAGCTCTTTCGCTTTGTCCACGTCGTAGCCGCCGATGTCGCCGTTCGCTTCACGGAAGTCCGCGCCGTCTGGTCCAGTGACGAAGTCTTTAGGTACGAGGTAGTTGGCAGGGACTGAACCGTTCGCAAGGAGCGTTTCAGAGATCGCTGCTTTATCGTATGCCGCGTCAATCGCGTTACGGATGTTTTGGTTGTCGAGCGCTTCAACCTCAGTGTTGAACTGAAGGTAGAAGAGTGTTGGCTCGACGACAGTTGAGAAGTCTTCGTTGTCTTGGTATTGAGCAACGAGTTCAGAAGTCAAACCAGTGCGGTCAACGTCGCCGTTTTCGTACAAGTTAACACCTGTTGAAACTTCTTTAACGACTTTAACGTTGATTTCTTCAAGTTTGACGGCTTCAGCATCCCAATAGTCGTCGTTTTTGACCATTTTCCAGCCTTGCTCGCGCTCCCAGCTTTCGAGTTTGAACGGTCCGTTGTAGAGCGTTGTCTCTGCCGACGTACCGAAGTTCTCGCCTTGCTCTTTGTCGAACGACTCAAGTTTAGGCATGAATACGCCGAAGCTTGTGAGACCGAGGAAGTAATCAGCTGGTGCAGTCAATTTAACTTCAAGTGTCTGCTCATCAGTCGCAGTGACGCCGACAGCGTCGCGCTCGCCTTCGCCAGTGTTGTAGGCTTCAGCACCTTCGATGATTGACATGACGTAAGCATATTGTGAAGCGTTGTCCGGGTTAAGGACTTCTTTCCAAGCGTATTCGAAGTCGTTAGCTGTTACAGGCTCACCGTTAGACCAAGTTGCGCCTTCACGGATTTTGAACGTGTACGTTTTACCGTCTTCAGAGACTTCATGTGACTCTGCGATCCCTGGTGTCGGGTTATCGTCTTTATCCATACGATAAAGACCCTCGTTAACGTTGTTCAACACGTTGAACGAAACCGCGTCTGTCGCGAGTGTAGGGTTAAGTGAAGGGATGTCAGAACTATCGAGCAAGTTGAGGACTTGCTCCTCGTCTGCGCCGCCTTCAGAACCTTGTTTATTTGATGATGTCTCTTCTTCCCCACCCGAGCAAGCTGCTAGGAATGCGCTAGATAGAAGCGTTACCGACGTTGCTAAAGCAAAACCTTTTTTCTTATTCATTGCGATGACCCCCTGATTTTTTTCGGTTTAACGAAATGAACGATGGTAGAAAATTCAGATATCTCACTTTACAAAATTTGCTACCACAATCCCGTTGAAGCAATAATACAATATTCTGATAATTTTGCAAAGTGTTTATTTTGATTTTTCTAAAAAATTTTTATTATAGGCTAAAAGCCCGCCTAGGGAGACGGGCTTTAAGCTCATTTTTCATAAACTTTAGAAAAAGTTAGGACGTACGAAGGACCGATGACCGGAAAACCGATTTCCGCATATTTGGAATCGACTGCGTAAGATCTTCCAGCTTGGTAGATTGGGATAACGACAGCTTCTTCCAACAGCCGTTTTTCCGCCTGTCGATACGTCTCGTTCCGGTCCGCAAGTACTTCTGTCGAGCGGGCCTCATCCATCAAACGATCGAACGTTTCGTCCGTGTATCCGCTCGAATTCAAATAGTTATTTGTCTCGAATTGGGTCAAATAGGCACTGAATGCCGGGTAGTCCGGTTGCCACCCTGATAGTGACAACGCGTAATCGCCTGCGACTTCTTTCCTAACTTTGTCACCGAGCGGCAACTCGACGACGTTCACTTGAAGACCAGGAAGTTGTTCAAGCTCTGTTTCAATCGTCTGGGCGATTTGTCTCGCCTCTTCATCGACAAAGCTGAGCAACTCAATCTCGATTTCCTCTTCTTCGAGCCGATCAAGCACGTCTGCGAACAGTGTCGCCGCCTCTCCTTCAAGCGTCGGCTCCGTCTCCGTTTGATCGGTGACGAGCAATCGTTCTGTCGTCCGTTCGGCTCTTGCGAGTGACCCTTCCACTGCTTCGCGATCTAAGGAGAGCGCGAGCGCGCGTCGGAAATCGGCATCATCGAACGGATACTCGTCGACGTTCGGTTTTAAATAGAAGACGCCGCTTCGCGGAACATCAACGAGCTTACCTTCGAGTGATTCGATTGTCCCCTCGTCCGTGCCGTAAGGGATCGGGTGAATACCGTCGGGCTCTGAACTTAGACCTTCATCCGCCCAGATGATAACCTTTTCGAGCGTGACGCGATCTGCATCATAATAATCCTCGTTTTTTATCAACGTCGCCTGGGCCGCGTCGATTGACTCGATTTGGAACGGTCCGTTCGCGTCGAGTTCTTGCCACTCCCCAATCATCGTCTGCGGCAGAAAGGCCGGCATCGCTAACATCTGCTCGAACCCTTCCATCGGCCGCTCGAGCGTCAGCTCAAGTGTCTGTTCGTCAATCGCTTTCACGCCGAGCGTCTCTGGTTCTTTCGTCCCGAGACTGATCGCTTTCGCGTTCAATACATCTCCGAGGAGGAAACTGAACGGGGAATTCGTATCGTCATCGGCGAGCATGCGAAAATGCTCGACGAACGTTTCAGCCGTGATCGCATTTCCATTCACAGTTTGACTTGCCTTCAAGTTAAACGTATATGTCGCCCCGTCCTCGGAACGCGTCATCGTCTCAACGAGTCCCGGTTCAATCTCACCGTCCGCTCCGAAGCGATACAATCCTTCATAAATATGCGATAACACAGTTTGCGAACTCGGATCGATCGCGAGCAGTGTGTTCGGCTGCTCCGGCAACGTCTCTCCATGGATCGTCACGATTTGTTCTTCTGGTGGTAGTAATTCTCGTGCCTGCTCTCGTTGTCCGTACCAAATAACGAAAAAAAGGATAAGGACTGAACCCAACAAGGCGGCACCGATGAAAAATCGTTTCATCTGGCATTCTCCTCTCTGTTAGACCAACCCTTATACCCTACCCGTTTTTGTCACTTTTTTCTACTATTAGTCGTTCACTTTCGCGAATGCGAGCGTCGCGTTGTGGCCCCCGAAGCCAAGCGAGTTGCTCAGTGCGTACTGGATATCAAGTTCCCGATTTCCATCACGGACATAGTCTAAATCGCAATCATCAGCTGGTGTCTCACAGTTGATCGTCGGATGAATCCGTCCCTCATGAATCGATAGCGCCGTGATGACGGCCTCGACTCCGCCGGCTGCGCCGAGCAAGTGCCCGATCATCGATTTTGATGAGTTGACGGCCAAGTTGTGCGCGTGGTCACCGAAAACGTTGTGGATCGCTTTCGTCTCGAGCATGTCGTTGAGTGGTGTGCTCGTCCCGTGTGCGTTGATGTATTGAACGTCTTCTGGACGAATTCCCGCGTCACGAAGCGCCTCGTTCATCGCTTTTGATCCACCTTCTGCCTCAGGTGACGGTGCCGTGATGTGGTAAGCGTCCGAACTCATGCCATACCCGACGACTTCCGCATACATTTTGGCTCCGCGCGCTTTCGCATGCTCATATTCCTCGAGAACAAGCACGCCCGCGCCTTCACCCATGATGAAGCCGTCACGGTTCTGATCGAACGGGCGGCATGCCGTGTTCGGGTCTGGATTCGTCGATAGTGCCTTGTTGGCACAGAATCCTGAGAATGAGAGCGGCGTGATTGGTGCTTCGGCCCCACCTGCGAACATCGCGAGGGCATCACCACGTTGGATGACTTTAAACGCTTCACCGATTGAGTTCGTTCCAGATGCACAAGCTGTGACCGAGCAGTTGCTCGGCCCTTTTGCTCCGAGGTAAATCGAAACTTGACCGCTCGCCATGTTTGGAATCATCATCGGGATGAAGAATGGGCTGATGCGACGTGGTCCCCGTTCATGCAAGATGCTCGCTTGTTTGTCGATTGTTTCGACCCCACCGATCCCGCTTCCGATCCAAATCCCGACATCGTCCGCGATTGCTTTCACATCTAGACCGCTATCCCGATGCGCAGCGTCAGCGGCTAAAATCGAGTATTGGATGAACGAATCCATCTTGCGCGCTTCTTTCGGCTCGACCAAGTGATCGATGTTCCATTCTTTGACTTCAGCCCCAACTTTCGCCGGATATTGGCTAATATCAATCTTCGTTAACGTATCGACTGCATTGTCCCCGTTCAACAGTCGCTCCCACATTGCCGTAACGTCGTTCCCGAGTGGGGATACGACTCCTAATCCTGTGATGACTACTCGTTTCATGCGTTAATCTCCTCCGTGATGTTAGCGTTATTCCATGTTAGACAACTCGCTCCCCATGTGAGCCCGGCGCCGAATCCGGCGACGACGACCGTCTGACCGTTTGAAATCTTACCGTGCTTGACCGCTTCGGCCAAAGCGAGCGGAATCGAAGCGGCTGACGTGTTCGCATGGTCTTGAATCGTGACGACAACCTTTTCTTCGTGAAGCCCTAACCGTTCGATTGCAGCGTCGATGATGCGACGGTTGGCTTGGTGCGGCACGAGGACGTCGAGGTCCTCAATCGTCTTTCCAGCCCCTTGTAGCGCCTCTAAGACGATATCTGGCATTTTACGAACGGCGAACTTGAAGACTTCACGTCCGTTCATGACGATTTTACCTTCTTCGTTCTCATACAAGAACTTTCCGCCGGTCCCGTCGCTGCCGAGTACGATGGAGTCGATGGCTGCGACTTCGTCTTCACCGAGAACGACGGCACCTGCCCCGTCACCGAACAAGACGGCGGTCGAACGATCGTCCCAGTCGATGAGGTTGCCCATCTTCTCCGCTCCGATGACGAGCGTCCGTTTCAACCCTTTCGCCTGCATCATGCTCTTCGCCGTATCCATCGCGAAGATGAAGCCGCTACAGGCGGCACTGACGTCGAAAGCGACCGCTCGCTTCGCTCCGAGGTTGGCCTGTACGAGACACGCTGTTGCCGGGAACGATGGCGCCGTGGCCGTCGCGCAAATAATCGCATCGATGTCTTCAATCGAGACACCGGCGCTTTGGAGCGCCCGCTCGGCAGCCTGTGTGGCCATGTCGGCGACACTCAAATCGGTGTCGGCCAAATGTCGCGCCTCGATTCCGGTCCGGGTCCGAATCCATTCATCGCTCGTATCCATTCGTTTTTCCAAATCGATGTTCGTGACCCGGTGCTCCGGAAGGAACGAACCAATCCCAATGATTCCAATGTTCATAGTGATGACCCCTATTCTTAGTATCTGGTACTAATATAAGGGAATAAAAAAGGGATGTCAACGCATCCCTCTCGATTATTCACTTTGACCGAGTCGTTTCGTGACGGCCATGACCATTTTTGCCGAATTGATGGATGCCGTTTCTAAAAATTCATCGAACGACAAGTTTGCTTCCTCGTCGGCGCTGTCCGAAATCGAACGGGTCACGACGAACGGAATCCCGAACTGGTAGCACGTCTGTGCGATCGGAGCGGCTTCCATCTCGACAGCCGCGACACCTTCGAAACGACCGAGGATGTCGGCAACACGTTTCGAGTCGTTGATGAACGAGTCACCTGTCACGATGAGGCCCGTGTGGACGTTCACATCATGGAGGCTCTCAATCACTTCTTTACAGACATCCATCAAATGAGCGTCAGCCGTGTACGCTGCCGGCATGCCTGGCACTTGCCCGTACTCGTAGCCGAACGCGGTCACATCGACATCGTGATGACGGACTTCGGTCGAGACGACGACGTCTCCGACTTTCATTCCTTTTTTAAAGCCGCCCGCCGAACCGGTATTGATGACGACATCCGGTTTGAACTTGTCAATGAGAAGCGTCGTACCGATGGCCGCATTCACTTTCCCGATGCCTGACTTTAAAATGACGACTTCGACGTTGCCGAGGTATCCTTCATAGAAGTGATAGTTGGCGATCTCTGTGTCTGTCCGTTCTGTCAATTCGTTGCGGAGCAAGTTCACTTCTTCTTCCATCGCTCCAATGATTCCGATTTTCATGATAATTGCCTCCTCAGAAAGAGAGCGACATCCATGCGGAAGTCGCTCGTTTGTGTTACTTGATTTCTTTGATTTCGACGACCATGTCGCCGCCCGGCGTTTGCACGTTGACGACATCTCCGACCGTACGGCCGAGAAGTGCTTTCGCAATCGGTGATTCGTTCGAGATTTTTCCTGTGAACGGGTCAGCCTCTGCGCCACCGACGATTGTGTACGTTTCATTCTCGTTATCTTCTTGAATGAAGAACGTCACGGTCTTTCCGATTGCGACCATCGAGTTATCAGCCACATCGTCTTGGATGATGACTGCGTTACGAAGCATCTCTTCGAGTTGAGCAATCCGTCCTTCGACCATTGCCTGCTCTTCTTTCGCTGCATCGTACTCAGCGTTCTCAGACAAGTCTCCGAAATCGCGGGCAATCTTAATATTCTCAACGACTTCTTTACGGCGCACCGTCTTCAGTTCGTTCAATTCATTTTCGATTTTCGCTTTTCCGTCTAACGTCATGTAATGTTGTTTTTCAGCCATTTCTGTCACTCCTTCATTGTCTCCTAGTATATTACAGAATTTACGAACGGGAAAGCCCATATCCGACACATCCCGTTTTTAAACATGGGATAAACGTGAGTTCGGACGTTCTCCATATCCGACATTCGGTTAAATCTATCGCATAGACACATACAAGTCTCTAAAACACCTTTGTCCACCGACCTTTAAAATCGAGTCCGGCAGCAGACCGATGATACGATGCTTGTCGTCATGCTAAAGACGCTAAAACATCAAGTAGGCACACCTGTAACGACCTGTGGTAGATGGTCACAGTCCACCAACCTGGGGACCTATAGAGTCTATCTCGGTAGAGGTGATGGCACACTCTCATTTGAAGGCTTGAACAAAACAAAAATGAACTGCGTTCGCACAAGCACTTCAGAATCCCACGGTTTCAATGGTGAGAGTGTCAAAGCTCTTTTAACTAAATTTGGCGAGAATTCTCCCACCTCTAAACGTCGAAGAGGGAAGGCCCAGCGTAGGTGGAAGATGAACCGCCTGCTTGCAAATTCTTTGGATATCCCTGTGACAGATATAACGAACAAAGGTTCGTGATTCTGTCAGATTCTCTCGCCCCCACCGCGGGTATCGGAATGGGACGAGACTCATCCTGACACCGCCCAAAGGAGGGACGGACATGCTGAAGGGCTACAAATACCGGCTCCACCCGACGGCGGCACAGGCCGAGTTCCTGATCCGGACGATCGGCTGCGCCCGGTTCATCTACAACAAGCTGCTCGAGGACCGTATCACCATTCACGAGGAGGCGAAGGCGGGCGGTGGGCCGAGACGGAAATCGCCGACACCCGCCTCCTACAAGCCACTGTTCCCGTTCCTTTGTGAGGCGGACAGCCTCGCGCTCGCGAACGCGAAGCTGCACCTCGACGCGGCGTTCGTAAAATTCTTCGCAGGGACGGCCGGCTTCCCGGTGTTCAAGTCGAGACGGAAGGCGCGCGCCTCCTACACGACGAACAACCAGCACGGCACGATCCGCATCGAGGCGGGAAAAGTCCGTCTGCCGAAGGTCGGGTTCATCCGGTTCACACAGCACCGCAGTTTCGACGGGGAGATCCGGTCTGCGACCGTGTCGATGACACGGACGGGCAGGTTCTTCGTGTCGCTCCTCGTCGAACAGGACGACGAGCCGTGGGTCCCCGCCGAGCACAAGGTCGGGATCGACCTCGGCCTCGGGCACTTCGCCGTCATGACGAACGACGATCTCGTCACGGAGAAGATTGCGAACCCGCGCAACCTGCGACAGGCCGAGGCGCGGCTCAAACAAGCGCAGCGCGCCCTCGCCCGCAAGAAGCCCGGCAGCAAGAACCGTGAGAAAGCGCGGCTCCTCCTCGCGAAGAGACACGAACAGGTCAAAAACCGACGGCACGACTTCCTCCATAAGCTGTCGCGACGCATCGTCGATGAGAACCAAGTCGTCGTGGTCGAGACGCTGAAGCCCAGAGAGATGATGAAAGACCGCCGCCTGGCGAAATCGATCGGGGACGCCGGATGGGGCGAGTTCGTCCGACAACTCGAATATAAATGTAAGTTCTACGGGCGGACGCTGATCAAGGCCGACCCGTGGTTCGCCTCGACCCAACTCTGTTCGAACTGTGGCGAGAACGACGGCAGGAAGGGCCTAGACATCCGGGAGTGGACATGCGGCGCATGCGGCGCACACCACGACCGCGACGTCAACGCGAGCCTCAACCTGTTGCGCCTCGCCGACCGGAACACCTCAGGGCAGGGACTGCCCGACGAGCTTGGTCCATAACCGCGGCTAGTAAAAGCACGGTCTTCCCAAGAAACTCCCACTTCAAGTTGCGAAACAAGCAAGTGGTGAGTAGTTCACATTGAAAACGATTTATTTCCCTTACGCGCGGTTACGTTCTGTCAGCACCCAGCGAATCTTCGTCACGAGCAAATCGATTGCGACAAAGTTCTCTCCGCCTTCAGGGACGATGATATCCGCGTAGCGTTTCGTCGGCTCACAAAATTGAAGATGCATCGGCCGGACGACGTTCGTATACTGGGCGACAACCGAGTCGATTGACCGGCCCCGCTCATTGAGATCGCGCTGCATCCGGCGTAGGATGCGGACGTCCGCATCCGTGTCGACGAACACTTTAATGTCCATCAAGTCACGCAGACGATCGTCCTCGAGCGCCAAAATACCTTCGACGATGACGACGTCGACCGGCTCGATCAAGATCGTCTTGTCCGAGCGCGTGTGCGCCGCATAGTCATACACCGGTTTCTCGATGGCCTTGTGCTCTTGTAACTGCTTGATATGCTCGATCAAAAGATCGTTATCGAATGCGAACGGGTGGTCATAGTTCGTCTTATATCGTTCTTCCATCGTCATCTCTGACTGGTCTTTATAATACGCGTCTTGCTCGATCATGACGACCGATTGTCCTTTGAACGCATCCACGAGCGCGCGGGCCACGGTCGTCTTACCTGATCCGGTCCCCCCGGCCACGCCGATAATGACGGGTTTATGTTGCATCAAAGTTAAGTCCTCCTCATCGTAATTTACGACTGATTGCTAGGCCATCACCAAGGGGCAAAATTGCAGTATGATAATCGGTCCGTGCCATCAATTGCTCAGTAAACTCTTTTACGAGACGAACAAGCCGGCGGCGTCGACGGTCAAGCACTGACACATCCTCGAGCAGGACGTCCCCTCGTAAAAATAAATTATCGCTGTAAATCGTACCACCAATTGGTACTAAAGCGCCATACCCATCAAAGAATTTTTGATACTGACCTTTGGCCGCGTCGATAAAGACCGCATCGAATTCTCCTTCAATCGTCCCGATCAACTCCACCGCATCACCATGAATGACAGTGATTCGGTCCGATACGTCCGAGCGTCCGATAAAGCCGAGTGCCTCTTCGTGACGTCGTGCGTTTCGTTCGATCGTGACGATTTCCGCGTCCGGCAACAGTTCAGCCATTCGAATCGCACTGTATCCGATTGCCGTACCGACCTCAAGGATCCGTTTCGGACGTTGCATCGCGAGAAGCGACAGCAACACTTCAGATCCGGTCAAGTCCATGATTGGCACGTGATGTTCTCGGGCGAACGCCTCCATCTCCGCCAATAACGGCGACCGGGGCGTGACCAAGTTCTCCACGTAACCTTCATAGGATGAATGTTCCACGTCGTACACCTCTTACTCTCTAATCATTCAAACGACCGGAAGCCAAGGCTTCCGGTCGCATATCCGTCAATTGTTGTTTGCTTCTTCGAACGCTTCCCATTCTGGACGATACTTGTTGACGTTCTGTTGGT
This sequence comes from Exiguobacterium mexicanum, assembly GCF_005960665.1. GTDB lineage: Bacteria > Bacillota > Bacilli > Exiguobacteriales > Exiguobacteriaceae > Exiguobacterium > Exiguobacterium mexicanum_A. The sequence continues at coordinate 1,776,542 of NZ_CP040676.1, forward strand.
GCGCCTCGTACTCCACTTCGAACAAGACTTCCCCGTTCGGGAATCCTTCACGCGGTGGTCGGGCGTAGAAATAAACGTTATCCGTATCGTTCGGATTGAGCGTGGCGACGAATGCGTCACGACTGACCGCAGCGATTGGTCCGATTGGGATCCCTTCGTAGCGGTATGTGTTATAAAGTGAATCGTTTTGGAGATCGTTGAACGATGTGAAAATCGAAGTCTCCCCGGTACCATACCAGACGGTCGGGTCGGACTGCAACTTCATGCCATCGGCCAGACGGTTCTCAAACACACCCGCGATCTCTTGACGGTCTTCCGTCGAGACCGCTTCTTTCTCAACGATCGAGGCGAGCGATAACGTCTCATGGAACGTGCGTCCCGACGCTTCGACCGCATCGCCGTATTCGAGATAGAGCTGTTCGGTCGGCTTGAGCATCTCATCGATGATCTGAGTGAGCGTCACACCTTTATCGAACTCATACGTTGCCGGGAACAAGTAACCTTCGAGCGGGTGATAAATTCCGTCGGCGAGCACTTCGTCCGTCAGCATCTCATGCTCATTGACGAGCGAGCGGATATACTCCTCGTCGCTCAGTTGGTCCGAAATCTCTTCTTTCGGAATATCAGCCTGTTTTGCGAGACGCGAGATGACTTGGTCGATCGTAAAGCCTTCCGGGATCACCAATTTGATATCCGGGACGACGATGACTTTCCCCGTCTTCAACGTGGCGATCAACTCGTCAAGTGATTGTGACGGAGACAACGTATACGTCCCCGCTTGGAACGATGATTCATTTTTAAACCGTGTGTAAAAACGGAAAATCGTGCTATTCCTCACGAGGCCATTCTCTTCGAGTAGTTCGCCAATGTAACCAGAACCTGCACCGAGCGGAACCTCGACCTCGACCGTTTCGGTCGAAGCTGGGTCAACGGGTTCGAGCGATCGTTTCACGAACGCATAAGATACCGCGGCACCTGTGGCGATCACTAGAAGAAAGACAGCAAGGATGATAACCGTAATTCGCCGAACAATCCGGTTACGTGCACGCTTCTCATCAAACATCGATGGATGGTTCATGCGCATTTCTCCCCTGTTCTTCTGTTATGAAGATGGGCGACGAGGGTTTCCCCTAGTCGCCCGTCCACGTATTAGTCTAAACCAACTTCGTCATTGACGATATCGAACGCTTCCATGACTTCCTCGAAGTCATCATCGTCTTCGACGAGCTTCAAGATGAACTCGCCATCTTCAAGTTCTTCGATTTCAAACGCGTACACTTCGATTGTGTCGTCATCTTCGTCTTCTGTTTCTGGATTGCCGACCGGCTCAAGAACGACAAACGTCTTCTTCGAGCGGTCGCTCGTCATCCGGAAAATTTCTGCAAATAAATGCTCGTCTCCATTTTCGTCTGGAATACGGTACATTTCTTCTTCACGACGGATTTCTGCCATGAGTAATTCCTCCTTATTTGCCTGCACGATCCAGGTAATTTTGTAAAATCATGACGGCTGCCATCTTATCGATGACGGCCTTTCTCTTTTTTCGGCTGACGTCTGCTGAAATGAGCATCCGCTCCGCTTGCATCGTCGTCAAACGCTCGTCGACGAGAACCGTCGGCAAACCGGTCGCTTCGGTGAGGGCCGCGGCAAACGCCTGTGACGCCTCGCCCCGAGGTCCGATTGTCGCGTTCATGTTCTTCGGGAGGCCGACAACGACTTCTTTCACATCGTACTGCTCAATAATCGGTTGAAGCAGACGGACAGCTTCCTCAAAGTCCGGCTCGGTCCAGTAGACCGTCTCCACGCCTTGCGCCGTCCATCCCATGAGGTCGCTCACGGCGACCCCAATCGTCTTCGAACCGACATCGAGCCCCATGACTCGCTTCATATTAATCCTCTCTACGATCGTTCAAATACGATTTGACCAACTCTTCGAGCAGCTCATCTCGTTCGATTTTGCGAATTAAGTTTCGCGCATCGTTATGACGCGGGATGTAGGCAGGGTCACCTGACAACAAGTATCCGACGATTTGATTGATCGGTTGGTAGCCTTTCTCCTCGAGTGCTTGATACACCGTGATTAGTGTCTCCCGAGTGTTGGCTCGATTATCATCTTCTGGAAAATTGAATTGCATCGTGCGATCCATTTGGCTCACAAGAATCCACCTCTTTCCGTTTGCACTTCACACTCTATTATGCCAGTGATTGAACGTAATGTGAAGCAAACTTCAATGCTTCATCCAGTTTTGTCGCATCACGGCCTCCGGCTTGCGCCATGTCAGGACGGCCTCCGCCGCCTCCGCCACAACGTGTCGCCACTTCTTTGATCAATTTCCCGGCATGGAAGCCACGGTCGTTCAAGTCTTTCGTCACACCTGCGACGAGGTTGACCTTGTCGCCGTTCGCCGAGCCGAGCAAGATGACGGCCGAGCCGAGCTTGCCTTTCAATTCGTCGACCATGCCACGGAGCGCGTCCATATCTTGTCCGTCGACGCGCTTAGCGATCAATTGGACATCACCGAACGTCTCGATGGCGTCTGTGAGTGACGACGCTTCGATGTTGGCGAGTTTCGCTCTGAGCGATTCGCTCGCGCGTTCGAGTTCTTTCATTTCAGTTTGAAGCGCTTGGACACGCGTCGGCACTTCGAGCGGTTTTGTCTTGAGCAGTTTTGCTGCCGTCTCGAGCGTCTCGATGTGCTGGTTCATCACTTCGTAAGCACCAGCTCCTGTGACCGCCTCGATGCGACGTGTACCGGCTCCGATTCCTGATTCCGACAAGATTTTGAAGAGACCGATTTCCGCCGTGTTGCCGACGTGGCAGCCACCGCAAAGTTCGACCGAGTCACCGGCAGCGACGACGCGGACGACATCCCCGTACTTCTCACCGAAGAGCGCCATCGCACCTTTCGCTTTCGCATCGGCGATGTTCATTTCTTCGATATCGACAGCGATTGACGCCCAGATGCGTTCGTTCACTTGACGTTCGATCGATTGGAGCTCTTCAGCCGTCACTTGGCCGAAGTGCGAGAAGTCAAAGCGAAGACGGTCTGGTGTCACGAGCGAACCTGCTTGGTTGACGTGCTCACCGAGCGTGTCTTTCAACGCGCGATGCAACAAGTGCGTCGCTGTGTGGTTTTTGATGATCGCTTGACGCGAATCGAAGTCGACCGTAGCCGTCACCGCGACTTCTGCCTTGGCGACACCTGACGTGACCGTGACCGTATGCAAGTTTTGGCCATTCGGTGCTTTCGAGACGTCTTTCACGTGAAGGACGAAGTCCGACCCGACGATTTGTCCTTTATCACCGATTTGACCGCCGCTCTCAGCGTAGAATGGCGTCTGATCGAGGATGACTTGCGCTTCTTCCCCTGCTGCGACGACGTCAACGAGCTCTCCATCATGAATCAAGCTGATGATTTTCGCTTCAGTTCCGAGGTTCGTGTACCCGACGAATGATGATGGAAGCGTAATTTCCGCAAGAACGCCTGACTGGATTTGCATCGACTCAACGTCGGCACGGGCAGTCCGAGCGCGTTCACGCTGAGCGTTCATCGCTTGTTTGAATCCATCCTCGTCGACCGTCAATTTGTGGTCTTCGGCGTACTCGATCGTCAACTCGAGCGGGAAACCGTACGTATCGTAGAGACGGAACGCATCTTCACCGCTGATGACGTTCGAACCGGCCGCTTTTTGCGCTTTCGCGACTTCGTTCAAGATAGCGAGACCGTCATGGAGCGTCTCGTGGAAACGTTCTTCTTCATTCTTGACGACTTTCTTGATGAAGTCTTTCTTCTCACGGACTTCAGGGTAGAAGTCGACCATGATGTCGCCGACGACGTCGACGAGCTCATACATGAACGGACGCTCGATGCCTAGCATCTTCGCATAGCGGACGGCACGGCGGAGCAAACGACGAAGCACGTAGCCACGGCCTTCGTTCGATGGGAGCGCCCCGTCTCCGATCGCGAACGAGACGGTGCGGATGTGGTCAGCGATGACTTTGAACGCCACGTCTTTGCTGCTGTCGGTGCGGTACGTCTCGCCGCTGATTTTCTCTGTCTCGCGGATGATTGGCATGAACAAGTCCGTGTCGAAGTTCGTCGGTACGTCTTGCATGACGCTCGCCATCCGCTCGAGACCCATCCCTGTATCAATGTTTTTCCGTGGGAGCTCGGTATAGTTGCCGTGCCCGTCATGGTTGAACTGACTGAAAACGATGTTCCAAATTTCAAGGTAACGCTCGTTCTCGCCGCCCGGGTATAGTTCTGGGTCGGTCGGGTCGTCGCCGAACGCAGGTCCGCGATCGAAGAAGATTTCTGTGTTCGGGCCAGACGGGCCTTCCCCGATTTCCCAGAAGTTCTCTTCGAGTGGGATGATGCGGTCGGCCGGCACGCCGAGTGCAAGCCAAAGTTGTTTCGCTTCTTCATCTTCCGGGTGAATCGTCACCGACAAGCGATCCGGGTCGAGCCCGTACCATTCGTCGCTCGTCAGAAGTTCCCAGCCCCATTTGATCGCGTCTTCGCGGAAGTAATCACCGACCGAGAAGTTCCCGAGCATTTCGAAGAACGTATGGTGACGCGCCGTCTTCCCGACGTTCTCGATATCGTTTGTCCGAATCGACTTCTGCGCGTTGACGATGCGCGGGTTGGCTGGAATGACACGGCCGTCAAAGTATTTTTTGAGCGTCGCGACGCCTGAGTTGATCCAAAGAAGCGTCGGGTCCTCGACCGGTACGAGTGAGGCACTCGGCTCGACACTGTGTCCTTTCGATTTGAAGAAATCTAAATACATTTGGCGAATCTGTGCGCCAGTTAATGGTTTGAGCGGTTTCATCAACAATTCCTCCTTCAGTTTAAACGAAACGAAAAAAAGCGATGCTCATCCCTGTGGAAAGGGACGAAAGCATCGCTTCGTGGTACCACCCTCGTTCGCACGGCAAAGCCGTGCCTCGAACATCCGATAACGCGGATGAGGCGCCCAGGGTGAGTGGGGACTCCAGACTAGCTTCGGTCGACCGGACCCCCATCTTCTCACAGCCTAGGAAGATGTCTCTGGTGAGGCGGTTACGACGTACTCATTTCCTTCATCGTCTTTAATCGTTTCAGTTTTCTATTCGTCATTATCACACGTCAATCGGGAGACGTCAAGACTTGCCGCCTAGCCGCTCGACGAGTTTCGTCCGCCGTACCGGCTCTTCTTCTCGCGTCGCCGCCTCGAGGGCACGGACGTCCCCGAACAAGAGCAAACTCTTCTTCGCCCGAGTGACGGCCGTATAAATCAAGTTGCGCGACGAGCGGAAGCCGCCGTTGAAGAAGACGGGCATGAGCACGATCGGGAACTCGGACCCTTGTGACTTATGGATGGTGATGGCATAGGCGTGGGTGAACTGGTCCCATTCGCTCCGGTTATACTCGACCTCGGTCTGATCGAAGCGGATATAGATTTTGTCGACCTTGTCGACGTTTTCTTTCGCATAGAAAATGTTCGTGATTTCACCGATATCGCCGTTATAAACGTTCTCCTCGGCGTTATTGACGAGTTGGAGCACTTTATCCCCATTCCGGTACGTCCGGTTGCCGTGTTTCACTTCCCGGACCGCCGATTTCGGATTGAACACGTTTTGGAGCGCCTCGTTCAATCCGTCGATGCCGCACACCCCACGGTACGTCGGTGCGAGCACTTGGATATCGAATGGGGAATAACCTTTTCGCAGTGCGGCCCCGGCCATTTGACAGATCGCCTGGAGTGCCGTCTCTTGGTTGGCCGTATAAAAGCGACGGTCCGGCAGTGCCGCGAGCAAATCGTCCGGCATCTGTTTCGCGTTGAGCGCGTGCGCCAGACGAAGGATGCTCGACTCGGACGCCTGCCGATGGACGACATCGAGCCGGACGACGGGAATCCCGTCGGTCGCCATCAAATCGGCGAGCACTTGGCCCGGTCCGACCGAAGGCAATTGATCCCGGTCACCGACGAAGAGGATTTTCATCCCGTTCGGCACAGCCCGAAGCAGGCTGCGGAACAAGAAGATATCAATCATCGACGCCTCGTCGACGATGAGCACTTTTCCGACGAGCGGATTCGTGTCATCGACTTGGAACGAGCTGCCATCAAACTTTAAGAGACGGTGAATCGTCGAGGCCGGCAAGCCCGTCGACTCACTGAGCCGTTTCGCGGCCCGGCCGGTCGGTGCGGCGAGCACGAACGGGAACGGTTGGTTCTGTACCGGTTCAAGCTTCCAGTCGAACACGTCGCTGAGCGCATGGATGATACCGCGGACGACGGTCGTTTTACCGGTCCCGGGTCCGCCTGTCAGCACCATGAGCGGCGACTTCAAGGCAAGTTCGATCGCCTCTCGTTGTTGCTTGGCATACTCGATCGAGAACATCTCCTCGACGCGACCGACCGCATCAAAGATCGTCGTCATATCGACGTCTTCCGTCGTCGATGTCGACATGATGCGCGCGAGTTCCTCGGCCGCTTTTTGTTCGGCCCGATAGACGCGTGGATGATAGACGACCCCGTCCTCGACGATGACACGCTCATCGTTCGCGAGTGTCTCAAGCGCCGAGACGAGTGCCTCGCCCGGGTCGCCACCGATGATGCGCGGCATCTCGCTCGCGAGTTGATCGGCCGTGACGAACAAATGCCCGTTGCCTTGCTCGAGCTCGAGCACGTATAATACGGCCGCGGCGATCCGCTCTGGGTGAATCCCTTGAATCCCGAAATGGGCGGCGATGGCGTCGGCCGTCTTGAAGCCAATCCCAGGGACGTCATACATCAAGGCGTAAGGGTTCTTTTCAATCGTCTCCATCGCCCGGCCTTCATACTCTTTATGAATCTTCGAGGCGAGTCGCGGTGTGACGTCGAACGGCGCCAAAAACAACAGCAACTGATCGACCCCATACAAGATGTTCAACCGCTCGGTGATGACACGGGCCTGCTTTTCTTTCAAGCCGTCGACGTTCGACAAGATACTCGGATGCTTGACGATTTGGTCGATGCAGTCGTCTCCGAGTGCGTCAGCAATCTTTTGGGCCGTCTTTTGCCCGATTCCCGGGAAAGAGCCGTTCGTCAAAAACCGGACGGCCGCGCGTTTTGTCATCGGGACGACACGGCGGATCCATTCCGCTTTCATCTGTTTCCCGAATCGGGGATGGTCGACGAGACGCCCGTGCGCTTTATACGTCTCGCCTTTCTCGATACCGACGCCGACACCGGCGATGACCATCTCGGTCTCGTCTGTCTCAAAGTTCTTTTCTTTTATACGTACGAGCGCGATCGTGTGCGCTTCTTCTTCCGATTGAAACAGGACGCGGATGACTTTTCCTGTCAACTCGTAAGGTGCTGCCATCATTCGAGCCACCTCCAGCTAGTTTTCCATCCCCCATTATAGCCCGAGTTTGAACGGTAGGACAAATCGCCTAACTGAACAGGTTGAGGATGCGCTCGAGCTGGTCGAGGTCGACACGTTCAAGAATCCGAATCAGCTGATCGACATCGATTCGGTTCAAGATGCGCTCAAGTTGCTCCAAGTCCACGGTTTCAAGCAGTCGTTCGAACCGTTCCAGCTCCCCCGAATTAACATAACCTTCGAGCCGCTCGAACAGCTCGGTCCGCTCGACACGAAACAGTTGCTCAAGCGATGGTCGCTGAATCAACAGCACAAGTCCCGCGGCGATGACGTGGACGCCCCAGTTCAACACGACGTGACCGAGCCGTACCGTCTGTCCGACGAACGGGACGAGCGGGATGAACGACAGCTGCAACACGATGATCCCTAGCTGGACGTACGGGTTCGGGATGAACCAAGCCACGAGGGCAAGCAGGGCCGGGACGACCCACGCCACCCCGACCGCACCAAACGTCACGGACCAGGACTTGTTCGCCGACAATATCCAATGCATGACGACACCGATTACAAAAAATGTCGCAAACAGGAGTAACAGCACGGTCGTCGCCCGTTCCGACTCGACGACGACCCGGAACAAGAGATTATTCGTCCACTCGCCCGTCGCGAGACGATTATCGACTTCGATGAACAGACGACCGAGCATGAACCATTCGATGATGAAAAAAATAACGACGCTGACCAAACTAAACATCCGCATATGCTTTCTCCCCTCTCACATTGCTAATCCATTTCCCGAACACTCGGACGGCTATGCACGTTTTTCGTCGAATCAAAGCGGGAACTGTTCGAGTGAACCTATGAAGGAGGGACTATGTATGACGAAACGTATTCCAATCAGTGGCCTGTGTGAACTCGTGTTAGAAGTGACCGATATGGCGGAGGCCGTCGATTTTTGGCACGGCAAGCTCGGACTTCCCGTCGTTGAACAATGGGTCGGTGACGATGCCGAGCCGAGCGAAGCACAGGAACAGGCGGACGAACCCTGGGCGACGTGGCTCTATGTCGGGGGGAACACCCGTCTCGGCCTCTGGCTGAAACGAGAGTTCACATCGGAAGAAGAATCGAACCGCCAAGAGGACGTGACCGAGTGGGACACGCTCTATGATGAAGGCGGCGCCCACGTCCACTGCGCATTTTTCGTTCCGATGGAGTCGTTCGACCAAGCGCTCGAAGTGTTAGAGGCGTCAAACATCCCGACGAAACTCCGGACGTGGGACGAGGACGAGACGGTCAACGGTAAAGAGCGCTCGGCCTACTTCAAAGACCCGAGCAAGAACGTGATCGAGCTATACACGAAAAACATGGACGAGGCCTACGGTGAGTTCGGCGGCGAGCCCGTAAAAATCACGACGAAACAGCTCTGATTCACATGTACGCTCGACAACCCACATGATACGATGAGAGAAAATGGAAAAGGTCGTGCTATATGCGTTTCTTCCCGCTTTTCCTCATGGCTTGTTTAGGCTTGCTCACCTTTGGGCTGTATTTTGTGATCGATGCGTTTCCCACGCTCGACCGACCCACTTCGTTTGCAGCGTTGGCGTTCGTCTCATTCGGGACGAGTTTCCTGATTTTGATGGATGGTGTACGACGAGCCAAGTCCGGAAAGCGTGTCTTGTGGAGCTACCTCGCGCTCTCCGGCACGCTTGTATTGATGACTTTTAATCTTTTGATTTGGGTCATCGGGGAGGTGTCCGCATGACGCTCACCCTCCCTGAATGTATCACCGGCTTTTCATACGGCGACTGTTCCGCCCCAGGGTCAGATTGGAAGACGTTCAAATCGATTTGTTTTGAGTTCACCCGGATTAAACGAGGAATATGTTCCTTTACCATTGGGGACGAAATCACTCCGAATTATCACCAGGCGAGTATCACATGGAGTGAGCAAACCATCTATGTCCTGCTCAGCAGAAACTATCCTGTCATCGGCATCTCCAAACTCGAACCGTTTCAATATGAATTCATCGATTTACCAGAACTGACCGACATGTTTCCTGACACCTATCAGATTCCGTCAGCGGCTGAGTTGAATGAGCGGTTCGATTTGTCGCTACAGCCGTTTCTGAACAAGGCGGAACGCGGAGAAATCAAATATTGGAAACCAGAGACGGTCGGTAACGTCATCTTCCATTATTGGGACTAACAAAAAGCGCCTCTCGCAAAAACTGCGAGAAGCGCTTTATTAATTTAGTTACCGAGCAATTCATCCATTTTCGCTTTCGCGTCATACGCGAGCGCATGGTCCGGTTGCAACTCGAGCACACGCTCAAGCTCGGCGTATGTCTTGTCTTGTTCACCGAGGAACGCGTAGGCGATCGCCAAGTTGTAGCGGGCGTCCGTATGGCTCGCGTCGAGGTCGAGCGTATGCTCGAGCGCTTCGACGGCCAGATCGAGCTGTTCGTTCTGCGCGAGCGCGAGCCCGTATTGGAACGAAATCTCGACGTCTTCCGGTGCCTGCTTCATCGCTTCCCGAAGACGCGGCAAGGCCCGGACGAAGTCGCCCATCGCCTTGTACGTCAAGCCGAGCATGAAATGAAGGTCGGCGTCGTCCATCCCGGCGAGGAGCGCCTGACGCAGAGATGCCTCGGCCAAGTCGAGCTGTTCGAGCTCATAGGCGAGCGCTCCCTTCGCATAATGCGCCGCGCCGAACGCGTTGTCGAGTTCGAGCGCCTTATCGTAAAAGACGACGGCCCGTTCATGGTCGCCGATCGCTTGCAAGAGCGTACCCATGTTGACGTAACCGGTCGGGTCGGTTGAGTCCGCTTCGATGGCAGCGTTGAACTGCTTGGCCGCCTGTTCGAACTCACCTTGTTGCATCGCTTGGATGCCTAATTCGTTTGCGTTCAAAATCATCACCTCATCCGATATAGTCGAGTCGTTTTCCGTTTCGATACGCTTCGTCAATCGTCGCACCGCCGAGGCAGATGTCGCCGTCATAGAAGACGACCGCTTGGCCTGGCGTGATGGCGCGTTGCGGCTCATCAAATTTTACGAGCAATTCGCCATTTTCAAGTGGTGCGATCGTCACCGGTACGTCTTGTTGACGGTAGCGGAATTTCGCCGTCGCCCGGAACTCACCTGTTGGGACGGCACCTGTCCATGACAACTTCGAGGCGAGCAACGCGTCCGAATAGAGCGCGTCATGATGGAACCCTTGGCCGACGTAGAGGATGTTTTCTTCCACGTTTTTGCCGACGACGAACCATGGGTCCCCGTCTCCGCCGATGCCGAGGCCGTGGCGTTGACCGAGCGTGTAATACATGAGCCCGTCATGGTTTCCTTTTTGTTCCCCATCGAGCGTCTGCATGATGCCTGGTTGTGATGGCAAATACTCCGAGAGGAACTCTTTGAAGTTGCGCTCTCCGATAAAGCAGATGCCCGTCGAATCTTTTTTCTTCGCTGTCGCGAGTCCCGCTTCTTCGGCGATGACACGGACGTCTTTCTTGTCCATATGACCAATCGGGAACATCGTCCGCGCGAGTTGGTCTTGTGACAACTGGTTCAAAAAGTACGTTTGGTCTTTGTTGTCATCTTTCCCACGAAGAAGTCGATGCTCACCGTCGACGTACTCGACCCGTGCGTAGTGCCCGGTCGCGACGAAGTCGGCACCGAGGCGAAGCGCGTGGTCAAGGAATGCCTTGAACTTGATTTCCTTGTTACACATGACGTCCGGGTTCGGCGTCCGCCCGAGACGGTACTCGGCCAAGAAGTATTCGAACACGCGGTCCCAATATTCTTTCTCAAAGTTGACCGCATAATAAGGGATCCCGATTTGGTTCGCGACCGCAATGACATCTTCATAGTCTTCGGTCGCCGTACAGACACCGTTCTCGTCCGTATCATCCCAGTTTTTCATAAAGATTCCGATAACGTTATACCCTTGCTCTTTCAGCAAATGGGCCGTCACCGATGAATCGACGCCGCCTGACATCCCGACGACGACCGTCGTCTCGGCAGGGGCTTTTGTGCGTAAGTTCATGATTTATCTCACTCCGTTCGTGAATGTCGAGACGACCTCAGAGAGTCGTTCGGCGAGCCGCTCCACGTCTGCGACCGAGTTGCCATGTCCAAAGCTGATGCGGACGGACTGTTTCGTCCGATCCGACGTCCCGAACATCGCCGTCAATACGTGTGACGGTTCGATCGACCCTGCCGTGCAGGCACTGCCGCTCGAGATGGCAAAGCCGCGCATGTCCATCATGATGAGGAACGGTTCAAGTTCGATGCCCGGGAGATACAAGTTGACGATGTGCGGTAAGCGGTTCGCCCCGTTCACGTCATACTCGACTCCGAGTTCATCGAGTCGCTTGAAGAGCGCCTCGGTCATTTGCTGGTACGCGCCCACTCGTTCGACCTGTTCGATTTTGGCCAGTTCGGCTGCTTGTTGGAACCCGACGGCACCCGGAACGTTTTCCGTGCCGGCTCGACGTTTCCGTTCTTGTTGTCCTCCAAAAGAACGCGTCGCTAATTTTACACCTGTTTTTATAAAAAGAAAACCGATACCTTTCGGGCCATTGATTTTATGGGCCGAGGCCGACAATAAATCGACCCCGAGCGCCTTGACATCAATCGTTTCCGTACCGAGCGCTTGGACGGCGTCCGTATGGAAATAGGCCTGATGGTCGGCGAGGAGCGCACCGATTTCCGCGATCGGTTGAAGTGTGCCGACCTCGTTGTTGCCGTACATGACCGAGACGAGGATCGTATCGTCCCGGAGCGCAGCACGAACGGAGTCAAGCGTCACCGCACCCGTCGCGTCGACATCGAGATACGTCACTTCGAATCCTTCCCGCTCGAGTTGCTCCATCGCGTGCAAGACGGCGTGGTGTTCGACTTTCGTCGTGATCACATGTTTGCCTTTATGTTGATTCGCGTAAGCCGTACCGAACAACGCATAGTTGTCCGACTCGGTGCCGCCCGATGTGAAGACGATCTCGTTCGGGGTCGCCCCGATCCACGTGGCGAGCGTCCGGCGCGAAGTATCCAGTGCGGCGCGCGCCGTCCGTCCGATGCCGTGGATGCTCGACGGGTTGCCATAATGTTCGAGCATATAAGGTGTCATCGCTTCGAGCACTTCCGGACGCATCGGCGTCGTTGCGGCATGATCAAAATAGTTCATATTCGTTCACCTCATCTTTATATATAGAACATATAGCCATCAGAATCTTCTTCAGCGAGATCGGCGAGTGTCGTCTCTTCGAGCACTTTCTCGATCGCGGCTTTGATTTTATCCCAAAGCTTCCGTTTCACGGCATCGTCCGCTTCTGAGTCTTCGACGATTGTGAGCGGCCCTTCGAGCAAGCGGATGATTTCTCCCGCCGTGATGTCCGTTGCCGGTTTGACGAGCTGATAGCCGCCGTACGCCCCGCGGACGCTCTTGACGAGACCGCCGTTGCGAAGTGGACCGATCAACTGCTCTAAGTAATGTTCCGGCAAGTCATGCCGGCCCGCAATCTTTTTCAAGCTGAGCGGTTTATTGTCCGTTTCCCGGGCCAGTGCGATCATGATCGTCAATCCATAACGACCTTTTGTAGATATTTTCATCTTCATGTCTCCTTCTGCTATACTAGTCGAACAAACGTTTGTCGAAAGGAATGTGTACGTATGAGTGATTTATTTCAGCAATCGAATAGCGGCCCGCTCGCCAATCGGATGCGGCCTGAAACGTTAGACGAAGTCATCGGTCAACGCCACATCATCGGCGAAGGCAAATTGCTGCGGCGGGCCATCGAGGCCGACCGCCTCGGCACGATTATCTTGTATGGACCGCCGGGAACGGGCAAGACGACGCTCGCCCGCGTCATCTCGAATTATACGAAAGCGACGTTCGTGCAATTGAACGCCGTCACGGCCAAACTCGATGAACTCCGGAGCGTCATCCGCGAGGCCGAGTCCCGATTCGACTTCGAACAAGAACGAACGATCTTATTTTTAGACGAGATTCATCGTTTCAATAAACTGCAACAAGACGCCCTGCTCCCGGCACTCGAGGCCGGGAAGCTCATCTTGATCGGGGCGACGACCGAAAACCCGAGTTTTGAGGTCAACGCGGCGTTGCTGTCGCGCGCGACCGTGTTTCGGCTCGAACCGCCTGGACCAGACGAACTTCGTGTCGTCTTGGAGCGGGCTCTCGCTGATAAAAAGGGACTCGGCAACTATCCCGTCCAAATCGAGGAAGCCGCCGTGGACCATTATATCAAAATGGCGGACGGTGACTACCGTGTCCTGTTGAACGCCCTCGAGCTGGCCGTATTGACGACGCCCGAGGTCGATGGCAAGATTCAAATCACACTCGACGTGGCCGAGGAGTCGATTCAACAAAAGGCCATCAAGTACGACAAGACGGGTGACCGACACTATGACGTCATCTCGGCGTTCATCAAGTCGATTCGCGGCTCGGACCCGGACGCGGCACTGTACTGGCTCGCCGTCATGATCGAGGCCGGCGAATCACCGCGTTTCATCATGCGCAGGCTCTATGTGCATGCGGCCGAAGATATCGGGCTCAGTGACCCGAACGCGCTCGTCATCGTCGATGCGGCCGCTCGCGCGAGCGAACACGTCGGTTTCCCGGAGGCACGGATCCCGATGGCACAGGCCGTCCTATATCTCGCGACGGCACCGAAATCGAACGCGGTCATCACCGCCATCGATAAGGCGATTCACCACGTCCGCACGGTCGAAGGCGGTCCGGTACCGGTCCATCTCCGTGACGCGCACAGCCCAGGCGCCCGCGAGCTCGGCAACGGTGCCGGATACAAATACCCGCACGACGAGAAAGACGGCTACGTCGCGCAAAACTACTGGCCGGAGAACTTGGCCCGAAAACGTCCTAAATATTATACACCGACGAGCCGTGGCTTCGAGCAACAGCTGCAAAAACGACTCGATTATTGGGAAAAACGACGCTGACTCTTTTGAGCCGCGTCGTTTTTTCATTTCTGGATGCGGTTGATCTCGACACCAGCTGTCTCAAGCATTTGGTTGATGACGTACCCTGCTGCGACGAGGCCGGCGACCGATGGGACGAACGCGTTCGAACTCGGTGGCATCTTCGCTTTACGGATCGGGGCATCTTTCTTCCCGACGACCTCATTCACGTCTTCGCGTGTCACGATCGGCGACTCGTCTGAAAAGACGACCGGGACGCCTTTATGGATGCGCTCTTTACGGAGACGCGTCCGGACCATTTTGGCGATCGGGTCGTATGTCGTATCCTTGATGTCGACGACTTTGATGCGCGTCGGGTCCATCTTGTTGGCCATGCCCATGCTCGAGATGACCGGGATGCCACGACGTTTGCACTCGACGATCAAGTGGATCTTATAGATGATCGTGTCCGAGGCATCGATGACGAAGTCGAGGTCTTGCGCGAAGAATTCTTCGAACGTCTCTTCCGTGTAGAACATTTTTAATTTGACGAGCTCGAGCTCAGGGTTGATATCGAGGAGGCGTGTCGCCATCGCTTCGACTTTAGGTTGCCCGACCGTCGACAAGAGCGCGTGAATCTGGCGGTTGACGTTCGTGATATCGATATCATCTTTATCGACGAGCACGATTCGTCCGACGCCACTGCGTGCGAGCGCCTCGGCCGCGAACGACCCGACACCGCCGACACCGAGGATGGCGACCGTCTTCCCTTTCAATGTTTCTAAACCATCTTGACCAATGGCCAACTCATTACGTGAAAACTGGTGTAACATACTCTTCCTCCAAATGAATCCTATTTTCTCACACTATTTTACTCGGAATTATAATCAAAAAAAAGACGCCTAGCGACGTTTTACAATAAAATCGATGGGACCCGGAGTGCCGTGACGATGCCCTGCTTTTGAACCTGCTTAAGCAGGTGGGTGACCTAGCGTCCCCTTCACAAGTCCTCCTGCACGTGATGAGGCAGTTGATCTGGATAGCAGTTCGGTCTCCCGTATTCAAAGTGTTGGCTCAAAATAACGAAGGCGGCTCTCGTACACCTCAGGTATCCCATCTGTTGACCTTACTATAGCACTGTCTGTAAAAAGAAGTCAATCAGAAACGATGACTTCTCGTGACAGTTTCGTCACAACCACATGTTACGAAACGCACCGGTCGGGTCGTACGTGTCTTGTTGCCGACTGACGTTGAAATGCCGGTCGCGTGAGTCGTTGCCGACACCGGCCTGGTACGCCCAATTACCGTAGTTGCTCGCGACATCATAGTCAATTAGCGTCGATTCGAAATAGGACGCGCCGATGCGCCAGTCTTGCCCGAGTTCTTTCGCGAAGTAGCTCGCGACGATTTGACGGCCCCGGTTCGACATCCACCCCGTCGCGTTCAACTCACGCATGAACGCATCGACAAAGTCGACGCCTGTCTCACCCACCTGCCAACGCCCGATGACGTCAGGGTCGACACGCCACGTCTTTCGTTTCGAACGGATGCCTTGGGCCCGAAAGAGTCGTTTCCCTTGCTCGAGTGCGACCCATTGGAAGAAATCACGCCAGAGCAATTCAAAATAGAGCCAATACGTCGACTCATTCGCCCCGTGTGACCGCTCATGTTGCTCGAGCTCGTGCAGCACCCGGCGCGGTGAGAGCGACCCGTTGGCGAGATAAGCCGACAGCTTCGACGAGTCGTCGACCCCGAAGCCGTTTCGTGTCTCTTTGTACGTTCTGACCGGACCGGCCAAATAGGCGGCGAGACGCGCTCGCCCCGCCCGTTCCCCGCCTTGGAACGGGAACGCAGTCCGTGCGTCCTGTCCCGGCTGTGTATAAGCGACCGGAAAATCGACGGCACGCCATTCCTTCATAGGCGAACGTTCGACCAATCGGTCCGGTCTCGCATCAGCTTCGACCGCTTTCCGAAACTCGGTGAAGAGGAATGGCAGCTTCTCAAACGGAATCTCTTCCCGCGGATAGAGGGTGAATCCGTCGAACGACTGATATTCGCCTTGCCACGCGGTTGTGACCTCACGTTCACGTCTCCGTTCGTTATAGCCAATCGACCGTTGGAATAACAAGCGGTCGGTCGGTTCGAAGACGTCGAGTGGATGTCCGACATGGATGAACAGCGGGATGCCAAACGCTGTGAGCGAACCGGCCAAGTCGTCGAGTGCCTCGTTCAAAAACTGGAGTCGCCGCGGCCCGAGCGGAATATGGCCGAAGCGGTTTTCAATGAGCTCTTCTTGCGCAATGACGTAATGGCCCTCAATCGGATCGTCATGACGGAGCGCCTCCTCGAGCGGACGATGGTCGTCGACCCGTAAATCGTTTTGATACCAGATAATCGTCTTCATCTTTTTCGCCTCCTTCCCCCATTATGGGACATGGCTGCTGGTGTTACCTTAGACGAAACTGTAGAAAACATGTTTTCATTTCCTAAACAGGTGGAATATACATCATTAGAACAGAAAGGGGTGCAGCAACATGGCTAGAAAAGGTAAATTTGGTACACTCATCAAAGTCGCGACGGCGGTCGCACCGTTCGTCTACGATTACTATAAAAAGAACAAAGCAAAAAAAGCATCGACACCTAAAAAGTGAGCCAAGCGCTTCGGACCTCGTCCGAGGCTTTTTTTTCTTGTGTGGAAACGAGATATGATATGATGGTGGAACATTTTAGGGAATCGAGGCGACCATCATGCACGCGGTATGGGTACAATCTTTACGAATCAGTTTGAAGTGGGCGTTATTCATGGGCGGCCTGTTCCTGCTCGCCCTCGGGTCGTCGATGATGATCACGGCCGACCTCGGCGTGTCGACATGGGACGTGCTCCATCTCGGGCTCGCCCGGCACACTCCGATTTCCGTCGGGACGATCATCTTGCTCGTCGGTCTTTTGCTCGTCCTCTGCAAGTACATACTGGACCGGATTCGGCCCCAGTTCGGGACGCTTGTCAATGCCGTCTTCGTCGGCGTGTTCATGAACTTGATTCTCGACCAGCATTGGTTGCCGCAGCTCGACGGCATCGCGCTCAACATCGCCTGGCTCGTCCTCGGCATCTTCGTCATCGGGATGGGTGCCGGTTTGTACGTCGCCATCGGTTATGGGGCCGGCCCACGGGACGGGTTGACGCTCGCCTTGGCCGATCGATTCAACACGTCGGTCCGCATGATGCGGACGTGGATGGAACTGACGGCCTGCCTCATCGGCTGGGTGCTCGGCGGCCCCGTCTTCTTCGGAACGGTGCTGTCGATTTTCCTGATCGGCCCGTTCTTCCAGTTTTGGCTCGAACAGTTCAGGCGGCTCGTCTCGGTCATTGATCGCGCAAAAGTGGATCCAGTATAAAAAAGAGGGGGAGTTGGACTTAACGTCCAGCTTCCCTTCTTTTGTTGATGAAAACTGATAGTTTGGTTCGACTATTTAACTGTACGGTATGCTGTTTACAAACATGAGCGAGTTGTGAATTTTACAACTGTTGGCGCTTTAAAAGTCCGGCGAATACGCCGCCTTTCGCGCTCAGTTCATCATGCGTCCCGTCCTCGACGATGCCGTCAGCGGTAACGACGAGGATGCGGTCAGCATTCTTCACCGTCGCCAAACGGTGGGCGATGATGAGCGTCGTCCGGTCAGCCGCGAGTTCATTGAGCGAGTCTTGAATGATTGCTTCCGTCTCCGTGTCGAGCGCGGACGTCGCCTCATCTAATATCAAGATCGGCGGATTTTTGAGGAACATGCGGGCGATGGCGATCCGTTGTTTCTGACCGCCCGACAGTTTCAAGCCCCGCTCCCCGATTTGCGTCTCGAGACCATGCTCGAGCTCCTCGACGAGCGAGTTCAAATGCGCCTTCTCGACCGCATGCATAATCTCCGCGTCGGTCGCGTCCAGTTTTCCGTAGGCGATATTCTCACGGAGCGTCCCGGCGAACAAGAACACGTCTTGTTGCACGATCCCGATTTGGCGGCGCAGACTCTCTTTCGTCATATCACGGATGTCCATGCCGTCGATTGTGATTTTCCCACTCGTCACATCATAGAAACGTGGGATGAGCGAACAGATTGTCGTCTTCCCGGCCCCGCTCGTCCCGACGAGGGCGACCGTCGTTCCGGCCTTGATGTCGAGGTCGATGTCGGTCAACACTTGCCGATAGTCCGAGTAGCCGAACGAGACGTTTTGGAAAGCGATGTCGCCTTTCAGTGCCGTGACGTCGACGGCGTCCGGACGGTTCTCGATGTCAGGCGCTTCGTCTAACAGCTGCGTGAACCGTTTGAAGCCCGCCATCCCTTTCGGGTACATCTCGAGGAGGGCCGTGATTTTCTCGATCGGCTTGATGAGCAAGTTCATATAGAGGATGAACCCGACGAGCTGACCGTACGAGAGTTGTCCCTGATACGTCAAATATGCGCCGTAGACAAGGACGAGCAGCGTCATGAGCCGCGTCGTGATGTAAATCCCGGCGAGCGACTTACTCATGACCCGATACGCCTCGATTTTCGAGCCGCGATAGAAATTGTTATCTTTTTGGAAGCGGTTGATTTCGAACGTCTCGTTCGTGAACGATTGGACGACGCGTGCCCCAGAGACGCTGTCCTCGACACGGGCGTTCACTTCGCCGATGTTCGTATACATCTTTTGCCACGCCTTGTTCATGTTCTTGTTGGCATACGTGATCATGATGACGAGGAACGGCACGGCGACGACCGTCACGAGCGCGAGTTGCGGGTCGATCGAGAACATGATCCCGAACGCACCGAGCAGCGTCATGATGGCGATGAAGAAATCTTCAGGCCCGTGGTGCGCCACTTCGCCGATATCGAACAAGTCGTTCGTCACCCGGCTCATCAAATGGCCGGTCTTGTGGTTATCGAAGAACCGGAACGACTGTTTATGGATATGGGTGAACAGCTCTTCCCGCATATCGGTCTCGATATTGATGCCGAGCTTATGCCCCCAATAGTTGACGACGTACTGCATCATCATGGCGAGTATGTAAAGGATGAGCAAGCCGATGCTGATGATGATAATCCAGTTCCATTCCCCACCTGGCAACAAATCGTCGATGAACCATTGCACGGCGAGCGGAAAGCCGAGCTCGAGCAGACCGACGAGGATGGCGAACGAGAAATCGAGGATGAATAACTTCTTATGTGGACGGTAATAACTAAAAAAACGTGAGATCATTTCGTTTCCCCCTTCTAAACAAATAGTTTACGCCTTTTTGCAGGAAGTGGAAAATGGGAAGCACGTCTTTTTCAATCTTTTTTCCAGCGCGGTATAATAGACATAAGGAGCTGATTCAAATGAACGTACAAATTACAGAACGCGCCCAAGAGCGGATTGACGCTTTAAAAGGCGACCGTAAAGGACAGATGCATTTGTTTTATGAGACGGAAGGTTGCGGCTGCGGCAATAGCGGCATCTTCGAGATTCGCTACGTGACCGAAACGACACCGGAAGACGTCGAGATTGATTCGAACATCGGCCCGATCCTCATCAAGAACTGGACGAAAGTGTTTCTCGACGATGACATGATCATCGACTATCGCGAAGATAAACGATCGCTCGTCTTGAAGAGCAACGGCCAAGTGTTCAACTCGAACTTGCTCGTGACCGACGGGACCGGTTGCCAGTTGAACGTCCCGAGCCGATGAAACAGGCGTTACGAGACCATCCGAGCCTCTGGCTTTGGTTTCTCCTCAGCTTCGGGCTCGGCTTGTTCGGCATTTACCTCGCGTTCGCGGACTCGGTCTACACGATGACAGCCGTGATCGCCTCGCTGTTCGCCTTCGGGTTCGCCCTGCAGCGGACGGCGAAGAAGATGGACAAACAGACCGATTAAAAAAGGAGGTTCGCCGCGGCGAACCTCCTTTCGTTTCCTTATTTCTTCTCTTTCACCACAGTGCGAATCGACAACTCTTGGAGTTGCGCGTCCGCGACCGGGCTTGGTGCTTGTGTGAGCAAGTCACTCGCCGACGCCGTTTTCGGGAAGGCGATCGTGTCACGAAGGTTCGAACGACCCGCGAGGATCATGACGAGACGGTCGAGACCGAGTGCGATACCCGCGTGCGGTGGTGTGCCGTATTCGAACGCTTCGAGCAAGAACCCGAACTGATCGACTGCTTCTTGTTCTGTGAAGCCGAGCAATTTGAACATGCGCTCTTGAATGTCACGCTCATAAATCCGCTGCGATCCGCCACCGAGCTCGTAGCCGTTCAAGACGAGGTCATAGGCGAGGGCACGTACGCTCGCCGGGTCCGTTTCGAGAAGATGGAGGTCTTCACGGTTTGGCATCGTGAACGGGTGGTGGTTGGCGTAGAAACGGCCGTCTTCTTCTTCGAACGTGACGAGCGGGAAGTCCGTCACCCAAAGGAAGTTGAACTTCGACTCATCGATGAGTCCGAGCTCATGACCGAGCTTGACGCGAAGCGCGCCGAGGCTGTCGGCGACGACTGTCGGTTTTGATGCCACGAAGAGGAGCAGGTCGCCCGCTTCCGCGTTCGTCGCTTCCATCAATTTCTGAGCGTACGTCTCATCAAAGAACTTGGCAATCGGTCCGTTCAAGCCTTCCGGCGTCACTTTGAGCCAAGCGAGGCCTTTGGCACCGTAGACGGCTGTGAACTCTTGAAGCTTGTCGATGTCTTTACGCGAGAACTTGTCCGCCTCGCCTTTGACGTTGATCGCTTTCACTTGTCCGTTTGACTCGAGGGCCATATCGAACACTTTGAAGCCGGCACCTGTGACCGCGTCCGCGACGTCGATCAACTCTAGACCAAACCGAGTGTCCGGTTTGTCTGATCCGAAACGGCGCATCGCTTCCGCATATGTCATCCGTTCAAATTTGGCCGGCGTATCGGTGCGACCGAGCGTCGCTTCCATGACTTGCCCCATCATCGATTCCATCATCGCCATCAAGTCTTCGACGTCCATGAAGCTCGTCTCGATATCGACTTGCGTGAATTCCGGTTGACGGTCGGCCCGAAGGTCTTCGTCACGGAAGCAGCGTGCGATTTGGAAGTAACGGTCGAACCCGGCCACCATGAGGAGCTGTTTGAACAACTGTGGTGATTGCGGGAGCGCGTAGAACTCGCCGCCGTGGACACGGCTCGGGACGAGATAATCCCGCGCACCTTCCGGGGTCGATTTCGTCAAAATCGGCGTCTCGACTTCGAGGAACTCTTCTTCCGTCAAGAAGTTACGAATCGTGTTCGACGCTTTCGAACGGAGGCGGAACGTCTCTTGGAGCGCCGGACGACGAAGGTCAAGGTAACGGTATTTGAGACGGAGGTCTTCGGAGACGTTTTCCGCCTCGTCACCGATTGGAATCGGCGTCATCTTCGCCGCGTTCAAGATGTTAATCTCTGAAGCGATGACTTCGACGTTCCCGGTCGGCATGTTCGGGTTCTTGTTCTCACGCTCGAGGACAGTCCCTTTGATATCGAGCACGTATTCGCTGCGAATCGATTCGGCGAGCTGGTGCACCGCTTCGTTTTCCGGGCGAACGACGACTTGGACGATGCCTGTGCGGTCACGAAGGTCGATGAAGATGAGTCCTCCGAGGTCGCGACGTTTTTGTACCCATCCTTTAAGTTGTACCTCTTGGCCGATGAGTGACTCTGTCACGCGGCCGTTCATATGTGTGCGTCCGATCATTGTCCTGCTCCTTCCGATAGTTCACGAATTTTGTCTGCGACGGCCGAGAGCGGCACGTCGACTTGTTCCCCGGTCGCCATGACCTTGAGGGAAGCTGAGCCGCGTTCGACTTCATCGTCTCCGAGGATGACGGTGAACTTCGCGTTCAAGCGGTCGGCTTGTTTGAATTGGCCTTTGAACTTGCGGCCGAGGTAATCGCGGTCCGCCTTGAAGCCTTCGCTGCGAAGCAGTTGCAACAGGCGTGTCGCCGTCACTTCGACTTCCGTGCCGCCTTGGGCGACGACGAAGACGTCAAGTCCCGTCTCGAGTTCAGGAAGTACTCCTTCGTTCTCAAGAGCGAGGATGAGTCGCTCGAGCCCGATCCCGAAGCCGATGCCCGGCATGTCCGGTCCGCCGATGTCTTGGACGAGACCGTTATAGCGTCCACCGCCGCAAAGCGTCGTGATGGCGCCGAAGCCTTCTGCTTCTGACATGATCTCGAACGCCGTGTGCGTGTAGTAGTCGAGACCACGGACGAGCGTCGGGTCGACCTCATAGGCGACACCGAGCGCGTCCAAGTGCGCGAGGACTTTCTCGAAGTACGTCTTCGACTCTTCGTTCAAGAAGTCGAGAATCGATGGTGCCGATTTCATCGACGGGTGGTCGCGGTCGACTTTACAGTCGAGGACGCGAAGTGGGTTCTGGTGAAGCCGCGTCTGGCAATCTTGGCATAACTCATCTTGGACCGGCTCGAAGTGACGGATGAGCGCTTCGCGGTGAGCGTTGCGGCTCTCGGCGTCACCGAGCGAGTTGACGACGACTTTGATTTTTTTAAGCCCGAACGATTTGTAAATCGTGTAGGCGAGGCTGATGACCTCGGCGTCAACGGCTGGGTCGCTACTGCCGATCGCCTCGACACCGTATTGGTGCAGTTGGCGGAACCGTCCCTTTTGTGGACGTTCGTAGCGGAACATCGGTCCCATGTAGTACAGTTTCGTCGGCTGGTCAGGGCTACCGAACAGCTTGTTCGTGACGAAGGCGCGGACGACCGAGGCCGTGCCTTCCGGACGGAGCGTATACTCGTCCTTGCCTTTCTTGACGAGTGTGAACATCTCTTTTTGGACGATGTCTGTCGTCTCGCCGACGCTTCTTGTGAACAGGTCGGTCGTTTCAAAAATCGGGGTACGAATCTCTTTATAGTTGTAACGGGCGCTGATGTCGCGTAGTTTCTCTTCGACATACTGCCACGTCTCGACCGTGCCCGGAAGCAGGTCTTGTGTGCCGCGTGGTGCTTTCATCCAATTTTCCTCCTTAAAATACAAAAAGGCCCTCGTCCGCAAAGGGACGAGAGCCTGTTAAAGTTTCCCGTGGTACCACCCTCGTTGCAGAGCCAATACTTGAAACTCTGCCACTCGAAATCGGTTAACGCCCGATGAAACGGCTCCCCCTACTAAGCGTTCAAGGAAGCACCTCCAAAGTGTCGTTCGGGTCATCATCCAGTCGATGCTTTCAGCCTAGGCATCGCTCTCTTTGCTGGTGGGGTGACCGTACTCTTCTTTATCGCAGGTGTTAGGTTATATGGTTCATGATGCCGAATCGTGCCCGCTTCTGTCAAGCGTTTTTTTCGAGCATGAGCGTGACCGGTCCGTCATTGACGAGCGCGACATCCATCATCGCCCCGAACTGCCCGGTCTCGACGACGAGCCCGTGCGTCCGCAAACGATCGTTGAATTTCTCGTAAAGCCGTTCCGCGATGTCCGGCTTCGCCGCTTGCGTGAACGCGGGACGACGGCCTTTCTGCGTGTCGCCGTACAGCGTGAACTGTGATACGGACAATACTTTCCCGTCGACGTCTTGAATCGATAGGTTCATCTTCTCGTCCGCGTCCTCGAAGACACGGAGTCCGGCCACCTTGTCGGCGAGCCAGTTTACTTCCGTCTCGGTGTCCTCGTGGGTCACCCCGACGAGGAGCAGATAGCCGGCCTCGATTTGGCCGACCGTCTCCGCGTCGACGGTGACCGAGGCTTGTTTCACTCGTTGCAACAATACACGCACTGAAATCTTCCTTTCGTTACGTCATCATGACTCGGCTGACCGAGTACACGTCCGAGATTTGCTTGATCCGGTCGACGACTTTTTGCAGATGGTTCACGTTCGGAATCGAGATTGTCATCGAGATGCGGGCCTGTTTGTTCTGGTCTCCGCGTCCACTCACGGCCACGATGTTCGTGTTCGTCGCCGAGACGGCTTGAAGCACGTCGTTCAAGAGCCCTGAACGGTCGTAGCCTGTGATCTCGATGTCAACGTTATAGTTCTTCTCTTTTGCTTGTCCGGCTTCCCACTCGACCGTGAGGAGCCGCTCCGGATGCTGCTCATTGATGATGTTCAAGCAGTCTTTCCGGTGAATCGACACGCCGCGTCCGCGCGTGATATACCCGACGATTTCGTCGCCCGGTACCGGGTTACAGCACCGGCTCATGCGGATGAGCATGTTGTCGATCCCTTTCACCGAGACGCCGGCCTCGGCCGTCTTCTTCTTCGGTGACTGACTGACTTTCAATTCGTTGATCGCGTCCGACAGCTCGAGTTTCGGTTCTTTCCGCTGCTTCTCCGTCAACTTGTGGGCGACTTGCGCCGCCGTGATGCCATGATACCCGACCGCGGCGTACATCTCTTCTTCGTTCCCGAAGTTGAACTTCTCGACGACGACGGCAAGCGACTGGTCATCGATCACTTCTTTCGGTTCGAAACCGAGCTTCTTGATCTCGACGTCGACGAGCTCTTTGCCTTTCTCGACGTTCTCTTCACGCTGTTGGCGCTTGAACCATTGGCGAATCTTGTTCTTCGCTTGGCTCGAGACGGCGAGTTTGAGCCAGTCCTTGCTCGGCCCGTAGCTGTGTTTCGACGTGATGATCTCGATGATGTCACCCGTCTCGAGTTTATGGTCGAGCGGCACCATCCGTCCGTTCACTTTCGCGCCCGTCATCCGGTGACCGATTTCGGTATGGATGCGGTACGCGTAATCGATCGGGACCGAGCCTTTCGGCAACTCGAAGACGTCACCTTTCGGTGTGAAGACGTAGAGCATGTCGCTGAAGAAGTCGACTTTGAGCGATTCCATGAACTCCTCAGCGTCGGTCGTATCTTTTTGTAGCTCTAAAATCTCGCGAAGATGGGCGATTTTTTCATCGAACCCGTTCGTCGCGACACTCTTTCCTTCTTTATAGGCCCAGTGCGCGGCAATCCCGAACTCGGCGATGAAGTGCATGTCCTTCGTCCGGATTTGCACTTCGAGCGGCTCACCCTTCGGTCCGATCACCGTCGTGTGGAGCGACTGATACATGTTCGGTTTCGGCATGGCGATGTAGTCTTTGAACCGGCCTGGCATCGGCTTGTACTGCGTGTGGATGATGCCGAGGACGGCGTAACAGTCGCGAATCGAATCGACGATGATGCGGACGGCCATCAAGTCATAAATTTCATTGAACTCTTTTTTATGCTTCACCATCTTGTTGTAAATCGAGTAGATATGCTTCGGACGGCCGTTGACATCGGCCTCGATGCTCACGTCCTCGAGAACGGTGTTCACTTCCGTGATGACCGATGTGACGAGCGCTTCGCGTTCGGTGCGCTTCTGTTTCATCATCGAGACGATCTTATAGTATTGCTGCGGGTTGATGTAACGTAACGAGATATCCTCGAGCTCCCATTTTATCGTCGAGATCCCCATCCGGTGGGCGAGCGGGGCAAAGATTTCGAGCGTCTCTTCAGCCTTTTGAACTTGTTTCTCTTTCGGCATATGTTGAAGCGTCCGCATGTTGTGCAGACGGTCGGCCAGCTTGATCAAGATGACGCGCACGTCTTCTGCCATTGCGATAATCATTTTACGGTGATTCTCAGCGAGTTCTTCTTTTTTCGATTTATATTTGATTTTACCGAGCTTCGTCACTCCATCGACGAGCATGGCCACATCGACACCGAACTCATCGGCGAGTTCTTTGAGCGTGACGTCCGTATCCTCGACGACGTCGTGCAAGAGCGCCCCGATGATGGTCGTCGCGTCTAACCCGATATCAACGAGAATACCGGCCACTTGGACCGGATGCAGAATGTAGGGTTCGCCTGAACGTCGGAACTGACCGGTATGATGCAGTTTGGCGTATTCGTAAGCGCGTCTTACTTCGGCAATCTCGTCTTCACCCATATACTCCCCGAGCGCGTCGAGAAGGTCCTCAATACTTACGATTTGTTTTTTGGTCATAACATTCGACACCCTTTTTCTTACCGCTCCAATCGACTCGGACAAGTCGCAGCATGGTAGTAGTTAACGTACGTGGTTGTTCTAATTTTACTTACTATTATCGAAAAAATCTGACGACCTGTCAAAGGTTGTGGGTTGTTTTACTTAAAAAACTATTTAAAAAAGGGAAGCCATCGCTTCCCTTTGATTAATCTTCGTAACGGATGAGTGAGAACACGTCGTATCCTTCGAGACGCTCACGTCCACCAAGTCCATCAAGCTCGATTAAGAATCCGATCCCAGCGACGACGCCGCCGAGCTGTTCAATCATTTTGATTGTCGCTTCGATCGTTCCGCCTGTTGCGAGCAAGTCATCCAAGATGACGACTTGTTGGCCCGGTTTGATCGAGTCTTTGTGCATCGTCAAAATGTCTGTGCCGTATTCGAGTCCGTAAGAGACGCGAACCGTCTCACGTGGCAACTTGCCTTCTTTACGGACCGGGACGAACCCGAGCTCAAGTGCGTATGCTGCCGGGCAACCGACGACGAAACCGCGTGCCTCAGGGCCGGCGATGAGTTCAGCACCGCGCTCCTGTGCGTAAGCGATGAGCTCGTCGACCGCTTTTTTATAAGCCGGGCCGTCTTGCATGAGTGACGTGATGTCCTTGAAGCTGATCCCTTCTTTCGGGTAATCCGCTACTTCTTTAATATGCTGTTTGAAATCCATTTTATGTGTAAGCCTCCTGCATCTTGTTCGATCGCAATGATTGTAACCGCTCTTTCAGTTCTGCCAACGACGCATAGATGAAACGCTCCTCGAGTTGGACTCGTCCGACCCGGCGCTTATAACACGGCGCTTCGGTCAAATCGCGTTTCGGCGCTTCTGGATTCACTCCAGGCAGTCCGTCTTCCATTGTAACAAGAAATTCGAGTTCAGAGAATACTTGATGCATAAATTGAATCGTATTTTTTGACCATTTTCGCTCGATTGACAAACGAATCAAGTTTTCGCGCAGGTTTTTCCGTTCGCACGTCGCCATGTGGACGTAGTATGTTCGGAAATCTTCACGCGTCGGCAACTTCTCGAAGAACGAGCCGCCTTGTCCGAACGCACAGTAGATGCGTTCGACGTCCTCGGTCAACAAGTCCGCCAATACGTCTTCCTCGTCCGGCAAATCGAGCAAGACGACAAACGGCTTGAGCGGCGTGCTGAGGTCGTGGAGCGGGAAGTCGTCCCGCCCTTGGAACGAGATGAACGACGTCGTGTCGCCCGGGAGCTGTTTCAATTCGTCGAGCGAATTTTTCTTGCCCCGATAATCGAACACTTGGAACCCGTCGACACGGATGTCTTGAATCATGAGCTGCGGCTTGCGCATCCCGTTCCATTCATTTACTTGCAGACTGCCCATGACCGAGACGTGGGCCATCTTCGAGATTTCAGAGACGACGTGACCGAAACCGAAGCCGATGCCATCAAGTTCCCGCTTATCCCCGGCGAGCTGAACCTTCAAATGGGTGTTGTCGCGCCCGATTTGACGGATATCGCGAAGTCTAGCGTCTGCCACGACGACACGCGGTGATGGATTACCCATCCCGAACGGGGCGAGCTTGCCGATTTCTGCAATCAAGTCGAGCGACACGTCGTTCACGTCAAGTTTCAAGTCGACGTTCACGCGGGCGACGAACGTCTCGTCCGGAATCGATTCGGCCTGTTCGTTCAGACGCCGGCGCAGTTCGGCCACGTTTTCCGATAACAAGGTCATCCCGGCTGCGGCCGGGTGTCCGCCGAAGTGCGGCAAGATGTCTTCATTTTTCGACAGTTCTTTGAACAAGTCGAAACCGTCGATCGAACGGCCCGACCCCTTCGCCTTCCCTGTTTTCGGGTCGTGGCACAACAGGATGACCGGACGATAGTACGCCTCGACGAGTCGTGAGGCGACGATCCCGACGACACCCGGATTCCATCGTTCGCTGGCGACGACGAGGACGCGGTCGTCCGTCATCGAGGCCTCGACGAGTTCCGTCGCTTCTTTGGCGATCGTCTTGACGATGTCTTGACGTTCTTTGTTCTGTTTGTCGAGCTGTTGTGCCAGTGCGAGCGCTTCTTCCTCGCTCTCGGCGAGCAACATCTGGAGCGCCGGCATCGCCGAGTCGAGACGACCAGCGGCGTTGATGCGCGGACCGAACGCGAACCCGACCGATTCCTCGTTCAATGTCCCGTCCGTCAACGCACACACTTCACGGAGCGCCAAAATACCCGGGCGTTTCGAATCATCGAGCGCCTTGAGTCCGAGCTTGGCGAGCAAACGGTTCTCCCCATCGAGCGGGACGAGATCGGCAATCGTGCCGAGGACGGCCAAGTCGAGAAGCTCGTCCGGCATCCGGTCGAGCACGGCGTGCGCCACTTTGAGGGCGACGCCTGCCCCGGCGAGTTTGTCATACGGATACGACGGGTCGATATGAGGATGGATGATAGCGAATGCATCCGGTAACGTCTCTTTCGGTTCGTGGTGATCGGTGATGATCAAATCGACACCGAGCTCTTTCAAGAGCGCCGCTTCTTCAATCCCCGAGATGCCGCAGTCGACCGTGATGATGAGGGTGAACCCTTCACCGGCGGCCCAGCTGAACGCCTCTTTGTTCGGCCCATATCCTTCGGTGAACCGGTTCGGGATATAGCATTCCGCCATGACGCCAATCTCGGTCAAGGCGTGCCACATGACGGCCGAGGCGCTGACACCATCGACGTCATAGTCACCATATATGAGCACCATCTCGCCTTCGTCGGCCGCCCGTTTCACACGTTCGACGACTTTTGGCATCTGTTCAAATAAAAACGGGTCGTGGAACGTCAATTCATCCTCGACGTATAAAAACGCCTTGGCCGCCTCGACGTCGCGGTGCCCCCGTTGTGTGAGGAGCGTCGCGAGTTGCTCCGATATATTCAATTCTGTCTGTAACTGTTCAACCGCGGCCGTATCCATCTCCGGATACACCCAACGTTTCTTCGCATGATACATAATGCCTCACTCCAATCAATTGTAGATTATATCAGAACGAGCGAGTGAAGTGCCGTCTTGACATTCAAAAAGGTCCCCCGATTGACTCGGGAGACCAGTGGTTACGCCTCTAGGGCAGCTGATTTCTTTTTGTTGAGCGACATGCCTTTGATGAGCAACCAAAGGTACGAAGCGATGAAGATCGACGAGTACATTCCCATGATGAGACCGACGAGAAGCGCGAGCGAGAAGCCGCGAATCGATTCGGCACCAAAGATGTACAAGGCGATGACGGTGAACAATACAGTGACGACCGTGTTGATCGAGCGAACGATAGTCTCTTGAATCGCTTTGTTCACGAGCATACGGTACTCGTCCATCGTCTTGATTTTTCGTTCTTTCTCATACGCTTGGATGTTCTCGCGCACCCGGTCGAACGTAACGATTGTATCGTTGACCGAATACCCGATAATCGTCAAGATCGCGGCGACGAAGTACAAGTTGACCTCGATGCCAAAAATCGAGAACGCCACAAGCATGAAGAACGCATCGTGGAGCATGGCGACGACGGTGGCGACACCGTAAGAGAATTGGAAGCGGAACGTGATATACAAGATAATCCCGAGCGATGCGAGCGAGACGGCGTAAATCGCGTTACGGGCGATGTCTCGACCGACTTCGGCTGAGACGGTGCTGATGTTCGGGTCGTTCCCGAACGTCTCCGTGAATACGGTCTTCACCGAAGCGACTTCATCTTGAGTGAGCTGCCCGACGAACGTCACGTTCGCGAGCGTCCCGCCTTCTGCATATTGAACGGACGAAATGTCTTCATCCACGCCTGCCTCGGTGAAGGCGGCCGCTAAATCGTCTTGCGACACTTGCGACTCGGTCTGGACTTCGACCCGCGTTCCAGACGCGAAGTCGATTCCGAGGTTCAAGCCGCGGAAGAACAAGATCCCGAGTCCGATGATGACGACGGCACATGAGATGAGGAACAACGTGCGCATCGGTTTAATATAGTTTAATTCAGTGAGCTTAAAGTTCACGGATTTCACTCTCCTTCACACCAAACCAGCCTTTGCGCTTGTCGAAGAGACGACTTGCGACGAGGAGGTGCATCAAATAGCGCGAGATGAAGACGTTCGAGATGAACGTCATCGCGATCGAGATCATGAGCATGAGCGCGAACCCTTTGACGGAACTCGTTCCGAAATAGAACAAGACCGCTGCCGAGATGAGCGTCGTCAAGTTGGCATCGATGATCGTACTGAGCGAGCGACGGTTACCGGCACGGAACGCCGATAGGACCGACTTCCCTGAGCGGAGTTCGTCTTTAATTCGTTCGGCCGTGATGATGTTGGCATCGACTGCCATACCGATACCGAGAACGAGACCGGCAATCCCTGGGAGCGTCAAGACGGCGTTAATGCCGTTAAAGAACAACATAATCAAATTGATATACAAAATGAGCGTGATGATCGAGACGAGACCGGGTAAACGATAGAAGAACAACATGAACAAGAAGATAGCGACGACACCGATGACCGAAGCGAATACAGTCTTCTCAAGTGCATCTTGACCGAATTGGGCCGAGACCGACGTCGAGTAAATCTCTTCAAGTTTGACCGGGAGTGCCCCGGCGTTCAAGATGTCTGCCAGGCGTTGACCGCTCTCGGCGTCGATGCCGCCACCTGAGATGATCGCTTTATCCGAAATGATTGGTCCAGTGACCGACGCATCCGATACGATTTTCGAGTTCTCTTTTTGGATCTCTTCTTCGTACGTGTCGCCTTCCTCATAATCGAGCCAGATGACGAGGCGGTTTTCTGGTGGCTGACGTTGCGCGATTTGCGACGTGACTTCACCGAATTTCTCCGCTGACTGAAGCGTCAATTCGACAACAGGCTGATTTTGTTGGTTATAACTGACGGATGCCCCGCGCGGTGCGAGGTCTTTCCCGTCGAGAAGAACGTTATCGTCCACATCGCGGAACGTGAGTTGCGCCGTCGACGACAGGACTTCTCGCGCCTCGTTTTGGTTCGAGACGCCCGCGAGCTGGACGCGGATGCGGTTGCTGTCCTCAATCCGGATGTCCGGCTCGGACACACCGAGCACGTTGACCCGGTTGTTGATAGCGCGAACGGTTGCATTCATCGCCGATTGGTCGATGACATCGCCGTCTTCGAGCGGTTGCACTTCATACAGCACTTCAAACCCGCCTTTTAAATCGAGACCGAGGTTCGTGTTCTTCTCGACCCAAGGTGTCGTGAAGACGGCGAGTAGAATCGTTGCAATCATGATGACCGCAAAGATCGCGATATTCCCTTTTTTGTACATACGACTATTTCCTTTCTAAACACATGTTCTCGTAAAAAAACTTCTCTCGTTAACATTACAAATATTCTAAACATTTATCAATCGTTTTCCTGAAATTGTAACACCCACACGTTGATTTCCCACGCTTTTTTGCACTTGCGACTAAAAGTTGCATTAGGGCAAAACTTGAGCTATGATGTGATTATCAACTTACACACTACATGCAAAGGAGTCCTTTCTAATGGATAGTACGATACTCTATGCCTTTTTACTGACGCTGTTCGCTGGACTCGCGACGGGGATCGGAAGTATGATCGCCTTCTTCGCCAAACGGACCAACACGGCATTCTTGTCGGTATCCCTTGGCTTCTCAGGCGGGGTCATGATTTACGTATCCTTTATCGAGATTTTTCCGAAAGCGCTCGATGAACTCGTCGGGGCCCACGGAGAGCAGGCCGGGACGCTCTATACCGTCCTCGCCTTCTTCGGCGGGATGTTGTTGATCGCCTTGATCGACAAGTTCATCCCGTCTCCGGAAAACCCACACGAAGTCAAATTTGTCGAGACGATGCAAAACGACCCGTCGTCCCAGGAACTTGCGACGACGGCGACCGAACGTGTCCCATTGAACCAAGAGACGAAACAACGGCTTCATAAAATGGGTCTGTTCATGGCGCTCGCCATCACCATCCATAACTTTCCGGAAGGTTTGGCCACGTTTATCTCGGCCCTCGATGACCCGGCGGTCGGTCTCGCCATCGCCATCGCCATCGCATTACACAACATTCCGGAAGGCATCGCCGTCTCGGTCCCAATCTATTATGCGACCGGTTCTCGGAAGAAGGCGCTGAAACTGTCCTTCTTGTCCGGACTTGCCGAACCGCTCGGAGCGGTCGTCGGTTTCCTTCTTTTGATGCCATTCTTGAGTGACACGGTGTTCGGCCTCTTGTTCGCAGGCGTCGGCGGCATCATGGTGTTCATCTCGCTCGACGAGTTACTCCCAGCTGCCCGTGAATACGGACGGGCCCACCATGCGGTGTACGGCATGGTCGCCGGTATGATGGTCATGGCAGCCAGTCTGATTTTGTTAATGTAACCGAAACAGCGTCTCCCCGATTGTCGAGGAGACGCTGTTTTCATGCCTTGAATAAATGAACAAGATCTTTCAACTCGACGGACATATGGCTCATCGTCTCGGCGATGCCGTTGATTTCTTGAATGGCGGCGAGCTGTTCTTCGACGTTCGCGCCTGCTTCTTCCACGCTTCGTTGCGTCGACACGGCATTCGTCGACATATCCTCGACCGAGACCGCTACCTCGGTCGTGTTCGCGCTCACTTCTTCCGTCGCCGCCGCGATCTCACTCATTTGACGAGACGTCTCTTGAATGACAGAGACGATCTCACGGAACGCACCGGCGACTTCTCCCATTTGGGTGACGCCGCTCGTCACATGCTGGCTTGTGACGTCGAACGCCGCTTCTACTTCCGACGTGTCGCGCTGAATGTCGGCGACGACCGCTTGAATCTGTTTGGCCGACTGTTTCGACTCTTCGGCGAGTTTTCGGACCTCGGCCGCGACGACGGCAAACCCTTTCCCGTGTTCACCGGCCCGGGCCGCTTCAATCGCGGCGTTTAGGGCTAGCAGGTTCGTCTGTTCCGTGATGGCGGTGATCGAACGCGTGATTTTCTCGATCTCGAGCGATTGATTCGATAAGCGCTCGACCATCTGTTGCGTCAAGTCGTTCGCTTGTTGAATCTCCCGCATTTGCTGCTCGGCCAACTGAATTGTCTCCAGTCCCCCACTCGCCGCTTCGAGTGTATGAATCGTCTGCTCGTTCACGCCTTGCGAGGCAGCGGCGATTTGGTTCAAGCCGACGACGGCTTGATTGACGCCGGACGTCCCTTCTTCGGCCCGTTTCGCCGACACTTGGGCGGCAAGGTTCATCTGTTCGAATAGACCGGCTACACCTTGCGTCGTCGTGGCGACATGGTCCGTACTGGCGTACAGCTCTTCCGAATAGGCCGTCACTTTATCCGAGGCTGCACCGACTTGGCGAATCAGGCCGACGAGGTTCCGTTTCATATCGTTGAACGCCGTGACGAGGTCACCGAGCTCATCGTTTGAACCGACCTCGATATCGTCTCCGGTCAAGTCTCCCTCGGCAACGACGCGCGCTTCGCTGACGAGTCGATTGATCGGCTTCAAGAACAGCTTTTGGAGGGCTACTAGTGAAAGTAGACCGACAGCGACGCCGATGATGCTGATGACGATCATCCAGATGATCGATTGCCCGGCACTCGCCTGGACCGCTTCCGACTCAGCGGCGAGCGCTTCGCCTTGATACGTGACGAGGTCGGTCACCGTCATTCGGACACGATCCGTCGTCGGTGTCACACTCGTATTGAGCACCGTCTTGTATCCGATCTCGTCTTGTTGTTGACGGAGGTCGATGACGCGCGCCATCTCCGTGTCGAGATGTTGATTGAACTTCTCGAGATCATCAAGCCAGGCGAGCACTTTCGGATCTTCTGTCGACTGTTGGAGCGTATTCATCAATTCGTCCCGTTTCGTTTGGGAAGCCTCAAGGCTAATCAACGTTTTCGGGTTCGAGACGAGCAGGTAGTAGTTCAAATAACGCTCGGCATCGGTCACGGTCAACGCCAAATCTTCGGCGACGAGCATATCTTGGAGCCGCTCGTTCAAGACGCGGTCATACTCTGACGTCGCGTTCTGTAATTGATACGAGCCGAGCGCACCGACGATCAATAAAGCGATCAGTGTCGGCACGAGCGCCATCGCCATCTTACGGCGCATCGACGAGCGTCCTTTCACGCGGTCAGGGCGACGTCGTACCTTCCATTTTTTGAGTGGGCGTAGCAATCGTTTCACATCCATGTCTTCTTCTCCTTCTTTCCAATTCTTCTCAACTTGACGATAATGCAAACGTTTTCACGATTCAATTTAATTTTTGGAAAACAGGTGGATGATTCGTCGGATTGACGAAGTTTGTCAAAAATAAATCATTTTTCAAAGTATGACAAAAAAAATACGCCTGACCAGTGATGGTCAGGCGTTGTTTGGTTACTCGGCGAATGATGAGTTGCCTTTTTTCGTCACTTCAGCAATCGCACTGCGATTGAACTTGAGGAGTGACTGGTCACATTTCAATGTGACTTGTGTATCTTCGATTTGGTGGACGACGCCGTGAAGGCCGCCGATTGTTACGACGTGATCCCCACGCTCAAGCGCGTTTTGCATCGATTGTACTTCTTTCTGACGTTTCGTCTGCGGACGGATCAACAAGAAGTAGAACACGACGAAAATAAGGATCATCGGTAATAGTGCTACGAGAGTTTCCATGCGTAAAATTCACCCTTTCCTTCAATATCAGGTTCATTATACCGTGAAACTGAAACGTTGTCACATAATCGCTGTCAGAACAATTTAGAAATTCTTGGCGTTTGGTTTGTTATACCCATATTCTTCGAAAAACTCTTCCTTGAAGTCCAAGAGACGGTCTTCGCGGATGGCTTGACGTACTTGACTCATCAAGTTCACGAGGAAGTGAAGGTTGTGTGTCGAACAGAGGTGAAGCCCGAACATCTCGTCGGCGCGAATCAAGTGGTGCACGTACGCGCGCGAATAGTTCTTACACGTGTAGCAATCGCACTTCTCGTCGATTGGTCCGAAATCCGTCTTATGTTTCGCATGTTTGATCGTGACGCGGCCTTTCGATGTCATAAGCGTCCCGTTGCGGGCGATCCGGGTCGGCAAGACGCAGTCGAACATGTCGATGCCGCGAATCGAGCCTTCGATCAACGCATCCGGTGAACCGACGCCCATCAAATAGCGCGGCTTGTTCTCCGGCATGAACGGTGTCGTGAACTCGAGTGCGCGGTACATGACGTCTTTCGGTTCACCGACCGATAATCCACCGACGGCATAACCTGGGAAATCAAGCGAGACGAGGTCGGCCGCACTTTGACGACGGAGATCTTCGTACTCGCCGCCTTGGATGATACCGAACAACGCCTGGTCTTCCGGACGTTCGTGTGCCGCGAGGCAACGCTCTGCCCAACGGCTCGTCCGCTCGACCGATTTCTTCATGTATTCATGCGTCGCCGGGAATGGCGGGCATTCGTCGAACGCCATCATGATATCCGAACCGAGCGCGTTTTGAATCTCCATCGCCTTCTCCGGTGACAAGAACAACTTGTCGCCGTTCAAGTGGTTGCGGAAATGGACGCCTTCTTCTTGGATGTTGCGAAGGTCGGCGAGCGAGAAGACTTGGAAGCCGCCCGAGTCCGTCAAAATCGCGCCGTCCCAGTTCATGAACTTATGAAGGCCGCCGGCTTGTTTGACGACCTCATGTCCTGGACGAATCCAAAGGTGGTACGTGTTCGAGAGGATGATGTTCGCTCCCATCGCCTTGACTTGTTCCGGGGCCATCGTCTTCACGGTCGCCTGCGTGCCGACCGGCATGAAGACAGGAGTCTCGAACGAGCCGTGCGGCGTATGGACGATTCCGTGCCGCGCTCCCGTCTGTTTACATGTGTGGATATGTTCGTATGTGACTGCGTGTTTGGTCATTTGTTCTCTTCCTTCCTCGTGATGAGCATCGCGTCCCCAAAGCTGAAGAAGCGGTAACGTTCTTGTACCGCCGTGCGGTACGCGTTCAAAATGATGTCGCGCGACGCGAACGCCGAGACGAGCATGACGAGTGTCGACTTCGGCAGATGGAAGTTCGTGATCAGTCCATCAATCGCCTTCAACTCGACGCCTGGGTAGATAAAGATGTCCGTCCAGCCCGATGACTCGACGAAACCCCCATGGTCGCGCACGATCGTTTCGAGCGTCCGGGTCGACGTCGTCCCGACGGCGAAGACGCGGCCGCCGCTTGCACGGACATCGCGGAGCGCTTCAGCCGAAGCGGCCGACAGTTCGAAATACTCACTGTGCATCGTGTGCTCTTCGATCGTATCGGCCGTGACGGGGCGGAACGTACCGAGACCGACGTGGAGCGTGAGCGGGATCAGCTTGACGCCTTTCGCCTCTGCCGCTGCGAGCAGTTCTTCCGTGAAGTGGAGGCCTGCCGTCGGTGCGGCCGCACTCCCGCGTTCACGGGCATACACCGTCTGATAACGGTCTTGGTCGTCGAGCTGTTCACGGATGTAGGGCGGGAGCGGCATCGTGCCGAGCTCATCTAAAATCTCATAGAAGATGCCGTCGTAATCGAACTTGAAGCGGCGTCCCCCTTCCGGCAGCTCTTCGACACATTCGGCCCGGAGCAACCCGTTGCCGAACTCGACGATGGCGCCGACTCGGACTTTTTTCGCCGGTTTGACGAGCGCTTCCCAGACATCATCTTCCGTCTGCTTCAAAAGAAGAAGCTCGACTTTCCCGCCCGTCTCCTGCTTCGCCCCGAACAATCGGGCCGGGAGCACGCGCGAGTCGTTGACGACGAGAGCGTCGCCTGCCTGCAAGTAGTCGAGCACGTCACGGAAATGACGGTGCTCGATATCGCCCGTGTCGCGGTCGAGGACGAGCAGTCGTGAGCTCGTCCGGTCAAGAAGCGGTACTTGGGCGATCAGTTCTTCCGGTAAGTCAAAATCATAGTCGTTTACGTTCAATTGAATGTCTTGCATATCGTTACTCCTCTTCATAGCCAAAATGCGTCTTTGCGTACTGGGTGATCATCCGGCCGCGCGGCGTCCGTTGCAGAAAACCTTGTTGCAACAAGTACGGCTCATACACGTCCTCGATCGTTTGGGCATCCTCCCCAATCGTCGCGGCGAGCGTCTCGAGTCCGACCGGTCCACCGCCGAACCGTTCGACCATCGCCCGTAACAGCCGATGGTCGACTTCGTCGAGCCCGAGGGCGTCGACATGCAACCGGTCGAGCGCGTCTGAGGCGAGCACCGGATCGATTTCTTTCGTTCCCGCCACTTGGGCAAAATCACGAACTCGGCGCAACAGCCGGTTGGCGATCCGCGGCGTACCGCGTGCACGTTTCGCGATGGCACCGCTCGCCTCTGGTGAGAT
Source organism: Exiguobacterium mexicanum (assembly GCF_005960665.1). Lineage (GTDB taxonomy): Bacteria > Bacillota > Bacilli > Exiguobacteriales > Exiguobacteriaceae > Exiguobacterium > Exiguobacterium mexicanum_A. Next base: position 1,814,102 of record NZ_CP040676.1, read on the forward strand.
CGACAGGCGGAACAGTTGGGCCGTCCGACTGACGATGGCGGCGAGCTCATGCGGCTCGTAGTATTCGAGCTTCAACGTCACACCGAAGCGGTCACGGAGCGGCGCCGACAACATGCCGGCCCGCGTCGTCGCGCCGACGAGCGTGAACGGCGGTAAATCGATGCGGACGCTTCGCGCCATCTCGCCTTGTCCGTAGACGATGTCGAGACAGTAGTCTTCCATCGCCGGATAGAGAATCTCTTCAATCGTGCGGCTCAAGCGATGAATCTCGTCGATGAACAGGACGTCGCCCGGTTCGAGCGTCGACAGGATTGCGGCGAGGTCACCTGGGCGTTCGATGGCTGGGCCGGCCGTCGTCTTGATGCCGACGCCCATCTCGTTGGCGATGATTTGGGCAAGCGTCGTCTTTCCGAGTCCCGGAGGACCGTAAAGGAGGACGTGGTCGAGTGTCTCGCTGCGGAGCTTCGCGGCTTGGATAAAGATCGACAAGTTGCCTTTCGCCTTCTCCTGTCCGATGTACTGCTCGAACTTTTGCGGACGCAAGCTCCACTCTTCAGAGTCTTCATATTGTTGATGGGATTGTGACAACAATCGTTCGTCCATGGTCTCCTCCTTATTTCAATAGCAATTGCAGGGCGCGCTTTATGTAAGCGTCTGTCGTCAATATTTCTGAATTCAGTTCCTTGCGGACACGGGTGATCTCACGCTCTGAATACCCGAGTGCGACGAGCGCTTCGCACGCCTCGTCGAGTTCGGAGGCCCCTTGAGCGAACAGTCCGGTATTCGGTACGTAATCCGGGGCGAGCTCGGACAGCTTGCCTTTCAAATCGAGCGCCATCTGCTTCGCCGTCTTCTTGCCGACACCCGGGAACTTCGTCAAATACTTCTCGTTCTCGGTCTCGATCGCGTCGATGAGCGCGTCCATATCGCCTGAGGCGACGATGGCGAGTGCGCCTTTCGGTCCGATGCCGTTGACGCCGAGCAGTTTATTGAACAGTTCGCGTTCCCGACGTGAGCGGAAACCGTACAGTGTCTGTTGATCTTCACGCACATAATGATGCGTAAACACGATTACATGTTCGTCTTGTTCACGATAAAAAAACGGGTTAGGCACATGTACTTTGTAGCCGACGCCCGAAACATCCAACGTTATATATTCCGCGCACACATAGGCGACGGAGCCTTTTACGAATTCAATCACGGTCATATCTCCTCTTCATGGGAAAACTGCATTCATTGTACCATAACCACCGCCACGAAAAAAGGACAGGCGATTGCCTGTCCTCAGTGCGCGAGCATCCGCTCGAGGGCGAGTGTCGCCCACTTCGTCGTCTCTAGATCGACACGGATGACGTTGACCGGATCGGTCTCGAGCGACTCGAGCGCCCAGAGCAGATGCGGCAAATCGATGCGGTTCATCGTCAAGCACGGACACATGTACGGATTGAGCGAGATGATATCGAGCTCGGGGTGCGTCGCCGCGAGACGGTTGACCAAGTTCATCTCGGTGCCGACGGCCCACTTCGTCCCCGGCGCGCTCGCTTCGATTTGCTCGATGATATATGACGTCGACCCGGCCTCGTCCGCCGCCTGCACGACGTCGAACGTGCACTCGGGATGGACGATGATGCGTCGTTCCGGGTCGTTCTTCCGTAACGCCTCAATTTGGGCGACGTTGAACTTCTCATGGACCGAGCAGTGCCCTTTCCACAGAATGACCCGCACGTCCTCGATGTCACCCTCATAGACGAGTCGTTCCCGGAGTGGGTCCCAGACGGCCATCGCCTCGAGCGGCACGCCCAAGTCATATGCCGTGTTCCGTCCGAGATGCTGGTCCGGTAAGAACAGAATCCGCTCGCCCGCCTCGAGTGCCCAACGGACGATGTCATGGGCATTGGAAGATGTGACCGTCGCGCCCCCGTTCTTGCCGACGAACGCCTTGATCGCCGCCGTCGAATTGACGTACGTGATCGGAATGATATCATCACCGAACGTATCGGTCAGCTCTTCCCAAGCGACCTCCGTCTGATCGATATCGGCCATGTCCGCCATCGAGCATCCGGCCCGCATGTCCGGCAAAATGACGAGCTGGTCGTCACGCGTCAGCATGTCGGCCGTCTCGGCCATGAAGTGGACGCCACAGAAGACGATGAACTCCGCCTCGCTCATCTGTTCGGCGAGCCGTGCGAGCTGGAGCGAATCTCCGGTCGCATCCGCGAACTGGACGACCTCGTCTTTTTGATAATGGTGGGCCGGTAAAAACAGGCGGCTGCCGAGCCGTGCTTTGATGGCTTCAATCCGTTGTTCCATCTGTTCAATCGTCAACTCAGCGTACTGCGCTGGCATCGTTCCGAGTAATTGCATGTTTGATTCCTCCTACAAGATTTAGACTGCAATCGAGCGCCGTCACCGAATGCGTCAACTGCCCGATCGAGATGACGTCGACACCCGTACCGCGATACGTTGCGATCGTCTCGACAGTGATACCTCCTGACGCCTCCGTTTTAATATGTGGTGGTACGAGCGCACGCCACGCCTTCAGTTCTTCTGGCGCCCGGTTGTCGAACATGATGATGTCGGCGTTCGCCGCGATCGCCTCATGCAGTTGTTCGAGCGTCTCGACCTCGACTTCAATCGGCGTCGTGTGGCCGGCAAGCATCCGAGCTCGTGCGACCGCGGTCGTGATCCCGCCAAGGGCCGTGATGTGGTTGTCTTTGATCATGATGGCATCGTCGAGACGGAGCCGATGGTTCTTCCCACCACCCGAACGGACGGCATGTTTCTCAAGCATACGAAGCCCGGGCGTCGTCTTGCGGGTGTCCGTGACGGCGATCGTCGGGTCGTCGAGCCGTTCGACGCAGCGCCGCGTCATCGTCGCGATCCCGCTCAAGTGCTGGACGAGGTTCAACAGCACCCGTTCCGTCTCAAGGAGCGTCCGCGTCTTGCCTCGCAAAATAAAGAGCGTGTCACCTGCCGTGACGTTCGTGCCGTCCGGTTGGCACGATTCGACGACGAGACGTTGCAACTGCGCCAGCTCGAGGACGACGTCCATGCCGCAGAAGACGCCGTCTGCCTTGGCACTGACCGTGGCGAGCGACGTCTCGCGGTGGTCAATCAAGGCACTCGAGGCGTCCCCAAACCCGATGTCCTCATGTAAAAATGCTGTCAGCTGTTCGCGCAAGGCGATTTTGTTCATCTGAATCCTCCGTTCTTATGACGGCACTGGCCAACAGGCGTGCCGCTTTCAGACTCAACGTCTGTTCACTTAATTGTCTTGACACGTGTTTCGTCTGTGCCAGTTGTTGGGTATTTTCTAAGAAACTTACGATTTCGCCAATCTGAGGCGAGATTGTCAACCATTCCCCAATCTGTTGCCGATAGCGGCTGAACAGATCATCCGAAACCTCATACACGGTCGTCTCGTTCACCGTGAACGGCTTCTCCTCCACCGTCACCGCTGCCGCCACCCGCTTCCCGAACACCCAGCATTCGAGTAACGAATTTGACGCCAGTCGATTTTTCCCGTGGACGCCCGAATCGGCGACCTCACCAACCGCATATAACCCAGCGACGGTCGTCCGCCCGTCTACGTCGACGTCCACACCGCCCATATGAAAATGTAGCCCGGGCCGCACTGGGATCCGCGTCGCGTCGAGCCCATACATCCGGCACGTCTCGACGAGTTTCGGGAACCGTTCATCAATTCGCTCGACGCGACTCGTATCCAAGTAGACGGTGCCGTCATGACGCGTGAGTGACCGAGCGACCTCGTCCCTAGGGGCGAGGCTTCCGAGTGGATGGTGAGCCATCACGTGACGTCCTGACGCATCGACGAGCGTTGCGCCTGCTCCTCTTAACGCTTCCGTGACGAGGTGGGGCGAATCGACCGCGAGTAACGTCGGGTGGAATTGGATACGAGACAAGTTCTTGAGTCTCGCCCCGACCTCGTCCGCCAAGACGAGCCCGTCCCCCGTGACCGAGCGACAATTCGACGTCCAATCGATGAGTCCACCGATTCCCCCGGTCGCCAAGACGACGGCTCCGGCCTGGACGTGAAGACGTGTCTTTCCGTTGAATCCGGTCGCCCCGGTCACGCGGTCGTCGGTCTTCACCAACGAATCGATCAATACGTGTTCCATGACGGTCACGTTATCCGGCAATTGACGACGAAGCGTAGCCATCACGTGACGTCCGGTCTCGTCCCCGCCGACGTGAAAGATTCGATTCATGCCATGCGCCCCTTCACGTCCGACGGCGTACTCAGCACCCTCCCGGTCGAAGACGACACCGAAGCGCTCCAAATCGCGGATCGCGCTCCGTCCTTCTTCGACGAGTGTATAGACACGGTCGGGCACGGCTGCGAGTTTCGAGGCGACGAGCGTATCCCGCTCATGGTCGACACTCGACGGCTCCAAATACGAGCTCGCAATCCCGCCTTGGGCCAGATCTGAGTTCGCGCTTGTCACTTCATGCTTAGAGACGACAAGGACGTTCAATGAATGAGGCAAATGGAGTGCCACCGTCACGGCGGCCAAGCCAGCCCCAACGATCAACACATCGACCCGTTCAAACTGTAAAGACATCTGTATATCACCTGTTTTTCATATGTAATGTTGACTTGTAAACTAGTTTCGCATAATTTTGTGAAGAAGACAACATGAGAAAAGGGGAACTTACGATGAACCGTTACTTTGATTATGCGGCGACGCACCCGATGACAAAATCCGCTCTCGACCATTACGTGGCCATGGCACGAAGCGTATACGGTAACCCGTCTTCCCTCCACACGCACGGCTATATGGCGGAAGATTACTTGACCGAATCCCGACGGTTGTTGAAGCAGGCGCTCGGGCTCGACATGCTCCGCGGCAAGCTCCTCTTCACCGGAAGCGGCTCCGAAAGCAACTACATCGCCCTCACGAGTCTCCGGAAGCGCATGAAAGGCAGTGAAGTCATCACGTCGTGGCAAGAGCACGACTCGGTCGCGCTTCTGCTTGACGAGTGGGAAGCAGAAGGCGTGATCGTTCACCGCTTGAAGCTGAAGGACGGACGGTTCGACCACGAGACGTTCACGCATTTGCTCGACCGTGACATCGGGCTCGTCACGTTCCAACACGTCAACTCGGACACCGGATGGACGCTCCCGCTCCACAACATCCTCTGCCAGTTGAAATATAAGAAAGTGTTGTTCCACGTCGACGGCGTCCAGGCGCTCGGCAAGATCCCGGTCTCCGTCGACGGGATTGACGCCTATTCGTTCAGCGCCCATAAAGTCGGGGGCCCGAAAGGCGTCGGCGGCCTCTATATGGAACGGCTGTTGCCACCGCCCTATTATCCGGGACACCATCAATACGGGATCCGTCCCGGCACCATCGACGTGCCCGGCATCTGCGCTTTCGTCAAAGCGTTCACCGACCGTCACGAGCAACGGACACGTCATGAAAGAAATTTCTTGGCGTTTCGTGCTATCTTGAAAGAGAAGACATCGTCTTACGTGGATTGGCTCGAGTTCGACCAGCAAAGCCCCGCCATCTTCTCGTTCGTCTCGAAACAGCGGGACGGGCAATGGTGGATGACCGAACTCGACGGGCTCGGGTTCCAAGTGTCGGCAGGGTCGGCCTGTCGGGCCGGCCAGAACGGACCGAACCGGATGCTCGAGTCGCTCGGCTATGAGACGAGCGCCTGTCACGGGCTCGTCCGCATTTCTTTCGGCGAAGACACGACCGTCGAGGCCACGACGGCACTCGCCGAAGCCATCGTCACTTTAGCAAGGAGAGTTGGATCTTATGAACAAACGCTTAGCCGGTGAAGAACGCCGGCGCACGTTACTGGAAATGATTGAACAGAGTTCCGAGCCGATCACAGGCTCCGAGCTCGCCCGCCGCGTCGCCGTCAGCCGACAAGTCGTCGTCCAAGACTTGTCGCTCTTGAAGGCGAAGGGCCATCAGATCGTCGCGACCGCCCGCGGCTACGTCTATCTACCAGGTGAGGCGTCACCGTCCGCCTATACCCGTAAAATCGTCTGTCGCCACGAGGCCGAGGACATGGAAGCGGAGATGAACGCCATCGTCGACGAGGGCGTCACGATTCGCGACGTCATCATCGACCATCCGGTCTACGGTTCATTGACCGGGCAATTGATGGTGAAGAGCCGTCGCGACGTCCGTGCTTTCCTCGAACGGGTCGAGGCGAACCAAGCCGCCCCGCTGTCGCATTTGACGGGTGGTCTCCACATTCATACGCTCGAGGCCGATAGTGAAGACGCCATTGATGCCGCCGTCTCAGAACTTGAACGGCTCGGCGTCCTCGTCTCCGAGCTCGACTAAGATGTCACAAATACGTGACATCTTTTCTTTTGCTTTCGACTCATGTTCGTTATACTGATGGATGGAATGCATCCTGTACAAAATTTGGAAAGGGGGAAACGGTCATGTGGCACTTTCTCGAGCAACTGTTGCTCGGGTGTGGCGTTTTTAGCGTCCCGCTCGGCATCTTCATCCAACTCATCCCGAACGAGCTCGTGCTCGCCTACGGCGGCTACCTGACCGGATCTCTCGACACCTCGTTCCTGTTCGTCTTCCTGCTCGCCTGGGCGGCGTTCGTCATCAGTCAAATCGTCTTATATGGGATTGGCCGCTACGGAGGACGCCCTGTCGCCCTTCGCCTCTATCGGTCGTTCCGCATCAGCGAGGCGAAGCAACGCCGGGCCGAGACTTGGTTCGAGACGTACGGCGCTTGGATCGTCTGTCTGAGCGTCATTTGGCGCCAACTGTTCGCCGTCAGCGCCGGGGTCATGCGGTTATCGTTCCGGAAGTTTTTGACGGTGACCGTCCTCATCTTCGCCGTTTGGTCGTTCATCTTCGTCAAACTCGGGATGATGCTCGGCGACAATTGGCGTCACATCGGTGAAGTCACACACGGGTTCTTGCCGTACGTCGGCATCGGCATCGGGCTGTTCTTTCTCATCCGCTATATCCGTGCGAATCCGCGCCTATTCAAAAAGTCAGCCTGAGCAGATGCGCTCGAGCTGACTTTTTTTGATATAGAGGGAAAACGGATCGTGATGACGAATATAGAGTTATGAGGAAAGCGTTTTTTTCTCGGAATAGAGACAGCCACCTTCAAAGGAGGAATTACCATGTTCCATCGTCGAAAAACGTACACCATCCGTCCTGAACGCTTAGACGAATTCACCGAATTTTTCCATACATACCTGTATCCGATTCAGGTATCGCACGGCGCACGGCTCGTCGGTCGTTGGGTGACCGAAGACAAGAGCGAGGTCATGGCCCTGTGGGAATACCGCGACCGCGAGCACTACGAGCAAGTCGAACGCGATTACCGTTCGAGCGGCTTGCGCCGCGAGGCGATGAAGAAGCGGGCCCGTCTCGGCAAAGATTTATATATCAAATCGAGTGAGGAGTTCATGATGCCGACCGGTCACTATACGCCACCGCGCACGATCGTCTCCGTGACCGCCTATGTCACGAACGAGGCCGGTGAAGTGTTGCTCGTTCAAAACACGCACCGGAGCGACACGTATGAGATGCCGGGCGGACAAGTCGAGGAGCATGAATCGATTGTCGACGCCGTGCATCGTGAAGTGAAAGAAGAGACCGGTGTCGATATTGAAGTCGAAGGCATCACCGGTATTTATCAAAACGTCTCCTCGCGCGTGCTCTGCGTCACGTTCCGTGCCCGCTACGTCTCCGGCGACCTGCAACCGCAGGAAGGCGAGACGCAAGAAGTCGGCTTCTTCAAGGTCGATGCGTCGAACGTCGGCGACTACATCAAACGTGAGCACTTCCAAATGCGTCTCGTTGATGCGATCGACCCGACGTATATGCCGCACGCCATCTATAAAGTTCGACCATACGAGCTGCTCGAACGCGTCGAGCGCCATCATACCGTCTAAACAAAAGGAGGGACCGCCAGTTGGCGGCCCCTCCTTCAGTTCGTTTACGCTTGTTCGACCGGTTCGGATTGACCCGTCTCGACGAGCAATTTGCGAATCCGACGCTTTTCGACGTGGAGAACGGTGAACGTCATGTCATCGTACGTGACACGCGCACCTTTCTCTGGAATGTCTCCTAATAGTTCGACGATCCAACCACCCATCGTGTTGGCATCTACTTCAGGTTCTTTAATTCCCATCTCATCAGCGAACTCATCGACATCCATGTCGGCCATACACTCGTAGACGCCGTCACGGAGTCGTCTCAAATAAACGATCGATTCGTCGTGCTCGTCCCAAATGTCTCCGACGAGCTCCTCGAGCATATCTTCGAGTGTGATCAGACCGGCCGTCCCGCCGAATTCGTCGAGGACGACGGCCATGTGCGATTGTTTTTGCTGGAGTACAGGAAGCAGCTCAATCAATTTTGTCTGCGGCGATACGTACGTGAGCGGACGAATGAGCGAACGGACGTCCGTCACTTCATCACGCATCATCGAACGAAGGAAATCACGCTCTGACAACACCCCGATGACGTTGTCAATCGAGTCTTTATACACCGGCAGACGAGAATGTCCACCGCTAAAGATCGTGTCTTTGATCTCTTCAAGCGTATCGTCAATGTCGACGGCGAGGATATCGATCCGCGGCGTCAACACATCGTCGACGGTAATGTCGTTGAAGGCGAAGGCGCTATGCACGAGTTCCGCTTCGGTCTCGCCGAGCACCCCTTCTTCTTCTCCCATATCGACGAGCACTTTCAACTCTTCTTCCGTCACCGACGGCTCTTTGTCGTTCATCCCAATCATGCGGAGCACCAACTTCTTCAACCCGGTAAAGATCATCGTCACCGGTTTCAAGACTTTGACGAGGAACAACAAAATGCCGCTGATGAGAAGCGAATACTTCTCCGCGAACTCTTTCGCGAGCGACTTCGGTAAAATCTCACCGAAAATCAAGATGACAATCGTCGTCGCGAACGTCGAGATGACGAGTCCGGCCCCACCCGAATAAATACTCGTGGCGATGGCCGTCGATACCGTCGCGGCACCGATGTTGACGATGTTGTTCCCGACAAGGATCGTCGAGAGCGTGTCATCGAAGCGGTCGACGAGGTGGAGGACGCGCTTGGCGCCCTTGTCCCCGTCTTCACTCATACGAATCATCCGGACGCGGTTCACACTCGAGAGCGCGGTCTCGGCAGAAGAGAAAAAGGCTGACAACATAACTAAAACTGCATAAAGAATTAAACTAGACGAGGGCACAGGGTCCACGTTTACTTCACACTCCATTTCATTAATAAAAGATTATTCGACAAATTCGAATTCAAAATCCAAGATAGCGACGACGCTGCCGTCTTCTGCACCCAACTTGCGAAGGTCGTCATCGACGCCCATTTGACGCATTTGACGCGCGAAGCGTTTGATCGACTCGTCGTGATCGAAGTTCGTCATCTTGAAGAGCTTCTCGATGCGCGGCCCCGTGATCACGAAGCGTTCGTATTCATCGACATGAATCTGATACCCTTTCTCTTCCTTCTCGTAACGATAAACGACACGTGGTGTGGCCGTCTTCTCTTCGAGCTCTTCGAGTGGGAACTCAGGTGTCGAGTCCACGAGATTAGCTACTTCGATGAGCAGGTTGCGGAGTCCTTCTTTGGCGAGTGCCGAGATCGGGAAGACTTTGACGTCGTCTCCGATTTTCTTTTGGAACTCTTCCAATAATTCCGGCGCATCCGGCATGTCCATCTTGTTGGCGACAACAATTTGCGGACGCTCGAGGAGGCGTAAGTTATACGACTCGAGTTCGCGGTTGATCGTCGTGTAGTCTTCGAACGGGTCGCGCCCTTCCATGCCACTCATATCGATCATGTGGACGATGACTTTCGTCCGCTCGATGTGACGCAAGAATTGGTGACCGAGGCCGACGCCTTGGCTCGCCCCTTCGATGAGTCCTGGAAGATCGGCCATGACGAAGTCACGGTCGTCTGCCGTCTTGACGACACCGAGGTTCGGTGTGATCGTCGTGAAGTGATACGCGCCGATTTTCGGGCGTGCCGACGAGACGACTGACAAGAGCGTCGATTTCCCGACTGACGGGAATCCGACAAGACCGACGTCGGCGAGCAATTTCAACTCAAGACGCAATTCGCGCTCTTGACCTGGCTCCCCGTTCTCGGCGATCTCTGGTGCCGGGTTGGCTGGCGTCGCAAAACGACAGTTCCCGCGGCCACCGCGGCCACCTTTGGCGATTGTGGCCCGTTGGCCGTGCTCGGTAAGGTCGGCGATGACCGTATCGGTCGATGCATCAAATACGATCGTACCTGGTGGGACTTTGACGACGAGCGGCTTCGCTTTTCGTCCGTGCATGCCTTTCGACATCCCTTTTTCACCGTCATGGGCGATGAACTTTTTCGAGAAGCGGAAATCTACGAGCGTGCGCAATCCTTCTTCTACTTCGAATACGACGTCACCACCGTGACCGCCGTCTCCTCCTGCTGGTCCACCGTCTGGAACATACTTCTCGCGGCGGAACGCGACCATCCCTTTACCGCCGTCTCCAGCTTTTACAAAAATATTAACCTGATCGACAAACATTTAATTCCCCTCCTTTATAACGAACGTAGAACATTCTACTGTCTGCTCGTACACTTCGTCTGACGTGAACACGTCGTCCGGCACATGACCGAAGACGCGGACCATCAGTCCGTCCGTGAACGTCACATGAATCGGTCCATCCGTTCCTGACAGAAGACGGACAAGTTTGTCCGCCACACGCGCGTCGTCGAGCGACACACGGTCGGCCGATACCTTGTAGGTCAACCGTCCTTCCCAATTCGCTTGTATGATGACGAGACTCGTCATCGGCAAATCCAAACGAATGAGCGCACTCTCCTCGTCGGCGTGCTGACGATATCGCTCGTACAGCTCCTCGAGTTTTTCAGGCTCGAGCGCCGCATACAAGGAGATCATCTGAAGCCGATTCATCCATTCGTGACGGACGGTCGATAATAGTTTCAGTGCTGCCTGTGAGTTCATGCAATCCTCTCCTAGTAAAACTAGTAAAAAAGACTCTAACCAAATAAGTGGCTAGAGTCTTCTGCGTGGTTCTACTTACGCAACTGGGTAAACGCTCACTTGTTTCTTGTCGCGACCAAGACGCTCGAAGCGTACTACGCCGTCAACTTTAGCAAACAATGTGTCGTCGCCACCACGGCCTACGTTTTCACCTGGGTGAATTTTCGTACCGCGTTGACGGTAGAGAATCGATCCAGCTGAAACCGTTTGTCCGTCAGCGCGTTTAGCGCCGAGGCGTTTCGAAATCGAGTCACGACCGTTTTTAGTCGATCCTACTCCCTTTTTCGATGCGAAGAACTGAAGGTTCAATTGTAACATGAGGTCCACCTCCTATTGTTCAATTTGGATATAATCACCGTAACTCTGGGCGATCGTGTCTAGTTGCACGAGCATCCCTTCTAATAACAATTGGGTGCGAGTCATATCCTCCGGTGATAGGTCAGGATACGTCTCGACATAAAAGTAGCCACCCTCTGTTTTGTCTGCCATTTCTACAAGAAGCGACTGACCGGCGAGTACCTCGACAGCGTTGTATGCCCCAAAGATGATGGCAGAAACGCCGGCACATACCAAGTCAGAACCGGGTTCGGCAAAGTTGGCGTGACCTGTCACTTCGACGGAACGAATCGACTTCGTCTCGTCTCGTCTGACCGTTACTCGAATCATAGCTTACGCTTCGATTTTCTCGATGCGAACTTTCGTGTAAGGCTGACGGTGACCTTGCTTACGACGGTAGTTTTTCTTAGCTTTCATTTTGAAGACAGTGATCTTCTTAGCGCGGCCGTGTTTTACCACAGTACCGACAACTTTAGCGCCCTCTACGAGTGGAGCTCCGACTTTAACATCGTCACCACCAACGAAAAGAACTTCACCGAATTCTACAGTACCCTCGACATCAGCATCGAGTTTTTCGATGTAGATCTCTTGACCTGCTTCAACTTTGATTTGCTTACCACCAGTTTTGATGATTGCGTACATATACGTGCACCTCCTTATTAAACTCAGACTCGCCATCCAGGGCAGGGCGAAACCGTTTCAACCCGTTCTGTGCGGTTGTAGCCATTTGGGTGCTTCCAAACGAACTAACGTTATAGATAATACCACTCTCGTTTCATCGTTGTCAATGACGAGATACGAAATTCTGACATTCCTCGAGCGTCCCGTAGAACGCCACATCCGGTTCTCCCTCGACGAGGAGGACCGTGCAGGCAAACCCATCCCACGACGCGTCGTGCCACTTGCCCGGAAGCGTCAAGACGACCGCTTCGACTTCCGGCGCGAGCTCCATCAAAGCACGTTCAATCCGAGAGAAGACGGCGAGCTTCGACGGCTTCCCGTCGTGCGTCATCCGGTCTTGAATCGAACGGCCCGTGCGTTCCCGGGACAGCTCGAACAAGCCCATACGCGTGAAACCGTACACTTCGACGCGGCGCGGATCACGGGCGCCGAGCTCTTTCATCTTTTTCAAGAGCCGGGCCTGCCCGTCTTTTGACCCGCGTAAGAAGTCGATGACGACCATGCCGCCGATATTGCGCAGCCGGAGCTGCTCCATGACCGCGTAGAGGGCGGCTTCGTTGATTGTGTCGGCTGCCCGCCCCTTGTCCTTGACGGCGACGTTCTTGCCGCTGTTGACGTCGATGACGGTCATCGTCTCAACTTGTTCGACCAAGACGTAAGAACCACCTTCAAGCCAGACGACGCGCTGTCCGAGCTTTTCAATCGCCCCGTCGAGCCGGGCCGCTTCTTTCATCCGACCTTTGCCGACATGGCGTTCGACGTTGACCTCGAGCCGTGATAACCGCTCTTGTGCTTCCTTGTCGTTCAACATGACCGACTCGACCGCATGGCGGCGCACGAACTGTTCACACAGCAGCTCATCCTGCCCGCGTCGTGCCGTCACGACGTCCGCGGCGCGACGCCGAAGCAAGGCAAGTTCTTCTTGAAGGACGTCCGGGCTCGCTTGCCCTGACTCCGTCCGAAACAAGACCCCTTCCGCTTCTTCGAGCTCGAACACTTTCGATAACCGGTCCTGGGTGACGAGGTCGAGCTTCCGGCTATACAGCTTACGCCGGCCGTATGGGAAGTAGACGATGTAGCGTCCGCCGAAGCGGATGTTTTCCGTCACTTTATGATGTTTGCCGTTGATGCCTTCTTTCGTCACTTGGACGAGGCGTTTGTCACCGACGACGGCCGCCTGGCCGATGCCTGGCACGTTCGGATACGCCTCGAGCGCTTTGAGCGTCTCGGCAATCGGCAGGAAGAACGTCGTCTCGCCGGTCGTCAAAAACGCGGCGCCGAGCGACGGGTGAATCCGTTCGATTGCGGCCTCGAGAATCGTCCCGACCGACAGTTGGTCGATGAAGCGTTCCTCGACCTCGAGGAGACGTTCCCCATCGACGAGCATGGCCCGTTCGATGGACGGGGTCCGTTCATAGATCAATCGCACACGTATCTCTCCTTTCGACACAAAAAGGCAACTTTCGTTGCCTTAGGCTTTTTTCATTCCAAACTTCATCATGAGCCGCGTCCAGAAGCCGACCGGTTTTTGTTCGGTTTGAATCGACATGAGCGGCACCGACTCGCCGAGAATGCGGCGCGTGATGTTGCGGTACGCTTGTCCGGCGTTATTGTCCGGGTTCATCGTGACCGGCACTCCGCGGTTCGCAGCGGCGATGACTTCTTCATCGTCGACGACGACGCCGAGCAAGTCGATCGACAAGATACGCATGATGTCATCGATGTCGAGCATGTCGCCTGATTCGACGAGGTGGTTCTTGACGCGGTTGACGATCAGTTTCGGTGCCGCGACATGTTCCGCTTGCTCGAGCATGCCGATGATGCGGTCCGCGTCTTGAACGGCAGCCTTCTCAGGCGTCGTCACGACGACAGCCTCGTCGGCGCCGGCGATGGCGTTCATGAAACCTTGCTCGATACCGGCCGGGCAGTCGATCAACACGAAGTCGTATTCGGTCTTCAACTGGTCGATGATCTCTTTCACTTGCTCCGGTTGGACCGACGTCTTGTCTTTCGACTGGGCCGCAGGCAAGAGATACATCTCTTCGAACCGCTTGTCACGGACGAGCGCCTGATGCAGCTTGCACTGCCCGTTGATGACGTCAACGAGGTTATAGATGCTCCGGTTGTCGAGTCCTAAGATGATATCCAAGTTCCGTAGACCGATATCCGTATCGACGAGACAGACCGAGTGGCCAGACAATGCGAGGCCCGTCCCGAGGTTCGCGGTCGTGGTCGTCTTCCCGACGCCACCTTTCCCCGACGTCACGACGATGGCCCGACCTTTCTTCACTTCTTTAGCTGTATGTACAGGCTCTACTACTTGCTCCATCAAACTCACCCTCTCTGTAATTCCATTGCATATGCGTCTTTCAGCCCAGTCATGACTTGACGAAGACGCGTCATTTCAATGCCCTGATTCGTCTGATACGCGCATCCCATCTCGATCTCCGGAAGCTCTTCGTCGTCGTCCGACGCGAGCACATGTTCACCGATCGCTAAAAACTTCGGATGGAGCAGACTGGCGGTGATGACCGCTTCCTCCCATCCTTCGACACCGGCACGCACATTTCCTCGTATCGTCCCTAAACAATATATGCTGCCCGTTGCCCGAACCTCGGACCCCGGGTTGATGTCTCCGATAATGAGCACCGAGCCATCGAAATCGAGCATTTGCCCGCTTCGAATCGTCCCGCTATGGTAGTGGAACGTCTTTTTGCCGTAGGTCGCTTTCGCTTCTTCGGTCAACATGACCTCGCTCGATAGCTCCTCGATATAAAAAACGCCATGACGAGCGACGACTTCACGAATTTGACGTGACAGCTCCTCGTCGATGTAACGAGTACCCGCGTGCAATTTGAGTGCAATCTTCCCAGAGGGCGGCTCCATTTCTTGTAACGTGGCCTCAAGCTCTCCGAGCACCTCATCGATGCCACTCCGTGGATTGAAGTGGATTGCAATACCGTTGCGATGTCCTTTTATCGTAATATGTCGTTTACGCTCCATCATGGCTACCCTCTTTTCGCTACAGGCCGCGGCGCCACGTATCGTGTCATCGGCACGTATAACAGTGCGATGGCGACAGCGTTGACGGCGAGCGTCCCTGGAATCTGTTCAACTAATAGTGTTTGAATGGTCATGGTCGTCCCACCGACCGCCGTCATGACACTGAAAATCCCGAAAGAAAACACGAGGATCATGAATGTGAACGTGATGGCGACCGAAAAGAAGTTCTCACCTATATATTTTAACACGAAGCTGACTAAGAGAGGAATGAGTGAAAAAGTAAATAAGTAAATTCCGAGCAAGTCGGTGTAGACGATGTCGTACAACAGTCCAAAGACGAGCCCGAATCCGAACGCCGCCTCGAAGCGACCATACAAACTGACGTACATCAAGCCGATCAACGTCAAATATAAGAACGGCGTCACATAGTGCCATGAGAAAATCGCGGCCCAAGTCCCTTCAATAAGAAAGAGGAGGAACAGGGCGATGAACACTTTCATGTTACTCACCCGCTGCTCCTCCTTCCTCGGGACCCGTCAAGAACGGTTCGTCGAGCGTACGATCAATGACGAACATTTGCGAGAACTCGTTGAAGTCCGCCTCAGGTTTGATACGGGCGACTTGAGACACGCCATATTCATCCGTCTCGATCGACTCGACCGTCCCGATGACAAGACCGGCCGGGTAACGACCACCGAGACCTGACGTCGACACGATCTCGCCTTCTTTCAACTTGACGCTGTTCGAGACCTTCGTGAAGAAGAGCTCGTTCGTCTCACTGTCGAAGCCATCGATTGTCCCGTACGTCGCTTTGCCGTCCTCATCTTTGACGACGGCCGAAACATTGTTCGTCCGGTTGTTGTCCGAAAGGAGTTGCACTTGTGACGTGTAGGCGCTCGTTTGAATGACGCGCCCGACCATACCTCCGGCGGCCGTGACGGCCATGCCCTTCTCAACACCGCGCTCTTCCCCGACGTTAATCGTCACATAGCGCTGCCAGTCGTTCGGCGTGCGCCCGATCACTTCGGCGGGAATCAAATCAAAGTCACGAAGCGACGTGTCACGCGCCTCGACCATTTGGCGCAATTCTTCGTTCTCACGGCGCAGGTCATCGGCTTCGACCGACACTTCCGCGTATTTCGTCAAATGTTGTTTCAATTGACGGTTCTCTTCATAAATGTCGCGTACGTTCGAAATCGAGGACACGGTACTGTCCATCCAGCCGATCGGCACCGTGAACACCCGTTGGAACGTTCCGACCACATCACGCGTGACGTCCTGGTACCAAGCGGATTCCGACCGTCCTCGAATCGAAACCCCTAAAATCACTACGAATAAGATGATACCGATCAGCGTGATGATGAGCTTTTTATTACGTACGAACCGGCTCATCGTGTGTCACCACTCATCGACGCGACGAGATGCCTGATTTTGAACGGAGGACGTCCATCATTTCAAGTGATTTTCCTGTCCCGATTGCGACACAATCGAGTGGCTCATCCGCGACAAGTGTCGGGATGTGTGTCTCGTCCGAGATGACGTCATCCAGGTTTTTAAGGAGTGCGCCACCACCTGTGAGGACGATACCGCGGTCCATGACGTCAGCCGCAAGCTCCGGTGGCGTCTGCTCGAGCGTTTGTTTGACGCCCGCGAGAATCGCTTCAACCGTATCCGAGAGTGCTTCGCACACTTCAGCAGCCGTGACTTCGATTTGTTTCGGAAGACCTGTCACGAGATCGCGACCACGGATTTCCATCTTCTCATCTTCGTTCGAAACGTCGATGCGAGCCGAACCGACTTCCATCTTGAGCGTCTCAGACGTCCGCTCCCCGATCATGAGGTTGTATTTGTTTTTGATGTAACGAATAATGGCGTCGTCCATTTCGTCACCACCGACACGAATCGATTGGCTCGTCACGATGCCGCCGAGTGAAATCACTGCGACTTCGGTCGTACCGCCACCGATATCCACGACCATCGAGCCCGTCGGTTCCCAAACCGGGAGACCGGCACCGATTGCTGCCGCGAACGGCTCTTCAATCGTGTACGCTTCACGCGCGCCTGCTTGCTTGGCTGCGTCTTCCACGGCACGTTTTTCAACTGACGTGATGCCGCTTGGCACACAGATCATGACGTTCGTCTTCGATGAGAACAAACCGCTCTTCGACTTCTGCGCTTGCTCCATGAAGTATTTGATCATCGTCGCTGTCGTTTCGAAATCGGCGATTACCCCATCTTTCATCGGACGGCGTGCCGTGACGTTACCCGGCGTACGTCCAATCATATCCTTGGCCTGGTTACCCACGGCCTCAATTCTACCTGTATCTGTACGGAACGCCACTACCGACGGTTCACGAACAACGATGCCTTGACCTTTTACATAAACGAGCGTATTTGCCGTTCCAAGGTCGATTCCGATTTCTCGGTTAAAACTACGAAACATACGTGCTGCTCCTCTCTTGGTTACACTATTTTTTATTATAACGGAAAAATCATGTTTGAAAACGTTCATTCGATTACAGGTTATTTACAATAACGTTCATCTCAGTCCTGTCTCACCGTATATTAGTGTGCCTTCTTTTCGACAAAAACGCAAATCAAAAAGCAAGCGCGTGTAAGCGCCTGCCTAGATTGTTCCGGGTTCTCGTCAAATCTGCTGCAACGTCTCGGAGACGGCGGCTTGAAGCTTCGGGCGATTCACGTCCGCCAATTTCACGAAAAAGCTCTTCAGAAACGTTTTCACGTTATGGACGACGTGCCAATAGTACTCGGGCTCGAGTTGCTGTTTTTGCGCGCGCAATCGGGCAGGCAAATCTTCTAACAGGACGATCAGCTCATGTTCGTCCATCCCGCGCCCGAGCAAGGCGAAGATGGGATTCAGCAGGCGCTCGTCCTCGTCATGCACATAGACGCTCGGAATCATCACCTTGTTCCATAGCGCCGCGAGCATATCCCCGTATTCCGTCTCATCGAGGTGCGGATGCAAAGCGAGCTCGTCGAAGGCATCGGCCACATGGGCGATCGAATGGGCCCAGCCTTTCCCAGGTACATAGCCTCTCGTGTCGATTTCACAATCGAGATACGCCATGAGCTTCGCCTTCAACATGTCGATGTCCGTCTCGGATAAAAATCCTCGTTGCCGGTCTTGATACACGAGCAAGGCGATCAACAGCGTCGAGAACGCCCGTGTGAAGACGGTATCCGATGCCGTCTCCCCGATGCCGTAAAACAAGTGGTATTTGAGCGTCGTCCGGAACATCTCCGTCAACTGTTCGTTCGTCAGTTGTTCGTCTTCGATGATGAATCGATAAAACAGCGTGTAAATCAACTGATCTCGAAGTTCAGGGTCCGTCGAGCCGATGTGATGGAGCATCGATTGGATCACCCGCTCCTCGTCCAAGTCGTGCAACCGAACCGTCCCGTCCTTGATGTCCGTCAATATCACTTTCAAATCCTGTTCTTGGTAGATGGTTTCCTCACTCATGTCTGATCACATTCCCTCTCAGTTAGTCGTATGTAAACGCATACTCTCGGTGTTCGACACTATGTTTGATGACTCCTCCCAACACAAAAAAGCAGGCGTGGATGCGCCTGCTACGTTCGAAACATACTTAGAGGCCCGGTTGGAGCGGGAGCAATAGCATGGCCGCGTAAAAGAATACCGCGAAGATCAATACCGGGCGAAAGAACCGCGACGGTTTTTGTCGGGTCGCCCCCGCCATAAAGCTCGACGTCGTCACGACGAACACGTAAATTCCGGCATACATGAAGACGAGTTGCGGAATGACTCGCCACACTTGAAGGTCGAGCGAGGAATTGAACCAGGCGACAAATAGAGCCGCATACGCGATACAAGCACCAATCCCAATGCCGACACCGACAAGCGGCGAGACGCGGTCGAGCCAATGGTCTTCTCGTTGGAACCGTCGAAACAGTACCACACTGATGAAGACGAACAACGCGAATACGAGAAGTGATAGTACGCGTGGGTCGAGCCGGACAAAACTTGCGACGAGTGCGACGACAAGCATCAATAACCAAATCAATTTTTCCAATGTAAACACCTCGTATGCCAGTATAGCAAACTGATGTCTCGTTTGGAAAATAAATTCCAGTTTCAACCGTTCATGTAGCCCTGCTGCTTCATACTGACGTAATGGTCCTCCCCGATGATGAAATGGTCGAGGCAGGCGATACCGACGATATTGCCCGCTTCGACTAAACGCTCGGACACGTCGATGTCTTCCCGGCTCGGTGTCGCGTCCCCGCTCGGATGGTTATGGACGGCGATGAAACAAGCGGCCGATAGTTTGAGCGCTTCGCGGAACACATCGCGCGGATGGACGATGGACGAATTGAGCCCGCCGACGAACAACGTCTTCCGGGCGATGAGCTGAATCTTCGTGTTCAAATACAGGCATTTAGACTAGATATAAATACTATTAATGACTTTTGGATACTCTCTATTCATTTTGCTTCCATTTTATTCATGGATTATAAGACGGTGCTCAAACACTCAGCTTCACTCATGATTGCCAATCTAACTTTGCAGCTCAGTCTAGGCTAACGGCAATGTACGTCTTGCAAACGAAATTGGTGCATATGAGGGCTCGCAGGTCCAACGCGTCGATGATGCAGGAGTTTACTTCTTCAATATTACGGCCGATGGCAACTGGACGATTAGTGTTGAATAATATACTCAAACAAAAAGAAACTCATCGCATCTGATGAGTTTCTTTTTGTTATTCAATTATCCACAGCCTTAGGCTTCTTATTGCCACCATAAAAAATCATGGATGCGGCGATAATAATACAAATCAAACCACCAAGACCTGTAGTAATTATTGAAAGCTGTTCGTCAAAAAATGCTTTGCTAATTCCAAGGAATATAAGAAATAGCCACCCTATTAGGTTAATCTTAGTTTTTTTAGACACTTTATTTCCTCCTAATAAACCAAAGACTTACTAAACTTTTTAAAGATCAATATCTTACAAGTGTAATGTATGCCGCTGGATAATTAGATGTCGTATTTGGTTTAACTGTTAACTTTACTCCAGTAATAGTACCTTTAAGTATCATAATAGCTGAATCTTTCCACCACGAAGTTTGACGATTCATCAAATCAGATGCAGTCCAAGCAGTCACAGTCGCGGCAATACCCGTGAAGTTCGACATACCAGCAATACGTGTAATTGCATAAATTGCAACACTATCTGATAAAGGATTAGAGATATAAAATGGCCAATCAAACTTATTGTCAATCGAGTCAATTACTCTTATCACTTCAGCCTTACGAAAATATCTTACATAACCTTTAGTACCACCATCAGGCGGCTGAACCACGGCCATTGGTGAAATGCTAGACTTTGATAAAGAAGCAGCTAACTTTGTAGGAGCAGTTAGATTTTCTTCTGGACCTACACTCTTTTGGATTTCTGAATTTCTAAACGCTGAATCTTCGAGCTTAGCTTGGTACTCTACTACGTGCTCTTTTGGAACTTCAGACATAATTACTTTGGTGTCATCTGAATAGAGTACAACTTGAACTGTTTCTTCTAAACTTCCTTCTGAGCCAATTTCTGCAGATGCTTTTTGGAATGGAACTAAGGTTCCTATCATTAACATCATAGCACAAAAAATAACGATTAACTTCTTCACTTCAATTCCCCCTGTATCTCTATTTTGTTACCAATAAGGTAACTTACTTTTTTCACAATAATTGTAATTACCATTATTTTCAACGTGCAAATTATTATTATCGGGCTTATGTTATATCGTTGTAAATTACTCCAACCTAACGAACTATTTTGCTATTGATATTGAATAACTAAATGAGCGCAAACAAAAACCACCCGTATGAACTACTCCATAAAAGCCGGATTTTCAGGTCCAACTTTATGGGGAAATTCAGTTAAGATGGTTTTTACTACATTGACTTGAGCTTCCTAAGTGATTGAATGTCAGACACGGCTGCTGTAGTTTTTGATTTCAGATTCACTTTGAAAAATTCACTCTCGATTCCAGTAAGAGCATGCAAAGACTTGGAATCAGAAGCATAAAAGTTTGAAACAAGCTCCTCAATCGTCAATAACAAATTACAATCTAGTACTTGGAGAATACTCTTAAACTTTACAGGAGTAGCAATAGGGATTATATCGTCAAGAGGTTCTATCTGCCTGTATTTTTTCTGATTCATCACTCTCCAGAAATAACTACTTTGCTCTGGAGTAATCAAAGATAGTTCTTTTGCTCTCATTTGTAGCTGCAATAGCTGAATGGGAATCTACCAACTTAGGTGAACGTGTACAGCTCGGTCAGATTGAAAAAGCAAGACAAGGCGCATGGTCCGCTCCCGCTCTTTACGGTTTCAGTAAGAACAATCAAAAACGCCTGGAAGTAAATCCAGACGAGATTGAGGCAGTAAAACTCATGGTGCGTAAGGTTAAAGAAGGTTATAGCTTCCGCCAACTATCAATGTATACGCAGAACATTTCGTATAAACCGCGCAGAGATTATAAATGGCACATTGGCATAACCAGTGTTTTACGGAGCAATGCAATGTAATGATGAGGTGTATGAAAGCACCCATGAAGAAATCATGAGCAAGGAAAGCTTTATGAGTCTCTAGAAAAAGCAAGAAATGAATTAAAACCATTCAATCAACAAGAAGTAGACATTTTTATGCCTACCTCCCCTTCCTCAGCCATTCATATACCCGCGCTGCTTCATACTGACGTAATGGTCCTCCCCGATGATGACGTGGTCGAGACAAGCGATGCCGACGATATGACCGGCCTCGACGAGCCGCTCCGACACCTCGATGTCTTCCCGGCTCGGGGTCGCGTCCCCGCTCGGATGGTTATGGACGGCGATGAAACAAGCGGCCGACAGTTTGAGCGCTTCGCGGAACACATCGCGCGGATGGACGATGGACGAATTGAGCCCGCCGACGAACAACGTCTTCCGGGCGATGAGCTGATTCTTCGTGTTCAAATACAGGCAGATGAAATGTTCCTGATTCAACAGCCGGAGCTCATCACGGAGCAGTTCATAGGCGTCCTGCGGCGAACGGATCGTCGGTGTCTCCACTTTCGGTTCCTCGACGTAACGGAGACCGATTGCGAACGCCGCGAGCAACTGTTCGGCTTTCTTCTTCGTCATGCCCTCGATTTGACAGAGGTCGCTCACGGACGCCTGCGACAGCGCCCGGAGCGTCGGATATACGTCGGACAGCCGTCGGGCCGTCTCGTGCGGGTCGCCACCCCTGCCCCCGATTTGGAGCAGCCGGGCAATCGCGGATTCAACACTTCGGTCGAGCACCATGGTCATTCCTTCACCAACTTTCGCTTCATTCACAGAAAGCGCGGCGATACCCCGTGTCGCTCGAGCGTCTCGACGAGCGGACGGATCGGCAGACCGACGACGTTGTAAAAGTCCCCTTCGAGCCGTTCGACGAACAGACCGCCCGACCCTTGAATCCCATAGGCACCGGCCTTATCATACGGCTCCGTCGAATCGAGGTAGCCGTCGAGCCACGCGTCCGGGATGTCGATGAACGTGACGTGAGTCGTCGTGACGAATAAGTCATACCGCTCGGGCCCGATGATGCTGACGCCGGTAAGTACTTCATGCGTCGCCCCCGATAGGCGTCGCAGCATGTCCCGCGCGTCGTCCCGGTCTTTCGGCTTCTCTAAAATCGTCCCGTCCAAGACGACGACCGTATCTGAGCCGATGACGACGGCGTCACGGTTGTCGCGGGCGACGTCCATCGCCTTCTCGCGGGCGAGGCGTCCGACATACTCGTCCGGATGTTCCCGTCCGTTCGTCCCTTCGATGACGTTCGATGGGATGACCTCATGGGTGATCCCGGCCTGGGTCAACAGCTCGGTCCGCCGCGGCGACATCGAGGCGAGGATGACACGTTTCTGTGTTGGTTTCATTGTAGCGACTCCTTCCATATGTGCGTAACGGGCTTCTTTCCCGTATCACACTTCACTGTTGATTGTAGGCAAACGGGCAGATGTTTAC
This sequence comes from Exiguobacterium mexicanum, assembly GCF_005960665.1. Classification (GTDB taxonomy): domain Bacteria; phylum Bacillota; class Bacilli; order Exiguobacteriales; family Exiguobacteriaceae; genus Exiguobacterium; species Exiguobacterium mexicanum_A. The sequence goes on from NZ_CP040676.1 coordinate 1,837,182, forward strand.
AATCCGCGACGCCTCAAAAAAACGTCCCTTCTTTTCGAAGGGACGCTCGGATTATGGTGTCGTATAGTCGTACACCGGGATGTCTTTCGGTGTGAACGTCTGGGCCGGCACATAGCGGTCCTCGACGAGTTGATCGAGGTCCGGGCGATAGAACGCGTCGAGTTCGACCGTGAAATCGAGCGGCTCGGCGGTCTCGGTCGTGTTCGGTCCCGTCTCCGCCGGTCCGTTGAATTGGACCGTGCGCAAGATGTGAATCCGGTTCATCGACTCGACCGACTCGAGGAACAAGACGAGCGACTCGTACGTGTCCGCTTGGAGCGAGACCGTCGAGCGGACCGATGAGGCGTTGACCGGCGTGATTTCGACCGGTTCGGCTGGTTCAGCCGTCGCGCTCACATCGTTCGGTTCCGGCTCGTCGATGTCTTCCGGCACTTCCGTTTCGGCGATGATGCCGTCGGCGAAAGCGATGCTCGTCACACGGACGTCAGACAGTTGACTCGCCTGCGACAACGTCTCGACGACCGTGTCGAGCGCTGCTTCGGTCGGGACACGCGTCTGCAGACGCTGTGAGTCGGCGACGTCGACGACTTCGCCTTCTTGACGCAACAGTTCGAGTTTCGTCTGTTCGAGTGACAGTTCCCGCTCGAGCGATTTGACGTTGCCTTGGTGGATGAAATACTGGTAACCGAAATAAGAAGGTACGGCGATGGCCGCGAACAAACAGATTGTGAAAATCAAATAAATCGTCGAACGTTTCATTCGCTCACCACCTCCTCATCGGCCGTCTCTTCCGTCTCGCCGTCCGGTGTCTCCCCTTCCGGAGCCTCCGGTTCGACGTTAAGGAACGTGAAGGTGAACTCTCCGATGTAACGCGGGAGCGGTTCGTTCGTCGAGTCGAGCACGCTCGGCGACAGCGTCGTATCCATGTCGGTGCCCGTTTCTTCCTGTTCCGTCTCCGCTTTCGTCTCGGTCGTCACGCCGAGCAGTTTAACGTTCTCAAACCGTACGTCGTTCAAAAGTGAGCGTTGGAACACGTTCAAATCGGCGAGCGTCTCAAACTGGGTCCTCACGCTCATGAGCGAACCGTCGGCGTAGTTATACGTCAGCACGTAGCCCGTCGGCGGCAGTTGTTCCGTCAACGCCCGAAGCGCTGGCACGGCCAACTTCTCCTCGGCCGTGAGCGCCGTCACCGTCTGGTCGAGCGACAGGACTTGCTGGCCTTTCGAATTCGCTTGCTCGGTCTGGTAAATCCGGACAAGTTGCAATTGTTCCTCAAGTTGAGCCTCATTCTGTTCTAGCTCGTTTACTTCATAATACAAGTAGCCCGTCGCCCCGCCACCAATCATCAGAGCGAGCAGGCTCACGATAATCGGCCACCGGAGCGTCACATCGGTCGAGTTGATGAAGTTGGCGTCGTGCTCCTTGTCGAGCGTCGCCATCCCAAGGAGCGGCAACATCTGATGCGACAACGGCGTCGCGTGAGAGAGCGGAAGCGGGTCGGCGATCCGTTTGACCGGCACCATCGCCTCACTTTCAATCGTCCGGACAAGGTCGTCGAGGTTCGGGATCGTCCCCGAGACGAGCAACTCGTCAATCGGACGACCGTCCGTCCGGAGCGAGTAACGATAGAAATCGAGAAAGCGGGCAAGTTCGTTCAACCACTCGTCCGTCTGCGTCGCGAGCGACTCCTTCGAGTCACTATATGTATACGTGATGATCCCGTCCGTCGTCTCGGCGCGGTACGGGAGATTAGTCTCGATGGCCCGGATGAAGCGAACTTGCCCTTCCTCAAGGACGAGCAACTGGTGCGCGAACGGCGTCACGTGCCAGATTAGTGTCGATTTGAGCGGGTCGAGCGTCTCAAGTCGGGCTACCCCGTTCGCGATGGCGACCGGACGCGGCACGATTTTCTTCAATTGGAATCCGCGTTTTTTCATATAAGCGCGGATGGCTTTCGTCAAATCGACCGAGACGGCGTGTAGCATGACCTCGGTCTTCGACTCCGTCTCACCGAGCACCTCATAGTCGAAGGCGACGTCGTCGAACGGCAAGATGATTGAGCTACCGATTTCCATGAACAGATAGCCACGAATCTCGTCTTTCGGGATTGTCGATGGAATCTCGACTTTACGGGACAACACCTCGGTCTCGGCCATATCGACGGCACAGACCATCCCTTTTCGTACTTTCAATTTACGGCACAGTTCATCGAAAGCGAGACCGAATGCGTTCTCGTCTTCAATCCGTCCCCCCGTATAGGCGCCTTTCGCCAATTGGACGGTGGCGCTGCGTTTGAACACGCCTTGCTTAATCACGGCCCCGTGGATGCTGAGCGCATCGAACGAAAAGTAAGCGACCGTTCCTTTCTCTATAGCCCGGCTCATGCTGGTTTCCCCCTACATCAAATCAAAATACCAATCAAAAAAGCGTTCGCTGAACCAAAATGTCAGCATCGTGCCGAGTGCGATCGACGGCACGAACGGAATCGGCTGTTTGCGATCCATCCGTTTCAAGCCAATCAGCGTCAATCCGACGATTGCTCCGATTAAGCTCGATAAAAATAATGCGACGAGGATGTCGCGTGGCCCGAGGACGAGCCCGATTACTGTAAATAGTTTGACATCACCGGCCCCAAGTCCCCCCTTGGAAACGAAAAAAACGGTGGCGAGGACAGAAAAGCCGAGCGCCGCTCCGGCAATCGGGCTCCACCAGGCCACACCCGCGCCATAGGCGAGCACAATGAGGACCGGTGCCGTGAACAGCAAGATGACGTTCGGCACGAGCATCGTCGACAAATCGGACATCGCCAAGGCGAGGAGCGTCGATAAGAAGACGAAAGCGAGGATCGTCGTGAGGCTGAAGCCGTACAGCCAGAAGCTATAGGCGTAACCGACCGCTCCAAGTAATTCAAAGAGCGGATACGTCGGCGCGATCCGCCCGCCACAGCCGCGGCATTTCCCGCGCAGGAACACGTAACCGAAGACCGGAATCAGTTCCCAAGCGGATAGGACGTGTCCACATGACGGACAGTGCGAGCGCGGCGTGACGATGGACTGTTTGCGTGGCACGCGGAGCCCGACGACGTTCGTGAATGACGTGATGACGGCCCCAAGGACGAGGCTGTAAATAAGTCCGATGAATTCAACCAATCAAGGTCACTTCCTTACTTGTAAGTATATGCCAAAAACAGAAAACCGGCTAGGCTGAGCGAGTGCCCAGCGCCAGCCGGAGAAAGATTAATTAGTAGTTTTGTCGATTACTAAATCTTTTTTCAATGTATCATCTGCAACCGCTGCAGCTTGTCCAATTGCTTTTTTAGAACCAACTAACTGAACAGTATACGTATATTTATTTCCATTAGGAGTTATAACAACATTAGCATTTGTATAGTTTCCAGTACCAAATGGATCTTTTAAATTATCAACATATTGAGTTCCATCTGCTTCACCGTTTGCTAAAGTGCCTGCAAACCGTAATGTCTTTGCAGAATCAACTGGGTTAGATGCAGTATATAGTTTCGCCGCACTTACCATCTGCTTCGCATCGGCAACCATCGCATCCTTCTTCGAGTTCTCGATAATCCCACCGATTGCGACAACGGCGATCGCTGCGATAATACCCAAGATAACGACGACGACGAGCAACTCGACGAGTGTGAGTCCGCGCTCGTCTTTCAATTGTTTGGCATCTTGCCAAATCATTTTCATTTTCTCCAACATGATTCATTCTCCCCTTTTGTGTGTTTTGCTGTGATGTAAGCTAGATTCATTACCTTTGATCTAATACTAGTAGAACAATTTTACTATACATTCAAAATTTAGGATTGAAAAGATACAAATCTGCAAATAAATAAAAACTTTCTACTGATTTTGGATATCGCCATAAATTTGGAACATCGGGACGACAATCGCGATGACGATGACGCCGACGATGCTCGCCAAGACGACAATCAACAGCGGCTCGATAATCGATTTCAGACGGTCCGTCGTCGTCTCGACCTCGGTCTCATAAAACTCCGCCACCTCGTTCAACATCGAGTCCAAATCCCCGCTCTCCTCGCCTACCGCAATCATTTGCGTCATGAGCGGCGGGAAGCTATCGTTCCGTTCGAGCGGTTCATGGAGCGGAATCCCTTGTGCCATCATCTTACGTGCTTGAGCAAGACCTTTGCGGATGACCCGGTTCGAGACGATTTTCTCGGTAATCTCGATTGCCGATAAAATCGGAACCGCCGCTTGTAGCAAGACAGCCAAACTTCGGGTCAATAAGGCGATTTGAGACTTTAGGACGATCGGCCCGAAAATCGGCATCTTCAACAACAATCCATCAATCACATACCGTTCCTTGTCGCGCTTCAACATCCACGTAAAGACGAGCAGTGCGAGAAGCGCCCCACCGAAGATGAGCCACCAATAGGCGGCAACGAAGTCTGACACGGCGACGACGATGCGTGTGATGAGCGGCAATTCTCCGCCGAGCTGTCCGAAGATGCTCGCGAACGTCGGGACGACGTTCACCATGAGGAACGCGACGACGCCGATGGCGACGATCGACACGACGAGCGGATACGTCAACGCCGAGATGACTTTCCGTTTGACGTCATATTGTTTTTGGAGCTGGAGCCCGATTTGGTCGAGCGCCTCCTCCAAGTTCCCGCTCGCCTCACCCGCAAGTGCCATCGAGCTGAAGAAGTTCGAGAACACGCGCGGATGCTTCTTGATCGCCTCCGAGAAAGCGATCCCTTCGCGCAAATCGTCCTCGACTTGGCTGAGCGTCTTCTTCAACACTTTCGACTCGGTCTGGACGCGCAAGATGGACGTCGCCCGAACAATTGGCACGCCGGCCCGGATGAGCGTCGCGAACTGGCGCACGTACATAATCAAATGTTCAATCTTGACTCGCTCGGGGAGCAAGTTCACTTCTTTATTCAGTCCGGTCGACTCGAGTTCAGCGAGCTCGGTGACGAGAATCGATTCTTGGCGCAGCTTTTCTTTCGCCTCCCGGAGCGAGACGGCGGTGACCCGCCCTTTCTTACGCTTCCCGTTCAGCAGTTTACCTTCGTATTGGAAGATGGCCATTCAGTCACCTCTCTTCATTTGGTACGGCGTTCGGGTTGATGACGCCTTGACGGACGAGCTGTTCGATCGCCATGTCCATCGTCTGCATCCCGTTCTGCCGGTTCGTCTGGATGACGGTCGGGAGTTGGAACTCTTTCTCGTTCCGAATCAAGTTGGCGACGGCCGGATTGCCGATCATAATCTCCATCGCGGCGACACGACCTTTCGGCACATCGACGCGCGGGAAGAGACGCTGACTGACGACACCGAGCAGGACGTTGGCGAGCTGGGTCCGAATCTGATCCTGTTGCTCGGCCGGAAACGCGTCGATGATCCGACTGACGGTCGACATCGCGCTCGACGTATGGAGGGTCGCCATGACGAGATGCCCCGTCTCAGCGGCCGTCATCGCCGTCGAAATCGTCTCAAGGTCACGCATCTCCCCGAGCAAAATGACATCCGGGTCTTGACGGAGCGCGGCCCGAAGACCGTCGACGAACTTCATGACGTCGGAGCCGATCTCGCGTTGGTCGACGATGCTTTGGTCGTGCGAATGCAAATACTCGATCGGGTCTTCGAGCGTGATGATGCGTTTCCGCTGTGTGCGGTTGATTTCATGAATCATCGCGGCAAGCGTCGTCGATTTCCCCGACCCCGTTGGTCCGGTGACGAGGATGAGCCCGTACGGCTTTTCAATCAAACGTTTCAGCACTTGCGGCAAATCGAGCTCGTTCATCGTCGGGATTTCCCCGGAAATAGAACGGAACGCGATCGCGACCGTGCCCCGCTGGTAATAGGCGTTGACGCGGAACCGCGATACGCGCGGGACCCCGAACGAGAAGTCGAGGTCGCGCTGCATCTCGAGCCGCCCCCGCATCTCCTCGGTCATGATGTCTTTCAAATAGCTTTCGATATGGAGCGGCAACACTTTCTCATCACACATCGTGATGAGGCTCCCGTCAACCCGGATGATCGGCGGTGAGCCGGCGGTCAAATGGATGTCCGAGGCGCGTTGTTCGACCGCTTTCGTTAAAATCACTTCAATCGACTGATGGATCATAGACTCACTCCGTTATCACTGTTCTCAATATTTCCTCGGTATTCGTCAGTCCGAACGCGACTTTCTCGAGCCCATCGGCAAGGAGGAAGCGGGCACCTTGCGCTTTCGCGTAGGCGACCATCTCGGCTTCCGTCGCCTGGTTCATAATCAATCGGCGCAACCCTTCATCGATTGGCACGACCTCATGGATGGCGAGCCGTCCACGATAACCTGTGAAGCTACATGAGGCACAACCGTTGCCGCGCATGATTCGTTCAACCGGAATCCCTTCAGCGGCAAACAGTTCCTGCTCGCGCTTCGAGACCGGCTGTTCATGACCGCAGTCGCGACAGACGCGCCGGACGAGCCGCTGGGCGACGAGCCCGGATGTCGAGGCGGCGACAAGGAACGGTTCGACTCCCATGTCAATCAAGCGGGTGATCGAGCTGATGGCCGAGTTCGTATGTAGTGTCGACAACACCAAGTGACCGGTCAACGACGCTCGAATGGCAATCTCGGCCGTCTCGGTGTCCCGAATCTCCCCGACCATGACGATGTTCGGGTCTTGTCGCAAAATCGAACGCAGACCCGACGCGAACGTCAAGCCGACCTTGGCGTTGACCTGGACTTGGTTAATGCCGTCGAGTTGATACTCGACCGGGTCCTCGACCGTGATGATGTTCTTCGATTCCTCGTTCAGTTCGCGTAGCGACGCATAGAGCGTCGACGACTTCCCTGATCCCGTCGGCCCGGTGATGAGAATAATCCCGTTCGGCCGTTTCAACATGTCGCGGTACACCGCCTCGTTCTGGTCGCCGAAGCCGAGCTTCGTCAAATCGGTCAATCCTTCCGACGAGTCGAGCACCCGGATGACGATTTTCTCGCCATACATCGTCGGGAGCGTCGAGACGCGGAAGTCGTACGGGCGGCCCCGGAGCGTATATTTGATACGTCCATCCTGCGGCAAACGGCTCTCGGTGATGTCTAAGTTACTCATGACCTTAAGGCGCGTCAGCATGACGCTTTGAATCTTCTTCGGATAAATCGTTTCGGTCCGAAGATCACCGTCGACCCGGAAGCGGACGTGCAACTGCTTCTCGTGCGGGTCGAAGTGAATATCCGAGGCGCGCTGGTCGATCGCACTCAAGAAGAGCTGATTGACGAGCCGGATGACCGGGGCGTCATCGCGCGACGCCGTCTCCTCGCGCTCGAGTTCAGGCGCTTCTTCTTTCAGAATCTCGATGAGTGACGCATCCATCTCATAATAGCGGCTGATCGTTTTACGAATCTGTTCGCGCGTGGCGATCCCGACCTCGATGTTCATTCCCGTCTGAAGCCGGACGTCATCGATGGCGATCAAGTCGAGCGGGTCCGCCGTTGCGATGAACAGCGTGTTCCCTTGTAACTCAATTGGCATAATGTCATGTTTTTGAGCAATAACTTTCGGGACGAGTTTCGTCACCGTCACATTGATGTCTTGCGCGTATAAAGAAATGACTGGTACATTTAATTGTTCGTGCAGTACTTGAATCAATTGTGTCTCGGTCAAATAGTTCAATCGCATGAGCGCATCCCCGAGCTTTTCCCCGGTCCGCTTTTGAACGAGCGCTTCGTCGAGTTGTTCTTGCGTAATTAACCCCGCCTCGACGAGCATCTCGCCAAGTCGTTTTTTCGTTCGTCTCACCTTACTTCACCATCCTCTGTGGTTCCTCCTGAGGCACCACCTGTGCGGAGCCTCGTTGTTCAACGAACGAACTGAGCGCCGCACCGCTAATTAAAACGAGTGCAAGGAGGGCCCAAATCCACCACGTTCGCTCGAGCCCTTCGTTATAAACGCTGTATACTCCAAGTGAAAGCAAAGCCACAAAAAGTGAAATAATACCTTTCGTCTCACGCTTTCGTGTGTGTGGAATGGATAAGGCGAACACGGTCAGAGTTGCGAGTACCCAAAAGGCAACCAATATCAAATATCCAATCATCCGACTGCCCCCTCATTTGGTACCGCGGTTGGATCTTCTTGTTGAACCGGCGGCTGTTGTTCATATCCGTCGTCGTTGTTATCTTGTACATCGTCATTTAGTAGCCATTCATTTAGCCATTCTTCCGGATTATCCGGCAAAATTGGAATAATAATCGGTTCAGTCGGTTCTGGTTCAGGCTCGGGCTCAGGAACCGGTACAGAACTCTTTGTCACGATTTCCGGAATTGGTTCGTAGAAATCAAAACCGAGAAGTTCTAATGACTCACCAGTCTCCGTAATACGGACACGATATAACTTGCCCGACTCACCCGTCTGTCCAGACTGAGTGACAGATGAACTGCCTGCTGTGAGTGCAGATGAGAAGCGAACGACATTCTGGAACGGTACGCTTGTCACGTCTTCGACACGTGACTCATAAGCTCCAACGAATGCTTTACCGAGCAATTGAATTGTCATTGTGTTCCCTTCTTCTAATACGATCAGCGCATATGAAGTTTGTTCCGTATTCTGCACAGCGAAGTTCGAACGATCGTCGATTTTGACATCGTAGCCGAGCTCAACGCCGGCCGGTAGCGTCTCATGTTGCACACGTTCAAGGATTTGGAACGGTGTCGCTGCGAACAGTTGATACATAGACGAACCAAGCGTACTGAGTGCGTCAAAGTCTTCTCCGAACGTCTTCAGACTGAAAATATCTCCAGCCTCCATCTCGAAACCATTCATTCGTTCAACTGCTGAACGCATCGCAGGCGTCGGACTTATAGTTATGGATGAGACAACTTCGCTCTCGGTAGCCGTCATCTCTAAAATAACATCTGAATTAAAGTTCGAAGCTGCTTCAACGAGGGGGGGCGTGACCATGGTGAGCGTCACCGGTTGATTATTGAGGTACGGAGTAAGTCGTTCTTCATCAACCGTCGTAACGAGTGAATAAGTACCGGACTCTGTTACTCCGTCGAGGGTTGCCTCGACATTATAAGCGACGGTATCCTTACCGACCTCGAGTACCGTTCCATCGACTAGTGTCAATGCGAATGGTGTATTATTAAAATCTTTGATTGCATTATCAAGTCGAATGATCGCCTCTTCTCTCGTCATCCCTGATACATCGATACCGGCAACCGTTGTCTCTTTATATGTAGCATTTGTCTTCGCTGATGCTTCGAGATAATTGACAAGACCAATCGTTGGCAGCGATACGAGTAAGACAAGTCCGATGAGGATGGAGACATGCATTCCAAACTGTTTCATTTAAATTCCTCCACTTTGTAAAAGTTCTCATGGGTTAGCAATTTCTCTAACAGTCCCTTTCTTTACAATCAAGTTTGTTTCTGAACTTGCCTCTCCGAAGAAAGGTAAGTCGTCTAATTCAATTGATGCTGCATTGACTTTCGCTCCACCGCTAATTGTAAACGTGTCGGAAACAATCCCACCGTTCACTGTACCGCCTTCAATAATTTCGACATGGGCGTTCGGAGCAAAAATTAATTTTTTTGGTACATTGATTTGAGTCCCACCGGTAACTTTCACATTTTCCCCACCTGACAAAATACTTCCATTCAGGGAGGCCGAACCAACGAACTCTAAGTTGGCATCTTTCGCATAAATCGAGGCATTAAATTTCCCATAACCAGAACTCTTTACTAGTTTCGTTTGACCATTAGAAGGTCCGATATACATGAACAAATCATTCCCATCGCTTTCGTTCACATGACCGTTTAATGAAATGTTGTCAGCTAGGTACATCGTCAAACTCCCACCCGGTTGACTCTTCACATCTAAATGTCCGGTTCCTTGAATCGAATTAACGTATAAGGACACATCCTTATCTTTCACGTTAATCGTCAAACGATAGTTACTACTCAAGTTAATGTCGTTTACTTTATAATCTTGATCCAAAATGAGCTCATAATCACTGACAATCCAGTTCGAAATATCGATATTACCTTTTGAAATCACTTGGTACTGACTGCTGCCCGCTTTAAAAGTAGCATCGGGAATCATCTTATAATTGAAATCATTTGCTGACGGAAAGTCAGGAAGTGTTAAACCTAAATTAAAGTCTTCTTTGTATATTGTAGGTCGCTTTTGATCCAGCCACCAATTCGGCGCCAAAATAGTTTTGGAATGAGACGAGGGTAACGTGTAGACAGCTCCGTTGATTGTCGGATTTCCAGTAACCTCTAACATATTTTGAGCGTTCGATTCTAGCAGGATATTACCTGTCACAACTCCGTTAGCGAGCTTCATTTTTCCTTTGGAGTATATCCCTAAGTTGGAAGGAAGGGTTGGTCCTGGCATCCGCTCGAGATCCAACGAGTAACTTGTTTGCAACGTTTTTTTTCGCTCACCGACCTGGCCAGTCGATGTGATGATGTAGTCTCTAACCGTTCGATCTGATGAAACATTACTCATCTTTACAGTTACCATAGCCAATGGTTGAATGCCTTTCTGTTTCTCAAACGAAGAAAACACTCGAGGTTGAGTACCAGTTAAAATGTTGGCATTTACATAGTTGTAGTACTGTTCATCTGTTATTTTGTTTAAATCTTCCACCTCGTCGAGCGCTTGTTGAATCTGATCAAGTGTATACGTGATGCCACTTTCAGCGATGTAGTAGGCAGATTGTTCTTTGACTTCCCCATTCGAAAGCGACACAGAATTCAAACTAGACTGAATCATGCTTAAACCAATTGAAGAAAACAGTAAGATCACTATCAAGACTAAGATGAGAGTATTCCCTTTTTCTTCTTTGGCGAGGCGCCAATTATTCCAAGTTTTCAACTGCCACACCTTCCCCGATAAACAGTTTTGTCGTTACGACTTTTGAAGGTTGATTGACACCCTCAAGTTTTAAATCGATTGTTAACATTTGATCCTTGAAATAAAACGTCAACGATTCGATGCCTCGCGCAATCACTTCATTGTTTCGATAAATGACTCCATTACTCTCTTTGTATGTACGACTATTCACAGTCAAAGCTGAGGAATTCATTTCAAACGCGCTGCTTCTGCGAACATCAGTAGTAATCATCTTAATGACTAATCGCATCTCTGCCGTTTGATGATCTCGTACTTTTTCGGATTGATTGAATTGAACAAGACCAGTCAAAATATTTGCCAATACGATTACAACAATTGAGCTAATGACTATTGTCACCAATAGTTCGACTAAAGTAACGCCTTTTGATTCATTACGGATTTTGATAACAAATTGCTTCATCCCCACCTCAAGACGCCCTCCAGTTTTGTATTAGAGTCAATCGTTGCCTCTTCAAACACTTCGATAATGATTCGATTTAAAGCTGAGGGACTATTCTCCACCCTTAAAACGATGCGCCGATTATCAAGTGGAATCGGTTTTGAGAATTCCAGCCATACCGTCCCATTTATTAAGGACGTTTGTCGATAGGTATAGCCGAGTTCTTCAACTATTTGAATTCTCGTCTTGGCACTAGTCTCCTGCCCTTTTGCTTTCATCAACTCGAATTCATTTTGAGCAACGTAAGATAAATCCATCATCGTCCGAGAAACCGTATTCGTTTGGGCACTTTGAACGAGAAGTCCATAAAAACTTGTAAAAATAATACCGAGGAGAACAATAGAAACTAATACTTCTACTAATGTGAAACCTTTCTCACTCTCCATATTGCACCTCACTACTCCTCAAAGTGGATTCCCATTCAGTTTATCCCAATCTAAGCCTATTATCCCACACCTATAATCTTTTTCTTACATTTTTTGAATATCTTTAGCTAAATGATTTCTGACCGCACTGATAAAGTAGAGCGACCCGGTCACGACGAGCGTCTCGGATTTCGGCGCTTCCAGCCATGCGGCCAACCACTCCTGCCAGTCCACGTAGCGGGCCCCGTCGGCAATCAGACTTTCTTTCGTACGGGTACGTGGGAAATCGAACGTCGTCTCATAGACATCCGCCACCATCTGGAGCGACGCGATCATCGCTCCCCGGTCCTTGTCGGCAAGAATGGCCGCGAGGACGGTCACGTCACGCTCGAGCTTCAACTGTTCAACGAGCGCGGCGACCCCTTCCGCATTATGCGCCCCATCGAGCACGATGCGGGGCTGTCTCGAGATGAGCTCATAGCGACCTGGGTGTTGTGCCGCCTCGAGCCCCGCTCGAATGGCTTCCGCCTTCCAGCCGAGGTGGCGCGCGACGGCGACGGCACACGCCCCGTTATACGCTTGATGGTGTCCGGTCAACCCGAGCGTCACTGGATCCAATCCATCATATGTGACGACCGTGTCGGTCCCGTCCTCGATTGATGTGACGAGTGGAGTGACGTCGTGAATCGATGCGTCCATCGCCTCTCCTTGTCGCTTGAGCAACGCGATCAGCCGTTCATCCGTCAAACTATGAAACATCGGCACGCCCGGCTTCATGATGCCGAACTTCTCGAGCGCAATCTCTTCGAGCGTGTCGCCGAGAATCCCTTGATGGTCGTGCCCGATTGACGTCACGACCGTCGCGAGCGGTCGCGTCAACACGTTCGTCGAATCAAGGCGTCCGCCGAGACCGACTTCCCAAATGACGAGGTCAGGTTGTTGCTCATGGAAATAGAGCCACGCCATGACCGTCAGCAGTTCGAACTCCGTCAACGTCTCCGGTGACGCACTCGCACAGTCACGGACCCGGTTGGCGATGCGGACGAGGTCATGTTCCCTGATCGGCTCTCCGTTCAACATGATCCGCTCCTCGAACTGGATGATGTACGGTGAGATGAACGTCCCGACGTTCAACCCCTCCGCGTGCGCCATCGCCCGCAAGAAAGCGACCGTCGACCCTTTTCCGTTCGTCCCTGCCACGTGAATAGACGGCAACTCCTCGATTTGTAGTGCGTTCAACATCCACTCGATGCGTTCGAGCCCGGGCTTAATCCCGAACCGCAGCTGCCCGTTCAGCCATTCCAATACGTCTTGTCTCGTCTCCATCTTCCATCACTCCTGTTTTCACACTTCCCTCTCATCTTACCAAAATTCGCGAAGCGCTATGCAAGGAATCGGCTGTGCTATACTCGAGGCGAAGAAGGGGGAATTACTATGACCAACAGTTGGAACTTCGAGGCGACCTACCTCGATCTCCGTGACATTTTTTACGACCGAGGACCGGTCCATCCGGTCGACAAGCCCGAACTCGTCCTGTGGAACGAAGCACTCGCCAAGACGCTCGGTCTCGACGCCGAAACGTCTCAAGACGTCGCACTCTTCGCCGGGAATCGCCAGACCGACACATCGTTCTCGCAAGCGTATGCCGGTCATCAGTTCGGCCATTTCACGATGCTCGGTGACGGACGAGCGCTCGTGCTCGGGGAACATGTCGCCCCGAACGGAAAGCGTGTCGACGTTCAATTGAAAGGTTCGGGTCCGACCGAGTACTCGCGTGGCGGTGATGGACGGGCCGCCGTCGGTCCGATGGTGCGTGAATTCCTCATCAGTGAGACGATGCACGCCCTCGGCATCCCGACGAACCGGGCGCTCGCCGTCGTCACGACCGGTGAGCCGATCATGCGCCAAGGACCGAAGCACGGCGCCGTTCTGACGCGCGTCGCGGCAAGCCATTTACGTGTCGGTACGTTCCAATACGCCGCCGCGGCCGGATCAATCGATGACGTCGTTGCGCTCGCCGATTATGCGATTCAGCGCCACGACCCTGACCTTGCAGGACAACCGGACCGCTATGAACAGTTCCTCGGCCGCGTGATTACCCGGCAGGCGAAACTGATCGCGGATTGGCAACTCGTCGGGTTCATCCACGGCGTCATGAACACGGACAATACGTTTATCAGCGGTGAAGGGCTTGATTATGGCCCGTGTGCGTTCATGGATACGTATCACCCGAATACCGTCTTCAGCTCGATCGACCGCGAGGGACGCTACGCCTATGCGAATCAGCCGTATATCGGGTCATGGAACTTGGCCCGCCTCGCCGAGACGTTGCTCCCGCTCCTCGCTGACACACAAGAAAAGGCCGTCGATATCGCCAACAAGCTGTTGAACGACTACACGGAAACGTATAAAGAGGCGTACTTTACTGGGCTCGCCCATAAAATCGGACTTTACGTGCGAAAAGACGGAGACGACGCACTGACGGATGAACTGCTCCGGCTCATGATGGAGTCCGAGGCCGACTTCACGAACACGTTCCGCGCCCTCACACTCGGCGACACGGAAGCGCTCGTTTTCGCTAAACAGGACGACGGCAAGGCGTGGCTCGCCGCTTGGCGGAAACGTCTTGGAGAACAAGGTCTCCCGGACGAAGACGTCACTCGGCTCATGCGTCAGCATAACCCGGCCGTCATCCCGCGCAACCATCACGTCGAGGCCGCCCTCATGGCAGCCGAACGCGGTGACTTTGAACCGACGCATGCATTACTCGACGTATTGCGGAAGCCATACGATTACGAAGCTGACTATGGACGTTATGTCTCACCTGGACCGCCACGGACGTATCCGTATCAGACCTTTTGTGGCACATGAACCATCTCGCTTTCACGGGATGGTTTTTTTGGAACCTTTTGGCTATTCGCCACGTAGAATAGACAAAGTCCGTTTGGAGGTTTTTATGATGCGACTACTCGCTTCACTTATTTCGTTAGGCTTTGCCTGCATGATTTCGCTCGAGCTCTGGCAAGGTCCGTTTCTAAGCAATTGGGTCTGGACAATGCCGGCTTTCTTCCTAGGTGTCTCGTTCGTCCAGTTCATGAAGCATTTGAACGAGCTCGAATGGAGTGAAACAAAATGAAAATGACACTCTTGCTCATGACACTTATCGTCGTGTCAACATCCTACCTCGTCTACAGTTTTTATCTGTCGTTGACAAGTCAGCCGATTCAGTCGCAATTGACTGGCCTTGCGATTGGTGTCCTGCTCACGTCGTCTTACTTCGTGACGACCGGACGATTACCATTTTGGACAAACCCAGGGGAAGAAGACGTATGAAAGTTCTTTTTCCCATCTTACTAGGATTCGGCAGCATCCTTTATGTCGTCTATGCGATTCATCTATTCCGCATTGGACATACTCAACCGTTCATCTTTCACACCTTGATTGCCATCGCCCTATTTGGCATCATCCACATTGGACGCAAACGAACCCCCGAACATCATTCTTGATGGCGGGGGTTCGTTATTTTATTCGGATTGCTTCAGCGGAAAATCGACCGCCTGCGCCTCCGGTAATGAGTCAGAGAGTTTGAGTAACACTTCTTCTGACACATCACCCGTCAAAACGATGAGCTTGCCTTGATTCAGATAAAACAAGCCTCTCCCTTCCGGTTGATCCAAGCGATACCGCTCATTTGAAACGTCACGCCGCTCAATCAATTCTCCGTCAGCCACACTGGACGCATCAGTCGACAAAATCGTGATGCGCTGCGTCTCATCATACAACGTCCACATCTCCACCGGTCGCTCCAGCTGATCCATCTTGAGGTGGGCGACAAAGAGCTCCTCTTCGGACAGATCCAACCCGTGACGGACTTTTACGGCCGTCTCGGGAATCGTAATATTTTGGATGCCATGCAACACCCATTCCTCGCCCCGCGAATAGTTGAACACGCCAAACGCATCGTCGCGGTTTGGTAACTGGATGGCGATGAGCCCGAGGTCATCGATGACCATTTCATAGAAGACGCCGTCTCTCGACGGTCGTTCGGACGTGCCATCCGTATATTGAAGCGTGTATTGGGCCGTGACCGCATCGAGTAGTCGAACAGTCCCTTTCGGCACGTCCTCGATGATCGAACCGAACACTTCTTTCGCCGTCGTTTCCTCAACATCGGAAACGGATGAATCCATCTCTTCTTTGTTCACGCTAACCGTGATTTTTGATTCCATCGGTTCGATCGGTTCAGCTCGTTCCGCCACACACCCACTCAATCCCACCACAGCCAAACCTAACATCATTCCGATTCGTCTCATGTCACACCACCTTTATATCGTCTCCTCTCCTAAATTCCACCAAACGACAAAAAAACCTTCTTCGGAGAACAAGTCTCCAAAGAAGGTTGATTCATTATTTACGCAACTCTTCCAAACGGGCACGGACTGCGTCACGCTTGTCGAGGTAGTCTTTCTCTTTCGCCTTCTCTTCGTCGATGACGTGAGCCGGCGCCTTGCCAGTGAAGCCTGGGTTGCCGAGTTTCTTCTGAACACGCTCGACTTCCTTCTCGTACTTCGCCACTTCTTTCTCAAGACGGGCGATTTCTTCCTCGAAGTTGATGAGGTCGGCGAGTGGGATGAACAGTTCCGCACCCGTCATGATGGCCGACATCGACTTATCAGGAGCCGCCAAGCCGCGTCCGATTTCGAGCTCGGTCGCGTTCGTGAACTTGCCGATCGTCGCTTCGTTTTCGCTCAAGTAACCTTGTGTCGTGTCGTCACTTGTCGCGATGAAGAGCTGAATCGGTTTCGACATCGGGGCGTTCACTTCCGAACGAATGTTACGGACCGAACGGATGACGTTCATGACCGCTTCGAACGCTGGTACCGAGTCCGCGAAGTGGAGCTCGTCGCGACGTGTCGGGTAGCTCGCACGGACGATCGAGTCGCCTTCGTGCGGCAAGTGCTGCCAGATTTCCTCTGTGAGGAACGGCATGAACGGATGCATGAGACGCATGATCGAGTCGAGCGTGTAGGCGAGCACTGAACGTGTCGTCGCTTTCGCCGCCTCGTCCTCACCGTAGAGCGTGAGTTTCGCCATCTCGATGTACCAGTTACAGAACTCTTCCCAAATGAAGTTGTACAAGTAACGACCGGCTTCGCCGAACTCATACTTGTCGACGAGACGCGTCACTTGGTCGATCGTGTCGTTCAAGCGTGTGAGAATCCACTTGTCGGCGAGCGTCTTCTCACCTGACAAATCGATATCCTCATACTTCATGCCGTCCATGTTCATGAGGGCGAAACGGCTCGCGTTCCAAATCTTGTTCGCGAAGTTCCATGTCGATTCGATCTTCTCCCAATAGAAGCGAAGGTCGTTCCCTGGTGTCGATCCTGTGAGGAGGAACCAGCGGAGCGAGTCCGCGCCGTATTGGTCGATGACTTCCATCGGGTCGACGCCGTTACCGAGCGATTTCGACATTTTCCGGCCTTCCGAGTCGCGGATGAGACCGTGGATGAGCACGTCGTTGAACGGCTGCTTCCCAGTGAACTCGAGCGATTGGAAGATCATGCGCGATACCCAGAAGAAGATGATGTCGTAACCCGTGACGAGCGCGCTCGTCGGGAAGTAACGTTTGAAGTCTGCTGAATCCGTGTCCGGCCAGCCCATCGTCGAGAACGGCCAGAGCGCTGACGAGAACCATGTGTCGAGCACGTCTTCGTCTTGGTGCCAGTTCTCACTGTCCGCCGGTGCTTCTTTACCTACATAGACTTCACCCGTCTCATTGTGGTACCACGCCGGGATGCGGTGGCCCCACCAGAGTTGACGGCTGATACACCAATCGCGGATGTTCTCCATCCAACGGAGGTATGTGCCTTCGAACCGCTCTGGGACGAAGTTGACTTTCGTATCGTCATGTCCTTGAGCTTCGAGCGCTGCTTTCGCGAGCGGCTCCATGTCGACGAACCACTGTTTCGAAAGATACGGCTCGATGACTGCGCCTGAACGTTCCGAGTGGCCGACCGAGTGCGTGTGCGGCTCGATCTTGACGAGCGTGCCGTCCGCTTCCAAATCTTTCACGAGTTGCTTGCGGCATTCGAAGCGGTCGAGCCCTTCGTACTTGCCGGCGTTCTCGTTCATCTTGCCGCCTTCGTCCATGACGAGGATGCGCGGGAGCTCGTGGCGGTTCCCAATCTCAAAGTCGTTCGGGTCGTGCGCCGGTGTGATCTTGACGCAACCTGTACCGAACTCCATGTCGACGTAGTCGTCGGCGACAATCGGGATCTCACGGTTCATGACCGGAAGCATGATCGTCTTGCCGACGAGGTGCGCGTAACGCTCATCTTTCGGGTTGACGGCAACGGCTGTATCGCCGAGCATCGTCTCCGGACGCGTCGTCGCGATCTCGATGTGGCCTGATCCGTCAGCGAGCGGATACTTCATGTGGTAGAATGCGCCTTCGACTTCTTGGTAGATGACCTCGATATCCGAGACGGCCGTCTTTTGTGCCGGGTCCCAGTTGACGATGTACTCGCCGCGGTAAATCAAGCCCTTCTCATAGAGACGGACGAATACTTCCTGGACCGCTTTCGAGAGTCCTTCGTCGAGCGTGAAGCGCTCACGTGAGTAGTCGAGACCGAGACCAAGTTTTGACCACTGGGCACGGATTGTGTCGGCGTACTCGTCTTTCCATTCCCACGTCTTCTCGAGGAACTTCTCGCGTCCGAGGTCGTAACGCATGATGCCGTCCTCACGGAGCTTCTGTTCGACTTTCGCTTGGGTCGCGATACCGGCATGGTCCATCCCTGGGAGCCAGAGGACGTCATAGCCTTGCATGCGCTTGAGGCGCGTCAATAAGTCTTGGAGCGTCGTGTCCCACGCGTGTCCGAGGTGAAGTTTCCCCGTTACGTTCGGTGGCGGGATGACGATCGTGTACGGCTGTTTTGAATCGTCCTCGTCTGCTTTGAATACGTCGTTCTCTAACCAGTAGTCATACCATTTCGCTTCCGTCGCACTTGGATCGTACTTCGTCGGCATGGTGATTTCGTTTGTCTCGTTGGCCATATGCCCAACCTCCTCTAATAATGTGGACAAAAAAACGGCTACTCTCGTCCTTAACGCTAAGGACGAAAGAAGCCGTATCTTCCGCGGTACCACCTTAGTTCGCCAACAGGTGGCGCCCTCAAAATCGAATAACGGTCGATGGACCGGACCTTCCTACTTCGTTCAAAAGGTCAGCTCCGAGGCGACTTCCGCACCATCCTTCGCGGCCTCGCACCAAGCGGCCGCGTCTCTGAAAAAGGATGTTGATTGCGTACTATTCCTCATCGTAGCTTTTGTTCGTATCTGTTAAACAATTGTAGCGACAGAAGATGTTTCCGTCAAGATTACAATGAAAACTCTTGTTGCAGCTCTTTGAACGTCGCGTCGACCGCTGCGAGCGTCAAGTCGATATCTTCGTCCGTGTGCACGGTCGAGAGGAACAAGCCTTCGAACTGTGACGGTGGCAAGAACACGCCGCGCGCCGCCATCTTCTGATAGTAAGCACGGAACAAGTCGAGGTTCGCCGTCTTCGCCTTCTCGAAGTTCGTCACTTTCTCGTTCGTGAAGAAGAATCCGAACATCGAGCCAGCCCGGTTCGTGTCGTGCGGGATGTTATACTTTTCGGCCGCTTTCGTGTAGCCTTCGGCGAGACGGTCCGCTTTGCGTTCGAACTCGGCGTAGTGCTCAGGCTTGAGTTGCGACAGCGTCGTGTAGCCGGCGATCATCGCGAGCGGGTTCCCCGAGAGCGTCCCCGCCTGGTAAATCGGTCCTTGCGGCGCGATTTTTTCCATGATCTCGCGTTTCCCGCCATAGGCACCGACCGGAAGGCCGCCGCCGATGACTTTTCCGAGGCACGTCAAATCCGGCGTCACGCCGAAGTAACCTTGGGCACAGTTGTAGCCGACCCGGAACCCGGTCATGACCTCGTCAAAGATGAGGAGCGCGCCGTATTGTTCCGTGATCTCGCGGAGTCCTTCAAGGAATCCAGGTTGCGGTGGCACGAAGCCCATGTTGCCGGCCGCCGGTTCGACGATGACCCCAGCGATGTCGTCACCGAACTTCTCGAACGCGACGCGAAGGGCATCCAAGTCGTTGTACGGCACCGTGAGCGTCTGGCTCGCCAAGTCTTTCGGTACGCCCGGCGAGTCCGGGAGACCGAGCGTCGCGACGCCCGAACCGGCCTTGATGAGGAGCGAGTCGCCGTGACCGTGGTAGCAGCCTTCGAACTTCAAGATTTTCGTCTTGCCCGTGTAGCCGCGTGCGAGGCGGAGTGCCGCCATCGTCGCTTCCGTACCCGAGTTGACCATGCGCACCATCTCGATTGATGGGACGCGCTCGATGACGAGCTCGGCCATTTTCGTCTCAAGCTCGGTCGGCGTCCCGAACGTCCAGCCTTTCTCGGCTTGCTCTTGAATCGCCTTCGTGACGACAGGGTCGCGGTGGCCGAGGATGAGTGGTCCCCATGAGAGGACGTAATCGATATATTCGTTGCCATCGATGTCGTAGACGCGTGAACCTTCACCGCGTTCAGCGAAGATTGGCGTCATGCCGACTGATTTATAGGCACGGACCGGGCTGTTTACCCCGCCCGGCATGAGCGGACGTGCTTGTTCGAACGCCGCTTCTGAGCGTGTTTGTTTGTAGGTCATGCGTAGTCTCCTTCCAAATAGCGACAGACATCTTTTGCGAAATACGTGACGATGAGGTCCGCACCGGCCCGTTTGAAGCCGACCATCGTCTCCATGACGATGCGTTGCTCATCGACCCAGTCGTTTAGAGCAGCCGCTTTGACCATGGCGTACTCTCCGCTCACGTTATACGCCACGATCGGCATATCGAGCGAATCGCGCATGTCACGGATGATGTCCATGAACGCGAGCGCTGGTTTGACGATCATGAAGTCGGCGCCTTGCTCGACGTCCGATTGTGATTCACGGAACGCTTCACGGCGGTTGGCCGGGTCCATCTGATAGCCTTTGCGGTCGCCTTCACCAGGTGCCGATTGAGCTGCGTCACGGAACGGTCCGTAGTACGCCGATGCGTACTTGACGCCGTAACTCATGATTGGGATATGGTTGAATCCGTTCTGGTCGAGCCCTTCACGGATGGCGGCGACGAAGCCGTCCATCATCGAGCTCGGTGCGATGATGTCAGCGCCTGCTTGCGCTTGCGTGATGGCCGTCTGGACGTGAAGCGGTAGCGACGCGTCGTTATCGACGTCACCGTTCTTCACGATGCCACAGTGGCCTGTCGACGTGTATTCACATAGGCATGTGTCCGCGATGACCGTGAGCTGTGGCGCCCACTCTTTCACTTTACGGATCGCTTCTTGGACGATGCCGTGGTCATGATACGCTTCCGTACCTTCCGGGTCTTTATGTTCCGGCACGCCGAACAAGAGCACCGATTGAATGCCGAGGTCGACGATCTCCTTGATCTCGTCCTCGAGGCGGTCGAGCGAGAAATTGAAGACGCCAGGCATCGAGCTGACTTCGCGTTTAATGTCTGTCCCTTCGATGATGAAGAGCGGGTAAATCAAATCTTCTTTCCGAACATGATTTTCACGTACGAGTGCACGCATCGACTTCGATGAACGAAGACGACGATGACGATCAAACTGGTTCATGAAAAATCCTCCCCTATACACTGTATTAATGCATCCATAGTATAACACTCAGGCACTCGGACCGGTAACGTCGACACTTCCCGGACGGCGCGCTCGGTCACTTCACCGATGGCGTACCACGTCCCGTGGAAATGGTCGAGATATGGCGTGAGCGCCCGGACGGCGGACGGGCTGAGCACGAGGAGCGCCTCGATTCCTTCGAGCGCCTCGACTTCCGTCTCTGTCAGTTCACGGCCGATCGTCTCATAGACGACCCAGTCGTGGACGTTTTCGAGTTGCGTCATATGCGCCGTGTTCGCCAAGTCGCCCCGGGCGAACAAGACGACCTCGTCTGACTTTACGACAGTCGCAAGGTCATGGAACAACGCCTCGCCCGTAAACGTCTCCGGCATGAGTCCGACAGTGAATCCGACGGTCTCGAGTGCTTGTTTCGTTTTCTCGCCGACGGCCGCGACTTTGACGTCACGTGGGACGTCACAAAGCGCCGGTACCGCCGTCTGGCTCGTCACGACGAGCCAATCGAACCGGTGAATCGGCATCTCGCGATGTGTCAATCTCGTCTCGATAAGCGGGACATGATGCACGGAAAGACCGCTCGCGGCGAGCCGGGCTCGTTGCGTAGCGGTCAGTCGTTTTGTCCCTGTGTACCAGACGTCACGCATTGACCGAGGCGAGAATTTCGCGCCCGCCGCGTCCGAGAAGATCGTCTGCTACCTCGTTCCCGAGTGCGACCGCGTCAGACGACGTCTTCGTCACGCGGAGCACTTCTTTGCCGTCGACCGATGCGATGAGGCCCGTCAGTGTCACGTCGTCCCCATCGACCGTCGCATAACCGCCGACCGGAACGTGGCAGCTGCCTTCGATCGCCTTGAGGAACGTCCGCTCCGCCGTCGCCGCTTTCGCCGTCACGTCGTCATGCAGGAGTTGCAAGACGTTCGTCACTTCAGCGTCGTCTTTCCGGCTTTCGATGGCGAGCACGCCTTGACCGACCGCCGGGACCATCATATCGGCGTCAAGCGCTTCGAAGTCGACGCGATCTGTCCACCCCATGCGTTCGAGCCCGGCTTTGGCGAGCAAGATGGCATTGAAGTTTTCCGTCTCAAGTTTTTTGAGGCGTGTATCGATGTTGCCGCGGATCCATTGAATCTCGAAGTCCGGGCGGGCGGCGAGCATCTGCGCGCCGCGACGAAGTGAGCTCGTCCCGATGACAGCACCTTCCGGGAGCGTCTCGAGCGTGTACCCGTTCTCGCAGATGAGCACGTCTCGGGCGTCAACGCGTTTCGGCATGCAGCTGATAAAAAGTTCTTCCGGCAACTCGGCCGGCACGTCTTTCATGCTGTGGACGGCGAAATCGATTTCCCCGGCAATCATTTGTTGCTGAATCTCTTTGACGAACAACCCTTTGCCGCCGACTTTCGATAACTGGACATCGACGATTTGGTCGCCTTTCGTCACGATTTCCTTGATCTCGAACTCGTTTTGAGCCCCGGCTTTCTTCAATTGCTCGATGACCCATTTCGTCTGTGTCATCGCAAGTTGTGAACGGCGTGAGCCGACGATAATTTTACGCATAGTCCATATCCCCTTCATAGAAAAAGGCGACGAGATCCGCCGCCTTTTTTGATTTTGTATTAGCGCATCAAAGCGCGGAGTGGTGCTTTCGCTGACATCGCTTCTGTCTCTTCCATTTCTGGCTCGACGTCAGGGACGTCGACATCAAGGCCGAACGTCTCGACGAACTGGTTGATACGTGTGTTCGCATCCGGTTGCGCCGCGGCGTCTTTGATGTAGTCGATCGGTTCACGAAGCATCTGGTTGATGATTGACTTCATATGTTTGCCGATGACTTTTTTATCCCGGTCCGATAGATGGTCAAGCTTACGCTCGAGGCTTTCCATCGTCTCTTCTTGAACAGTGAGGGCGCGGGCGCGCAACTCGTTCATGATCGGGACGACACCGAGTGTGACGAGCCACGTTTGGAACTCTTGAATCGCTTCGTCGATTTTGATTTCAATCTTCTCCGCTTCGACAAGACGGGCCGCCAAGTTTTTGTTGACGATCCCGTTCAAGTCATCCACATCGAACAAATGGACGCCCGGAAGCGCCCGGACCGCTGGATCGATATCTCGCGGCACGGCAATGTCGATTAATAACAGTGGACGTTCACGGCGAAGCAGTTGTGCGGCGGCGACATCGTCATAGCCGATGACCGCTTCTTTGGCGCCGGTCGAACTGATCAAAATATCGGCGTCGAGCAACCCACAGGCGATCTCACGGATCGAGTGGGCCCGGCCTTGGAACTTGTCGGCGACCGCTTTTGCTTTGCTCTCGGTCCGGTTAAAGACGGCAATCTGTTTCGCACCGGCCTCGAACAAGTTGAGCGTCGTCAACTCGCCCGTCTCACCGGCACCGACGACGACGACTTGTTTATCATCGAGACGGTTGTACATCCCTTGAGCGAGCGTGACCGCTGCCGAGCTGACCGATACCGACATTTCCCCAATTTGTGTGTCGGTATGGGCGCGTTTGGCGAGCGTCACGGCCTCTTTGAACAGTTTATTGAACACCGTTCCCGTCGTTCCGTTCTCTTGGGCGCGGAAGAAGCTTGATTTCACTTGTCCTAAAATTTGTGTTTCCCCAATGATCATCGAATCGAGTCCAGACGTGACACGGAACAAATGGCGAATTGCCTCTTCTCCTTCACGAATCGATAAATAAGGGGTGAATTGGTCCATCTCTAAATCAAACCAGTTCGCTAAAAAGCGTTTTGTATAATAACGTCCGGTGTGGAGCTGGTCTGTGACGACGTATAGCTCCGTCCGGTTACAAGTCGACAAAATAACCGATTCAAATATGCTCTTCTCTTCGCGAAGTGCAATCATCGCATCCACGATTTCTTGCTCCCCAAACGAGAACTGCTCCCGAATCGCGACAGGGGCTGTCTTGTTATTTAGTCCAACGACGACAATATGCATGTACCTCTTCCCCTCATCCAAAATCCACCGACGGTTGTCTCTTCTTTTTCACATCTCTACCATACATTATAACAATTTTTATTTAGGAACTATAATCTTCTGTTCGATTTTTGTGAAATAATTTAAGAACTTTTTGTGACAGAAAAAAGTAGAAACGGACATGGAGACCATTTCTACTTGTTTAATCATTTCAGAGACGACGGATCGGTGATGATTTGACTCTCTGGTTTCTCATCTTCCTCTTCCGCTTCGAGGTAATGTTTTCGCTCCCTCAGCTTGTAAATCCGGACGATGTTTTGAACGACGACTTTTGCCACCGCATAGAACGGCACCGCGATGAGCATCCCGATAATCCCGGCCAAATTTCCGGCGACGAGCAAGACGATGATAATCGTCAGTGGATGCACCTTGAGCGACTTGCCTTGGATGAGCGGCGAGATGACGTTCGATTCGATTTGTTGAACGATGATGATGACGACGATGACCCAGAGCACTTTGATCGGGTCTTGGATGAAAGCGACGACGACAGCCGGTGCCGCACCGAGGAACGGTCCAACGTACGGGATGATGTTCGTCACCATCATGAAGAGCGCGAGCAAGATGGCATAGTCGAGTCCAATGATCCATAGTCCGATGAGCGACGTGATCCCGACGAAGAACGCCACGATCAATTGGGCATGGACGTAGTTTTTAACCGTCGTATGCATGTCATGCAAGATTTTACGAGTCTCCGTCTCGTAGTTCGACGGCAACAATTTCACGATCGAGTCTGGAAGACGTTTCCCGTCAAGGAGCATGTACAAAAGCATGAACGGGATGACGACGATCGTAATGACGGCCGACGTGATGAAACCGACAAGACGACCGAACGATGAAGCGACATTCCCGAAGACGTCTCCGAGATACGACGTCACATTATTCGTGAAGTCGGTGAACATATCGTCATTCTCGGCGATAAAGCGTGACAAGAACTCGTTTTGCATGAGCGAGTCACGGACGGCGAACGCCTGTACTTGCAACTCCTTGGCGATACTCGGCATCGCGTTGACGAGCGACGTCACCTGTTCCGCGAGCACCGGTCCGAGGATGCTGAAGACGAGCGTAAAAATCAGCACGAGTCCGCCGAGCGTGATGCCGACGGCGAGCGGACGTTTGCCGTCCATCCGTTTTTCTAAGAAGTCGACAATCCCGACTAAGAAATAATAGAAAAGTCCAGCAATGATGAGTGGTACCGTGACGAGCGCCAAAATGACTTGAATCGGTTCGAACACGAAAGAAATCTCCGTCCCGACCCAGATGACCAAGAAAATCGTCAGCGTCCAAAATAAGAAGCGGTACCATTTGTTTTGAAACATGATTTGCATCTTTCCACCTCGTTCTATATTCTCTAGTCCTATGTATGTAGACAATTATACGATACTTACCCGCTCTCGTAACCCTGAAAACAAAAAAGACGAGGGGTTCCCTCGTCTCCTCGTCTTCGCTCAATCTTCGTCTTGCGTCAACAAATCATAAATTGCTTTCCACGCCTCGTCTTTTCCTTCGGCCGTCTCCGCCGAGAAGGCGACGAACCGGTCAGTCGATTCGAACTGAAGCTTGCGTTTGACGGCCGCCTCATGTTTTTGACGTTGCGCTTTCTTGATCTTATCGAGCTTCGTCGCCACGACGATGACCGGAATCTCGTAATGCTTCAAGAAGTTGTACATCGTCACGTCGTCGCCCGACGGTTCATGACGGATATCGACCAAGAGGACGACGCCACGGAGGGCGCTTTGCGACGTCAAGTACTGCTCCATCATGACGCCCCACTTCTCACGCTCCGTCTTCGAAACTTTCGCGTAGCCGTAACCTGGAACGTCGACGAACATGATCTCATCGTTGATGTTGAAGAAGTTCAGCGTCTGCGTCTTCCCTGGCTTTGAAGACGTGCGCGCGAGCGCTTTCCGCTGACAAATCTTGTTGATGAACGACGATTTCCCGACGTTCGAACGTCCAGCGAGTGCGACTTCCGGCAACTCGTGAATCGGATAATGGTCCGGTGCGACGGCACTCGTGACAAATTCTGCTTTAGTGATTTTCATTATTTAATTTCCTCCAAATGCTACTTCTAATACTTGATCGAGCGTCGTGACCGGGACGAACGTCAATTTCTCACGGACGGTGTCTTGAATGTCATCGATGTCCCGCTCGTTGTCTTTCGGGATGACGATGGTCGTCAAACCGGCCCGGTGTGCGGCGAGCGCTTTCTCTTTCAACCCGCCGATTGGCAGGACGCGGCCTCGGAGCGTGATCTCTCCGGTCATGCCGATATCACGACGGACTTTCTTACCGGTCAATGCCGAGATGAGCGCCGTCGCGATGGTGATGCCGGCCGATGGACCGTCTTTCGGAACGGCACCTTCCGGGACGTGGATATGCACGTCTTGGCGCTCGTAGAACGTCGGGTCAATCCCGAACCGTTCCGCGTTCGAGCGGACGTAGCTATACGCCGTCTGCGCCGACTCTTGCATGACGTCACCGAGTTTCCCGGTCAACTGGAGCTTGCCCTTACCAGGTGCGAGCGCCACTTCGATCGTGAGCGTGTCGCCTCCGAACGCCGTGTAGGCGAGTCCAGTGACGGCTCCGATCGAGTCTTCCGTCTCGCCTTTGCCGTAGCGGTACTTCGGTTTCCCGAGGTAGTCGCCGAGGCTCTTCAACGAGACGGTGACGCGTTTTTTCTCGCCGATCGCGATTTGCTTCGCCGCTTTCCGGCAAAGCGAGCCGATGACGCGTTCTAAGTTACGGACGCCGGCCTCACGCGTGTAACGGCGGACGACCTCGTAAAGCGCGTCTTCTTTGATCGTGAGCTGGCTCTTTTTCAAGCCGTGCTCTTTATACTGTTTCGGCACCAAGTGACGTTTGGCGATCTCGACTTTCTCGAGTTCCGTGTAGCCGCCGATTTGGATGAGTTCCATCCGGTCGAGCAGCGGAGCCGGGATTTGCGAGACGTCGTTCGCCGTCGCGATGAAGAGCACGTTCGATAAGTCGAACGGTTCTTCGATATAGTGGTCGGAGAACGAGACGTTTTGTTCCGGGTCGAGCACTTCGAGCATGGCCGACGCCGGGTCGCCCCGGAAGTCTGACGCCATCTTGTCGATCTCGTCGAGCAAGAAGACCGGGTTTTTGCTTTCGGCCTGCTTCAAGCCGCGGATGATACGGCCTGGCATCGCCCCGATGTACGTGCGACGGTGTCCTCGAATCTCAGCTTCATCGCGCACCCCGCCGAGCGAGACGCGGACGAAGTGACGCTCAAGCGCCGACGCGATCGACCGGGCGAGCGACGTCTTCCCGACCCCTGGAGGTCCGGCGAGACAAAGGATCGGTCCACGGAGCGAGTTCGTCAATTGGCGGACGGCCAAGTACTCGAGGATTCGATCTTTCACCGACTCGAGGCCGTAGTGGTCGTCGTCTAGGACGTCGGCCGCATGCTTGACGTCGAGTTTATCTTCCGTCTCGATGCCCCATGGGAGCGAAGCAATCCAGTCGAGATAGTTGCGGATGACCGCGTACTCCGGTGACGTCGCCGGGACGACGTTCAACCGTTCGGCTTCGCGCATGACGTTCTTCCGTGTCGTCTCAGGCAAGTCGAGTGCCTCGAGCTTCTCACGGAGACGATTCGGTTCAGACTCTTGCGACTGGTCGCCGAGCTCTTGCTGAATCGTTTTCATCTGTTCGCGCAAATAATACTCTTTCTGCGCCTGCTCAATCGTCTTTTTCGTCCGTTCGCGCAACTCTTGCTCGAGCTCGATGATTTCGACTTCATGCGTCATGATCTCGAGCAGCTCTAAGCCGCGTTTGACCGCGTCGGCTTCTTCGAGCATCGCTTGGCGAATGTCGACGTCGACATCAAGTTTCGAAGAGATATAATCGGTCAACGACTCGAGTCGCTCATACATCTCAAAGCGGCGCCGTTCGTCCGGAGACAACCCTTTGATCGTCCCGACGAGTTTGCCAAACTGTTCTTTCAATAGGCGCACGAGTGCCGTCCGTTCGACTTCTTCCCCTTCGACGAGGTCAAGCGCCTCGACGTCGGCGAACCAGCCTTCTTTCGTCTCTTCAATCGAGTTGATCTTGACGCGCTCTTTTCCGACAAGACGAACACGGACCGTCTCGTTCGACAGCTCGCTCATCTTGGCGATATGGACGCGTGTCCCGATCGCATATAAGTCTTCCGGTTCAGGTGATTCTTTGCCTGTCTCTTTTTGTGTCACGACAATCAAATCTGTCTCGTGTTCCTTTGCGGCAAGGAGTGCCCGCAGGGAGAGCGGACGCCCTACGTCGATCGTCACGCCGATGAGCGGATACACGACGACTCCACGCAAAGGAAGGATAGGTAACTGTTCCATTACAACGCCTCCTGTGCAAAAAGGCCCAAAACTCGGATGTGCCGAGTGTTTGAGCCTTTTTCGTTAAAAATTATGCTGTCTCTTTATTGTCGCCTGTCTGTTCGACAGTACCATCGCGAAGCACGTATTTCGGACCGGCAAGACCCGTAATCGTTTCATCCGTGATGATGACTTTCTCGATATCGTCGCGCGATGGGACAGTGAACATCACATCGAGCATCATTTCTTCGATAATCGAGCGGAGACCGCGTGCGCCTGTCTTACGTTTGATCGCAAGCTTGGCGATTTCAACCAACGCCTCGTCAGTGAACGTGAGTTCGACATCGTCGAGTTCGAGCATTTTCTCGTACTGACGAACGAGGGCGTTCTTCGGCTTCGTCAAGATCTCGACGAGTGCTTCCTCGTCAAGCGTCGTGAGCGTCGCCATGACCGGTAGACGACCAATGAACTCCGGAATCAATCCGAATTTCTGAAGGTCTTCCGGAAGTGCGCGGGCGAGCAAGTCTTCTTGCGTCATCTCGCGGTTTTCTTGGTCGTTCCCAAATCCGATAACTTTTTTCCCGATACGGCGTTTGACGACCGCTTCGATGCCAGCGAACGCGCCGCCGACGATGAACAAAATGTTCGTCGTATCGATTTGGATGAACTCTTGATGCGGATGCTTCCGTCCACCTTGCGGCGGTACGCTTGCGACCGTACCTTCCAAGATTTTGAGAAGTGCTTGTTGGACACCTTCACCAGATACGTCACGCGTGATCGATGGGTTTTCCGACTTACGGGCAATCTTATCGATCTCATCGATATAGATGATCCCTTTTTCAGCCTTCTCGACATCGTAGTCCGCCGATTGGATCAGCTTGAGCAAGATGTTCTCGACGTCTTCCCCGACGTAACCGGCTTCCGTCAAGCTCGTCGCATCCGCGATTGCGAATGGGACGTTCAAGACGCGAGCCATCGTTTGAGCGAGAAGCGTCTTACCGCTACCAGTTGGTCCAATCATGACGATGTTCGATTTCGAAAGTTCGACATCATCAGAACGGCCACCGGCGTTGATGCGTTTATAGTGGTTGTAGACGGCTACCGAAAGCGCACGTTTCGCCCGGTCTTGACCAATGACATACTCGTCTAAGATGTTACGGATCTCTTGTGGTTTTGGAATGTCTTTGAATTCTACTTCTTCTTCGACACCGAGCTCTTCCTCAACGATTTCATTGCAAAGCTCGATACATTCATCACAAATGTATACGCCAGGACCGGCGACTAGTTTACGGACTTGTTCTTGCGATTTCCCGCAAAACGAGCATTTAAGTTGTCCCTTTTCCTCGTTAAATTTGAACATTCGGTACACCCCTTCTGAATGAAAATGGATGTAAGTGCGATAAATCGCCTATTTGTATTTTCAGGTGCAAAGCACTCTCGAAAAAACATTTACATCTCTGCGTTGCAATAATTGTAGCATGAACAAATCAC
The DNA here is from genome assembly GCF_005960665.1 of Exiguobacterium mexicanum. Lineage (GTDB taxonomy): Bacteria > Bacillota > Bacilli > Exiguobacteriales > Exiguobacteriaceae > Exiguobacterium > Exiguobacterium mexicanum_A. The sequence goes on from NZ_CP040676.1 coordinate 1,867,380, forward strand.
TTCATCAAAGATAAACACATGCAAAGTGTCGTGACGAAAAAAAGGACGACTGCTGAGCAGCCGTCCTTCTGTCATCCGATTACTTCGCTTTCCCGTTTTCAACGAGAACGTCGATCGCTTTACGGAATTTGAGGTCACCTTTAAGTGTCTCGATTCCGCCTTGTGGCGCGAGCATTGTACGGAGTTGATCCGGTGCAATGTTGTAAAGTTTAGACATTTCTTCGAGTTCTTTCTCAGCATCTTCGTCAGACACTTCGATCGCTTCTTTCTCAGCGATTGCTTTCAAGACGAGACGAGCTTTAACGCGCTCTTCAGCTTGCTCTTTCATCTCTTCGCGCATCGCTTCTTCAGAAGTACCAGTGAGTTCGAAGTACATGTTGAGGTCGATTCCTTGTGAAGAAACACGTGTGCCGAACTCTTGAACCATGCGGTCTACTTCTTGGTCAACGAGTACTGCAGGTACGTCGATTGTTGCGTTAGCTGTTGCTTGCTCGACGAGTTGGTCGCGCATTGTGCCTTCCGCTTCTTGTTTCTTCGCAGTTTCTAAGCGCTCACGGATTTTCGCTTTCAACTCGTCGAGTGATGAAACTGACTCGTCGATGTCTTTTGCGAACTCGTCGTCGAGCTCAGGAACTTGCTTCGCTTTGACTTCGTGAAGTTTGACTTTGAATGTCGCTGGTTTACCCGCCAAGTTGTCAGCGTGGTACTCTTCAGGGAATGTTACTTCAACGTCTTTTTCTTCGCCAGCCGTCATGCCAACCATTTGCTCTTCGAATCCAGGGATGAATTGGCCTGAACCGATTTCGAGTGTGTAGTTTTCAGCCGTGCCGCCTTCGAATTGCTCTCCGTCAGCGAAACCTGCGAAATCAAAGACAGCTGTATCGCCGTTTTCGATAGCGCCTTCTTTGACAGCAAGCTCTGCGCCTTGCTGTTGAAGCGCGTCAAGTTCAGCTGTAACTTCTTCGTCAGTGACTGTTGTTTCAACAGCTTCGTACTCGAGACCTTTGTATTCGCCAAGCTCAGCTTCTGGCTCAACAACGAACGTTACTTTGAACGTTACAGGTTGGCCTTTTTCGAGCGTGCCGTCTACATCGATGTTTTCGAGAGCGATTGGTTCGAAACCAGCTTCTTCGACCGCACCTTGAACTGTGTCACGGTAGAGGATATCGAGCGCATCTTGATAGAGTGCTTCTTCTCCGTACATTTTGTTGAACATTGGGCGTGGCAATTTCCCTTTACGGAAGCCAGGCACGTTCAAAGTTTTGACGACATCTTTGAATGCGGCGTCAACTGCTTTATCAAAAGCTTCTGCAGGTGCTTCGTACGTGAGTACGCCTTGGCTACCTGATGTTTTTTCCCATTTTGCTGTCATGCTAAGTCCCTCCAACAATTCGTTTATACGTACAAAAATGTACAACAATCCGTATTATAGCATAAATCCGACGACTGCACACAAGGATTTAGTCTAGAAACGCCTCGGTGAAACGCATGTCCGCCTCAAGAATTTCGGCGGCGAGGCCGTCCGTTTCCTCATGTTGCAGGATGGCCGTTTTCGCTTGAGCAATCGCTGTCTCCACGGCAGACGCTTCCTCAGGCGTGAACGGGTAGTGCGTATACATGTAGTTCATGAGCAGCTGCGTCGCGATCTCGTCACCATATACCGCTCGCTGCAACCCGTTGACCATCGTCTCCCACGCTTCCGTGTGGATTTTCGCTTCGTCATGCGTCAATCGGTGCCGCGTCCCGAGGTCGGTCCATTCGATGACCGGCAGCTCGTCGAACGCCTTTTGGAGCACGATCAACTTCATCAACTTCGGCCGTTCCGCGACGAGGAGCTCTTTCAAGACGTTGTCGAGGACGTCATCGATATTGAAATGAACGTGTTCGAGCGTCTCGATTTGTTCGCCGATTCCGCCCCGGTTAAGGATTCGCTTCACTTTGGCGATCGCGGCCGGGAACTCGGTCAACTTCAACACTTGGAGCACTTGATGTGCTTGCGTGTTGACATGATCGGTCTTTTCTTGCCACTCGAGATACAGGTTGATCCAATAGGCCGCCTCGAACGGTTGGTCACGCATGATGTAATACTGGGCGATTTGAAGCCCGCCGGCTGCAGGTTCTTCTGCCACCGTCATCTGTGTCGTGACGAGCTCTTCGAGTTTCTCGAGCGTCTCCGGTTCTTCCGGTCGTTCCATCAGACATTGGAATATTTCCATGAAAATAAATGGATCGCCGGGCACTGCCTCGTACCAATCCCACAGAATCGGTTCGACCCGTTGCCGTTCCCCGGCCGCGTCTGCCTCTTGAATCATCTTCTGAAGCCGCGACCAGTTCCCTGGAAACGGGTACGCTTGCTCTTTTGCCATCTCCCCACACCCTTTCCATTCATCTCCATCTTCCTTTAGGAATCGATTCGTTGTCAATCAATACCCCGAAAAACGAAAAAAGAGACAACCTCCGTGGAGGCTATCTCTATTTTAAATGGAAGTGTCCCAAGAGGGATTCGAACCCCCGACCGACGCCTTAGCTTACCACCATGGCTTTCGCCACCAACGTGTGTTGTTTGTAGTCTGGACTATATCTTCACCATTTCAGGTGCGACACGTGTAGTCTCTACGGAACCTCACGAGCAAACTGCTCCTTCAATGGCTCTACCTCTAAAGGATGACCTTTAGTCCTTCGAACCACCTTGTCCCCGAAAGGAAATAAGTTTCCTCGGTATTACCATCAGCATCATCTGTTAAGGCTTCACCGATATAGTGTCGTCCACTCTATAGGTTTCTGTTTCCCTATAAAGGCTCCTATTTGTCTTGAAGGGCGTTGCTCTATCCAGCTGAGCTATTGGGACATTGACAAGAAAACTATAATAGAAAAATGGTTTGCTGTCAATTCCTTCTTTTCATTCCGTCACAGCTTTCCGCTCACATCGAGATCTTCGACGGCCGAGCCGTCCTCTGACCGATAAAAGCGGACCGTCGCCTGTCCGTTCTCGAGATCCATCAGTACATACGTCTTGTCACTCCGTCCGCGCGGCATGCGAATCGAACCCGGGTTCACGTAAAGCACCCCGTCCTCAATCACAGCTCCGGCGACGTGCGAGTGGCCGAACAAGACGACGTTCGCCCCGACCTCTTCAGCCCGGTAACGTAACCGGTTCAAGTCGTACTTCACGTCGTGGTGATGGCCGTGGACGATGAGAATCGTCCCTTCAGCCGTCTCCTCGATTCGCTCGAGCGGAAGGTCGCCGCCGAAGTCGCAATTACCGCGCACCGTACGATACGGGAGCAGATGTTCATCGACGAGCGCGAGCTGGGAATCCCCACAATGGAACGCGTCATCGATTTCTTGTTCGTGCCGGTTGAAGATGATCGATAGTTCTTCTGTCAATCCGTGACTGTCACTGACTACGAGAAAACGCATACAGGTCACCCCTCCATAAACGGAATAATTTCTGCCTCTAACTTTCGTAGTGCTTGACCGCGGTGACTGACCGCCGCCTTTTCGTCGCGTTCAAGTTCTGCTGCCGTCTTGTGAAGTGACGGAACGATGAAGAGCGGGTCGTAACCGAAACCGTTCTCCCCGTGAGGCGCGTAGCCGATCGTCCCTTCGATCGTGCCGCGTACCGTCAATGTCTCCCCTGTTGGTTTGGCGAGACAGAGGGCACAGATGAAGCGAGCCGTTCGGTCGGTCGCTCCGTTCAACTTCTCGAGAAGAAGCGCGTTGTTCGCTTCATCCGACTTCTCCGGTCCGGCGAAACGGGCCGAATGGACACCGGGTGCCCCGTCGAGCGCATCGACTTCGAGTCCAGAGTCATCTGCGAGGACGGCGTGGCCGAAATAGCGGGCCGCCTCCGTCGCCTTCAACTCGGCGTTCGCCTCAAACGTCGTCCCGGTCTCGTCCGTCTCTGGTGCGTCCGGATAATCTAGAAGTGATTCGACTTCGAATCCGAGCGGCGTGAGCATCCCTTCGATTTCTGCGACTTTTCCTTTATTGCGTGTTGCGACGATCAGTTTCATGTTGTTTCCTCCAATTGTTCCCCGACATACCACCACGAGGCACCGAGCGCGTCTTCGGCCGCTTTGAACAGCGTCTCGATTCCGCTTTGGGCCATGTGGAGCATCTCGTTCATCTCGAGCAACGTGAATGTCGCTTCTTCCCCTGTCCCTTGCACTTCGACGAAACGTCCGCTCGCCGTCATGACGACGTTCATATCGACCTCGGCCGCGGCATCTTCTTCGTAGTTCAAGTCGAGAAGCAATTCGTCGGTCCGTCCGACCGAGATGGCAGCGACGCCTTCTTTGATCGGCGTGTCGTCGAGCTTGCCTTGACGGATGAGCGCGTCGACCGCGAGGACGAGCGCGCAGAAGCCGCCTGTGATCGAGGCCGTACGGGTGCCCCCGTCGGCTTGGATGACGTCACAGTCGATCCAAATCGTCCGTTCACCGAGCCGTTCTAAATCGACGACCGAGCGGAGCGACCGCGAAATCAACCGTTGAATCTCCATCGTCCGGCCCGACTGTTTGCCGCGGACCGATTCGCGGACCGTGCGGTTACCGGTCGCACGCGGAAGCATGGCGTACTCGGCGTTGATCCAGCCTTGCTTCTTGCCGCGCAAGAAGTTCGGGACGCGTTCTTCGACGGTGGCCGTGCAGATGACTTTCGTGTCCCCGATCGAGATGAGGACCGACCCTTCCGCATGTTTATTCACATGGGGAACGATCTCGACGGGCCGGAGCTCGTCATGTTGTCTTTCGTTACGCATCGACACCGGACACCTCTACTTTCTCCGCTCTCACGGGTTGACCGAGCCATTCTGTCGCCAAACGGTCAAAGATGACGACATCCCCGGTCGCATAAAACTGGTGCACCGGGACCGTATCCAAATCGTTCTCGAGCTCTTTAAAGTCAAGGATGGCCGCTACTTCGAGCGCCGTCTCGTCACCGGACGAGATCAAATGGACGTCGGGTCCGACGACGTCTTGAATGACCGGTGCGAGCAGCGGATAGTGCGTACAGCCGAGGATGAGCGTGTCCATCTCGGAAGACTGAAGCGGACGAATCGTCTCAGCGACAATGTCGCGGACGCGCTCTCCATCGAGTTCGCCGGCTTCGACGAGCGGGACGAACGGCGGACAGGCGAGCGAATATACATCGATCTCGCCGGCCACGTGTCGGAGCGCCGTCTCGTATGAGTTGCTTTCAATCGTCATCTTCGTTCCGATGACGCCGATATGTTTATTGCGCGTTCCTTTGACGGCCGCCCGTGCCCCCGGGTCGATGACACCGATGACCGGGATATTGAGGCGTTTGCGCGCTTCTTTCAAGACGACCGCTGTCGCCGTGTTGCAGGCGATGACGATCATCTTCACGTTCTTACTTAACAGGAACTCGATCAGTTCCCACGTATAGGCTTCAATCTCATCGTGCGGGCGCGGGCCATACGGGCACCGTTCCGTGTCGCCGATATAAATTATTTCTTCTTTCGGTAGTTGGCGCATCAGTTCTTTGACCACAGTCAAGCCGCCAACTCCTGAATCGAGTACTCCAATCGCTCGTTTCATGATCATCACTTCCATTCCCATCTATCTTACCAAAAAAGCCGATTCTGAAAAAGAAACGGTCTCGTGACAAACAAAAAAGACGAGGTAGCCGATTGGCCGCCTCGTCCGTCGCTCAATTACTGAGCAAGACCTTCGCTTGTGAGCATGTCAGAAAGCGTGTTAACCGCTTCTTCTGCATCGTCACCAGCTGCAGTGATTTTGATTGTAGAATCTTTTGCGATACCGAGTGAAAGTACACCCATGATCGACTTGAGGTTTACTGTCTTACCGTTGTACTCAAGGTTGATATCTGATTGGAATTTAGAAGCTGTGTTTACCAACTGTGTAGCTGGACGAGCGTGAATTCCTGAATCTGCAACGACTGTGAACGTTTTTTCCATGACGTGAGGTCTCCCTTCAAATTTCAATTCTACAGGCGAGCCCGCAGAATAATTGTTTGTGAACTCATTATCAAATGATAGCGGATTCGCAAAAATTCTGCAAGCGATTTTTATATTCTGGAGTCCATTCGGTCGGACGACCGGATTTCGACAAGTGCACGAGGCTCGTACGCCCCGCGAACATGAGCTGGTCTCCATCATATGCCCCGTAATGAATATCACATGAAGTGTTTCCGACCGTCAAGACATTGGCATACACCACGATCGATTGCCGTGGCATCACTTGGCGAACGTAGTCGCACTGGGCATCTGCCACGACGACAAATCCATCTTTCAACGAAAAACCTGTCGCTTCAAGCAACTCGATTCGCGCGTCCTCGAAATAGATGAACGGAATTGTGTTATTCATGTGGCCGTACGGGTCGCACTCCGAGAATCGGACTTTGACGTCTAGCGCGACCCCTGCTCTGACACGTGTTTCCCAATCGGCTTCCCGGAAGTACTTCGTCATCCGTAGCCCTTACGCCTCGACCGCAGAACCGGTGCGGCCTTTGTCGCTACCGAAGAACGATTTGAACGAGTGAAGCGTCGTCTGACGGTTCATCGCGGCGATTGATGTCGTGAGTGGAATACCTTTCGGACAAACTTCGACACAGTTTTGCGCGTTCCCGCACTGTGCGAGGCCGCCGTCTTCCATGAGCGCTTCGAGACGGTCCTCCGCGTGGAAGGCGCCAGTCGGATGCGAGTTGAAGAGACGGACTTGTGAAATGGCGGCCGGTCCGATGAAGCTCGATTTGTCATTGACGTTCGGGCACGCCTCGAGGCAGACACCGCACGTCATACATTTCGATAATTCATACGCCCATTGACGTTTGTTCTCTGGCATCCGCGGTCCAGGTCCGAGGTCGTACGTCCCATCGATTGGGACCCATGCCTTCACTTTTTTCAACGCGTCGAACATGCGCTGACGGTCGACTTGAAGGTCACGGATGACCGGGAACGTCTTCATCGGAGCAAGGCGGATCGGCTGTTCGAGCTTGTCGACGAGCGCCGTACACGATTGGCGCGGCTTGCCGTTGATGATCATCGAGCAGGCACCGCACACTTCCTCGAGACAGTTCATATCCCAGTTGATTGGTGTCGTCTTGTCCCCGTTCGCATTGACCGGGTTGCGGCGGATTTCCATCAACGCCGAGATGACGTTCATGTTCGGGCGGTACGGGACGGTGAACTCTTCCGTATAAGCGGCTTGGTCCGGTCCGTCCTGGCGTTCAATGATAAAACGAATATCTTTTTGTTCAGATTGCATCGGCGTCGTCATTTCGTCTTCGCCCCTTTCTTCGAGTAATCCCGTTTGCGTGGCGGGATTAACGAAACGTCGATCTCTTCATACGAGATATCGACTTCCCCTGCGTTGTAACGTGCCATCGTCGTCTTCATGAACTTGTCGTCATCACGTTCCGGGAAGTCCGGTTTGTAATGAGCGCCACGGCTCTCGTCACGTTTCAACGCGCCAAGCGTGATGACGCGCGCGAGGTCGAGCATGTGGTCGAGTTGTCGGATGAACGATGCCCCTTGGTTGCTCCAGCGAGCCGTGTCGGTCGCGGAGATGTTGTTATAGCGTTCACGAAGCTCACGGAGTTTGAGGTCCGTCGCCTCGAGCTTGTCGTTGTAACGAACGACCGTGACGTTGTCGGTCATGAGTTCGCCGAGCTCACGGTGGATTTGATACGCGTTTTCCGTACCGTCCATCGCGAGGATGTCATTGAACCGCTCGATTTCTTCACGTTCGTTGAAGTTGAAGAGCGCTTCTGCCACGCTCTCTGTCGCCTGGTCGAGACCGCGCATGTAGTGAACGGCCGCCGGACCGGCTTCCATCCCGCCGTATACGGCAGACAAGAGCGAGTTGGCCCCGAGACGGTTCGCACCGTGCATCGAGTAATCGCACTCACCGGCTGCGAACAGGCCTGGGATGTTTGTCATCTGATCGTAGTCGACCCATAGTCCGCCCATCGAATAGTGAACGGCCGGGAAGATCTTCATCGGGACTTTTCGTGGATCGTCGCCGACGAACTTCTCGTAAATCTCAAGGATCCCGCCGAGCTTGATGTCGAGCTCTTTTGAGTCTTTATGCGACAAATCGAGGTACACCATGTTCTCGCCGTTGACGCCGAGCTTTTGGTTGACACAGACGTCGAAGATCTCACGCGTCGCGATATCACGCGGCACGAGGTTTCCGTAGGCCGGATACTTCTCTTCAAGGAAGTACCATGGCTTACCGTCTTTATACGTCCAGACACGTCCGCCTTCACCGCGCGCCGATTCACTCATGAGACGAAGCTTGTCGTCCCCCGGGATCGCCGTCGGGTGGATTTGGATGAACTCACCGTTCGCATAGACCGCACCTTGACGATAGACTGCTCCAGCCGCTTGGCCGGTGTTGATGACCGAGTTCGTCGATTTGCCGAAGATGACACCTGGGCCGCCTGTCGCGAGGATGACCGCGTCCGATGGGAACGCTTTAATTTCCATCGAGCGCAAATCCTGACAGACCGCACCACGGCACACACCTGCTTCATCGATGATGGCCCGGAGGAACTCCCAGCCTTCATACTTCTCGACGAGCCCTTGCGCCTCGTAGCGACGAACCTGCTCGTCTAGTGCGTACAGGAGCTGTTGCCCCGTCGTCGCACCGGCGTAAGCCGTACGGTGATGGAGCGTACCGCCGAAACGACGGAAGTCGAGAAGACCTTCTGGCGTCCGGTTGAACATGACGCCCATGCGGTCGAACATATGGATGATCTTCGGTGCCGCTTCCGCCATCTTTTGGACCGGCGGTTGGTTGGCGAGGAAGTCGCCCCCATAGACCGTGTCATCAAAGTGTTGCCAAGGAGAATCCCCTTCCCCTTTCGTGTTGACGGCACCGTTGATGCCGCCTTGTGCACAAACTGAATGTGAACGCTTGACCGGTACAAGCGAGAATAGTTTTACCGGAACACCCATCTCAGCCGACTTGATTGTCGCCATGAGTCCAGCCAGACCGCCACCGATGACGATCAAACTTTGATTTGCCATGAACTTTTCCCCCTAATTACAAGATGCCCGCGAACGTCAAGATAGAACGGATGCCGACAAAAGATAGTGCCAAGAAGACGACGCCTGAGACATAGCTCATGAAGCGCTGTGAACGAGGCGACTGTGTGATCCCCCACGTGATGGCAAACGACCAGAGACCGTTTGCGAAGTGGAACGTAGCCGAGAGGATCCCGACTATGTAGAAGATGAGCATGAGCGGATTGTCGACGATGTTTTGCATCATCTCCGCATTCACTTCAACGCCACGCAACTTCGCCAAGCGCGTTTCCCAAACGTGCCATGCGATGAAGATGACGAGGAAGACGCCCGTGAAGCGTTGGAGCATGTACATCCAGTTACGGGCGTATGAGTAACGGTTCGTGTTAATCGAACCGAGGAACGCGTAATACACGCCATACACTCCGTGGAAGATCATCGGCAAAGCGATGATGGTGACTTCAAGGAAATACAAGTACGGTAAGCTCTCCATAAATTTTGCTGCCTTGTTGAACGACTCCACCCCATCGACGATATAGTAGTTGACCGACAAGTGAACGATCAAAAACAAGCCGATTGGGATGACCCCAAGTAGCGAATGGACTTTACGACTGAAATAGTCACGACGCGCTGCCATTCTAGTTCCCCCTTTTCACGAGCCCTTGGCTCGTTTTGTAAATAAAAGCGTTTTCAAATGTAAATATAGCTTTCTGTCTCCTATTCTACTCTTGTGAAATTTGTATGACAAGACAACCCGACCGATTTGTGCCACATTCTTTTGCAAAATACCCGGTGACCAAAAGGCGAATCGTCGTTATAATGGTATAGAGAGAATGGAGTGATGGAAGAAGATGGAAACGATGAGCCAACCCACTTTCGCGATCGAACTGCTTCGCGATTATGTGTTGACGGATTTGCTCGGGGACGATTACGCCCAAGTCATCTATTGGTCGGGCAAAAGGGTCGCACGCAAGTTCCCGGTCATGACGAATGACGAACTGAGCGCCTTCTTTATGGAGGCTGGCTGGGGGCAATTGACGCTCTTGAAAGAAAAAGGAAATAAGTTCTTGTTCGAACTACTTCCCCCGCCTGCGACCCAAGAAAAGGCAACCGGCTACTTCCAGCTTGAGGCTGGCTTTTTAGCCGAACAAATTGCCGGTCGTTTCCAATGCGTCGCCGAGGGCTACGCCGATGTGGCGCGCCAGGCCGTCCAAATCACCGTCCAACTAGACCGAAAAGATACGTATGAATGACGAAGAGCCGATGCGAACTGACCGCATCGGCTCTTGTTTTATCTTCATTCGTCCGTCTCCTCATGAACGTATTGCAAAACGGTCTCGGCCAACTTCTCGGGCAGGCCTGCTTCCTTCAACTGTTCGAGCGAGGCGAGGCGGATCTGTTTCATCGAACCGAAATGGCGGATCAACTGCTGACGTCGCTTCGGCCCGACGCCCGGGATATCGTCGAGCACCGACTTCGTCATCTTCTTCGTCCGCAAACTGCGGTGGAACGTGATGGCGAAGCGGTGGACCTCGTCTTGCATACGTTGGAGCAAATAGAACGCGCTCGAGCGCGAATTCAGTTCGACGACCCCGCCGCCTTCCCCGAACAAGAGCTGGCTCGTCCGGTGACGGTCATCTTTTTTGAGCGACCCGACCGGCAAGTCGAGCCCGAACTCGTTCTGCAGGACGTCGAGGGCGGCGTTCAATTGCCCGATGCCCCCGTCAATCAACAGCAAGTCCGGTAGACGCTTCTCTTCCGTCAACAGGCGACGGAACCGACGACGGACGACCTCTCGCATCGTCTCGTAGTCGTCCGGTCCTTGGACGGTACGAATCTTGTATTTCCGGTATTCCTTCTTGAGCGGCTTCCCGTCTTCGAAGACGACGAGTGCCGAGACGGCGTCTGCCCCTTGGATGTTCGCGTTGTCGATGATGTCGACGCGTGACAAGTTCGGGATGCCAATCGCCTCACCGAGTTCACGCATGGCGAGGAGCGTCCGCTCTTCGTCGCGGGCGAGCAACTCGAACTTCTCGTTCAAGGCGATGCCCGCATTTTTCGTCGCCAAGTCGAGCAGCTGTCGCTTCGCCCCGCGCTTCGGTTGCATCACTTTCGTCCCGATCGCCTCGTTCAACAAATCGATGCGGACGATCTCGGGGACGAGCACTTCCTTCGGCAAAACGTTCTGCTCGTAGAACTGGACGATGAAACTCTCGAGCTCCTCGGACGGTTCGCCGTGGAGCGGGAACAGTGATACGTCGCGCTCGATCATCTTGCCGCCCCGCATATAGAACACTTGGACGCACATCCAGCCGCGGTCGAGCGTATAGCCGAAGACGTCGCGTGCTGTCGGGTCGGCCGTGATCATGTTCTGTTTGTTCATAATCGACTCGACGGCCCGGATTTGGTCACGGAGCTCAGCGGCTCGTTCGAACTGCATGTCTTCGGCCGCTCGTCCCATGTCGACTTGGAGCTTGGCGAGCGTCTCGCTCGTCTCCCCGTTCAGGAAGCGGCGAATTTCATGGACGATCTCTTTTTGCTCGTCCGTGTCGACGGCGAGCTCGCAAGGTCCGAGGCACTGCCCGATATGGTAATACAGACAGAGCTTGCGCGGCATCGGTTGGCATTTCCGGAGCGGATACAGTTTATCGAGCAACCGCTTCGTCTCGTTGGCGGCATAGGCGTTCGGGTACGGGCCGAAATAAAAGCCGCCGTCCCGCTTCAGCTTCCGCGTCGTGAGTAACCTCGGGTACGGCTCGTTCGTGATCTTGATGTACGGGTACGACTTGTCGTCTTTGAGACGGATGTTGTATTTCGGGTCATGCTTTTTGATGAGCGTCATCTCGAGCAGAAGCGCCTCGAGTTCGCTCGCCGTGACGATATACTCAAAGTCGCGAATCTCAGCGACGAGGCGCATCGTCTTGATGTCATGCGCCCCGGTAAAATAAGACCGGACCCGGTTTTTCAGATTTTTCGCTTTCCCGACGTAAATGATCTCGCCGTACTCGTTCTTATGCAAGTAACAGCCGGGCTCGTCAGGGAGGAGCGCCAATTTATGTTTAATGTGGTCAGAATGACTCAAATTCAATCACCTCAGTTTAAGTTCCTTCCAGACGGGAAAAATTTGATGAAGTCTCAGAGGGAGGGTTTAGTTATGAAACGGTACGATGTCATCATCATCGGCAGCGGCTCGGCAGCGAGCCAAGCCGCTAACGTATTATGCGACGCCGGTAAACAAATTGCCATCGTCGAAAATTGGACGTTCGGCGGGACGTGTCCGCAACGCGGATGTGACCCGAAAAAGATGCTCGCGGAAGGAGCAGAGCTCATTGCCCGTGCGGAACGGATGAAATCACTAGGTGTCCACGGCGAGCTCACGCTCGATTGGCACGCCTTTAAACGGCGTATCGACGAGTATCGTTTCGCCATCCCGACGACGAAGATGCATCATTGGAAAGAGCACGACATCGACTTGTTCGAAGGCGAACCCCATTTCATCGATGAAGACTCGATTGTCATTGATGGGCATGAAATCTCGGCGCATCAGTTTTTAATCGCTTCAGGCCTCATTCCGCGACCGCTCGACATCCCGGGTGGCGACTTGGCCATCACGAGCGACGACGTTTTCGACCTCGACGACTTGCCAAAACACGTCATCATCATTGGGGCCGGCTATATCGCGTTCGAGTTCGCTCATATCCTCCGCCGCTTCGGGAGCGAGGTGACCCTCCTCATCCGATCGCGGGCACTTAAACAATTCGATCGCAAAGTCGTCAAACGTCTCGTCGATGAGACGATTCGGATCGGCATCGATGTCCGTTACGGCATCGAGCCCGTCCGGATGGATGGGGACGTGCTGACGTTATCAGATGACTCTACCCTCGAAGGCGTCGTCCTTAACGCCACCGGGCGAATTCCGAGCATCGAACGGCTCCGTTTGGACGCAGCCGGTATCGAGTCCGACCACGGCGGGGTCCTCGTCAATGAGTTCCTGCAGACGACGAATGCGAACGTATATGCAGCCGGGGACGTCGCCAAGAGCCGCAACCCGGCCCTCACCCCGTTTGCGGGGCAGGAAGGACGCATCGCCGCTCTCAATCTGTTACGGGACAACACGCGTCCTTTACCGGAGCGCCCTGCCCCGACGGTCGTCTTCACGACACCGCCGATCGCCAAGGTCGGACTGACAGTCGAGGAGGTGAAAGCGCGCGGCATCGACTACGAGTGTAAGGACAACGACTTGTCCCATTTCTTGACGTATGAACGGATCAACGACACGACGGCGTTTTCCCGCATTCTGCTCAGCAAGGACGGCCACGTGCTCGGGGCCCACGTGCTCGGGCAACATGCACCGGAACTGATCAACTTGTTCTCGTTTATTATACAAAACAACATCACCCATCAACACATCAAACACTTGGAGTTCGCCTATCCGACGTCAGCCTCTGACGTGACGTATCTGATGTGACGCAAAAAGGCTCTTCCAATTTGATTTGGAAGAGCCTTTCGTCATTCGATTCCTTTGTCCTTATCTTCTCGAAGTGCATCTTGGAGCGATTTCTTCCAAAGCGGGACACCTTGAGAATGGGCCGCACGGGCCACCAAGTGACTTCCGACCGGTGCCGTCAATAAGACGAAGAACAGTCCGAGCAGAAGCCGTGCGTCAAAGATGCGCTGGTCGACCCAGACGTGCAAGACCGCCGCGAACAGGACGAACATGACGCCGAGCGTCGCACTCTTCGAGGCGGCGTGGGCGCGGGAATAGATGTCCGGGAGACGGATCAGACCGATCGCCGCGACGACGGTGAAGAACACACCGATGATCGTGAAGACACCGGTCAAGATGTCATAAATCATTGTTGCGGTCATGTTGGATGATCTCTCCCTTCTCGAGGAATTTCGAGAACGCCACCGTTCCGATAAAGGCTAAAATCCCGAGCAAGAGGATGACCTCGAAGAACATCGTCGTATCGAGCAAAATCGATAACAACGACACGACCGAGATCAACCCGATGCCGATCGAGTCGAGGGCGATGACACGGTCCGCTGTCGTCGGCCCTTTGACGACCCGGTACAGCATACCAAGCATGGCGAGCACGAGGATGGCGAGGGCGACGTAAATAATAATATTTAACATTAGCTGGTCGCCTCCTTGATATTCGACTCAAAGTTATCGTAAATGTCTTGTTTGAGCGACTCTTTATCCGGCATATGGAGCGCATGGATGTAGAGCGTCTTATTGTCGTCTGACACTTGGACGACAACCGTACCTGGTGTCAGCGTGATGAGCATCGATAGCCAACTCACTTTCCAACCGGCATCGAGTTCGGTGTGATACCGGAAGATGCCCGGTTGGATTTTTAGTTTCGGGCTCAACACGAGCCGGAGCACTTCGATGTTGGCTACGACGAGTTCGCGACAGAAAATCAAGAACAGTTTAAACAGTTTCAAGACACGGGTGAAATAAAAGTCCGTGTTTTTGAAGAAGCGGCGCATCATGAAGATGACGAGTAACCCGAGCAAGTAACCGATGATGAATCCGCTCGTCGTGAACGTACCCGTGAAGAACATCCAAATGAACGCCAGGAAAAAGTTGATGAGTAGTTGGTAAGCCATCTCTAAATCACTCCTTAATCACGGCATCGATATAGATTTCGGGTTGCACGAGCGGTTCGATTGCCTGGGTAATGAACGGATGCATCGCTTCGGCACCAAACCCGTAGGCGACGGCGACCGCGACAAGCAAGAACGTCGGCACGATGAGGCGGTTCATATACGGCACGAGCGGACCGTCATAGACTCGTTTCTCTTCTCCCCAAAATCCGTACAAGAAGATTTTGATGACCGAGAAGAGGACGAACAGACTCGACAGCAAGATGAGGAGCGGCCCGAATAGGCTGCCTTCCCCGACCCCGCCTTGAACGATCAACAGTTTCCCGAAGAATCCGCTGAGCGGCGGAATCCCGGCGAGGGACAACGCTGCGATAAAGAACGTCCAACCGAACAATGGGAAGCGGGTGATCAAACCGCCCATGTCGCGCAGTTGACCGGACTTGGTGATGCCGATCATCATCCCGACGAGCATGAACAAGGCGGCCTTAATCAACATGTCATGAATCAAATAGTAGAGCGCCCCTTCGAGCGACGTCTGCGTGTTGAGTGCGATTCCGTACAAGATGACGCCGACTGCGATCATGATGTTGTAGATGATGATCAACTTGACGTCGTTATAGGCGATCGCCCCGATCATCCCGATGACGATCGTCAACACGGCGAGGATAATCAAGAAGTTCTGCATGAACGCACTTCCGCCATCAAACAGGAGCGTATACGTCCGCAAGATCGAGTAGACGCCGACTTTCGTCAACAGCGCCCCGAACATGGCGAGAATCGGTGTCGGTGCCACGACATATGAGCCCGGGAGCCAGTAGTGGAGCGGCACGAGTGCCCCTTTCAAGCCGAAGACGATGACGAAGAACACACCGATGACGGTGATGACACTTTGATTCTCCACGAGAGGGATCTTTTGCGCGAGGTCCGCCAAACTGAGCGTACCGACCGTCCCGTAAAGAAGCGCGACGGCCATGACGAACAGCGCCGAGGCGATGACGTTCACGAGCAAATATTTGATCGACTCGCGTAATTGGACACCCTTCCCGCCGAGCACGATCAACACGTACGACGAGATGAGGAAGACTTCAAAGAAGACGAACAAGTTGAAAATATCACCTGTCGTGAAGGCACCGTTCACCCCGACGAGGAGGAACAGCATCGCGACGTAGACGTAGTTCGATTCATAGGCGTCTGAGAAGTAATGAGTCGCAAACCAGACGATGAAAAAGACGAGCAACGTCGACGTGGCGACGAGTAGTGCCGACAGCATGTCCGAAACGAGCGTGATGCCGAACGGTGCCGGCCAGTTCCCTAAGTTGACGGTCATGATGCCGTCTTGAGACACGGTGAAGATGAGCAGCACCGTCACTGCAAACGTTACAAGTAAAGCCCCGAGTGCCACTCCGCGTTGCAGACGAACTTGCTTCGGTGCGAAGAGAAGAAAGATGGCCGCAAGCGCCGGGATGACAATCGGAAAGATCGGTAAGTTAATCATTCGATTCCGTTCCTTTCATTTCCTCAATATTATCCGTGTTCAGTTCCTGGTAAGCCCGATACGCGAGCACGAGGAAGAACGCGGTCACACCGAAGCTGATAACGATCGCCGTCAAGACGAGCGCTTGCGGGAGCGGGTCAGTATATTCCGTGACCCCATCGACGAGGACGGGTGCCGCTCCGGTTTTCAGTCCACCCATCGTCAAGACGAGCAAGTGGGCAGCGTGGCTGAGCAACCCGGTGCCGATGATGATGCGCAACAAACTCTTTGAGAGAATCATATAGACCGCGCTCATCGTCAGGACACCGATGATGATGCTAACGAAGATTTCCATTATTCACTCTCTCCAATCGTTTGAATGATCGTCATCGTCACACCGATGACCACAAGGTAAACGCCAAGGTCAAAGGCGATCGCCGTGTGAAGCGTCTGTTCGCCCAAGAGCGGCAAATCGAATTTGTCATAGGCGTGCGTCAGGAACGGACGGTCCCAAAAAATGCTGTGCAGCGACGTCAGTAACGCGATGGCGAGACCGAGCGCCGTCATCTTGCGATAATCGAACGGGAGCACGTCAGCGAGCGTCTTCGAATCGAAGGCGAGCAACAGCAACACGAGCGCCGCGGCCGTCATCAAACCACCGATGAACCCTCCGCCCGGCGAGTAGTGCCCCGCAAAGAAGAGGTTAATCGAGAACACGATGATGATGAAGAAGATGATCACCGCGGCCGTCTGTAAGATGACGTCATTGACTTGATCATTTTTTCGGTTCATGTTCACGTGCTCCTTTCGTACGTTCTGTCGTTCTGAATTTGATCATCGTGTAGATTCCGATGGCCGCGATGGCAAGGACGACGATCTCGAACAACGTATCAAAGCCACGGAAGTCGACAAGGACGACGTTGACCATGTTTTTCCCGGCTGCCAAATCATAGACGTTTTCTTTATAATACTCGGAGATCGACGACAGGGAACGGTTCGATAGCGCCATGAAGCTGAGGAGCGTCACCGTCACCCCGACGAAAATCGAGACAATCGCATTCTCGATTTTAAACTTAACACGCACTTCTTTCTTGCTGATCTCTGGCATATGGTAGAAGACGAGCAAGAACAACGCGACCGATACCGTCTCGATGACGAGCTGCGTCAACGCGAGGTCCGGTGCATTGAAAAAGACGAAGAACAACGCGACCGAATACCCGACGACACCGAGCAAGATGATTGACGGCAGACGCGAGCGCATGAACGTGATCGCGAGCGCCGCCAAGATGACGACGACCCCGAGGACGTATTCATACGGCGCGACCGGTTCCATCTCGCCGAACGAGAAGTTGAACAAGTCGAAGCGATACATCGAGAACAACATCATGCCTGACAAGAACAAGAAGATGTACACCAAATACGAGCGGATGAAGCCCGTCATATAGTTGTCTTTGAAGCGGTACGCCGCCTTGTTCGACCAGACGAGCGTCCCGTCGTACATGCCATTGAGCGTCAAGCGATGCGGGATATGGTTGTAGATGCCCATCCACTTGTTGATCGTGAAGAACATGAGCGTCCCGAGCAGGACGATACCGATCGTCATAAGCAACTCAGGTGTGATGCCATGCCAGAAGTAGATGTCGACTTTCACGTCCTGCCCGCTCGCGACGAGCGTCGGATAGATCGACTCGACGGCCGGCTTGATGAGCGAGTTCGACAACACGTTCGGTACGAAACCGAGAACGACGACGAGGATAGCGAGAATCGCTGGCGGGATGAGCATCCCGATCGGTGCCTCGTGCGGCTGTTTCGGTAACCGGTCGAACTCGGCTTTGCCCATGAACGTCCGGGTGAAGATAATCAAGCTGTAGATGAATGTGAACACGCTCGCGATGAACGCGACGACCGGGATCAAGATGCCGATCGTATCGAGCGCGAAGAAGTCCATCGAGAACACTTTCGTGGTTGCCTTCAAGAACATCTCTTTACTGAGGAAGCCGTTGAACGGCGGCAACCCTGCCATCGACAATGAGCCGATGACGGCGATCGTGAACGTGATCGGCATGACGGTCATCAGACCGCCGAGTTTACGGATGTCACGTGTCCCCGTCTCGTGGTCGACGATTCCGACCATCATGAACAGCGACCCTTTGAACGTCGCGTGGTTAATCAAATGGAAGATTGCCGCGATCGTCGCGACCATATAGATGTTGTCATCCATGCCGTCATAATGCAGCGCCGCGGCCCCGAGGCCGAGGAGCGACATGATGAGACCGAGCTGACTGACCGTCGAGAAGGCGAGAATCCCTTTCAAATCAGTCTGTTTGACCGCGTTGAACGAACCCCAGAACAAGGTGAACGTCCCGACAGCGGCGATCGTCCATAGCCAAATCGGTGACTCTTGGAACACCGGGCTCATGCGTGCGACGAGATAGAGACCGGCCTTGACCATCGTCGCCGAGTGGAGGTACGCACTGACCGGGGTCGGTGCCTCCATCGCATCCGGCAACCAGATGTGGAACGGGAATTGCGCTGACTTCGTGAAGGCGCCGAGCAAGATGAGAATCATCGCTGCGACAAAGAACGGGCTGTCGGCGATGAGTGCCTGATTGGCGACCATGTCACGGATGCTGAATGAGCCGACGATCGACTCGAGGATCACAATCCCCCCTAGCATCGACAAGCCCCCGAACACGGTGATGAGCATCGATTTACGTGCCCCGTAGCGTGAGCGTTCTTTCTCGTACCAATACCCGATCAACAGGAACGACGAAATCGATGTGAGTTCCCAGAACATATACATGACGACCATGTTATCCGAGAGGACGACACCGAGCATCGCACCCATGAACAAGAGCAGGTACACATAAAAATGACCGAGCGACTCTTTGTCTTTGTTCAAATAGTAAATCGAATAGAGGACGACGAGCGCTCCAATCCCTGTAATGAGGAGGGCAAACAATAATCCGAGCCCGTCCACGTAGGCCGTGAAGTTGATGCCGAGCGATGGCATCCATTCGACCGTCTCCGTCACGACGTCCCCTGCGCTCGTGATTCCGATGAACCGGAAGAAGTACACGAACAGGACGACCGGAACGATTAACACGAACCAACCCGTATGGATTCGCTTCAGCGCCCGGAACAAGAACGGGATGAACGGTGCCGCGAGAAGCGGCAATAAGATAGCTAAATGTAACACCGACAAGAAAATTCCTCCTTCGAACAGAGTCTTACAAACGATGGGCCAATTATTAAGGTCACTTGACGCCATCATGTCTTCCTCATGAGTATAGCGTAAATTTTCAGTCTGTTTCCATGATAAAACCTTGCCGCATTTTCCAGTCTCCTCAAAAATTCCCGAACTGTTAAATATGAAGATAGTCGACAAAAAGCGACGAAAAAAAATCTGATCAAGCGTCGTATGTATCCGTTTTCAGATAGTGATTTTTCCGGATTCCCCGCTAAATCCGTACCGAACCTTAACCGTTGTTATTCCATACGAAACGACTAAACTCCTTCTTCCCTAACGAGCCCAACAAAAAACAGCCGACTAGTTCCCCGGTCGGCTGTACGTGATTATTGTGCTGTTGCGATAAACTCTTTGAGTGCTTCTTTTGGTTGGAAGCCCATTGTTTTCGAAACAGGTTGTCCGTCTTTGAACATCATAAGTGTTGGGATACTTTGAATTTGGAAAGCGCCCGCTACTTCTGGGTTCTCGTCAACGTCGAGTTTAACGATTTGGACTTGGTCGCCCATCTCTTGGTCAAGCTCTTCGAGTACCGGTGCGATCATGCGGCACGGTCCACACCAAGCTGCCCAGAAATCGACGAGGACGACGCCCTCTTTTACTTCTTGTTCGAATGTTTGAGTCGTTGCGTGTTTAATAGCCATTTGGTAAATACCTCCCCAGTAAGATGTGAGAGCCGATTAAGAACTCTCATGCATTTCATGTTCAGAGTATACCACGGAGGGTACGTTTCCCCAAACATTCTGCATATCAGCTATTGACGAGGTGTTTGCGGAACTCTTCCGTCAAGAGCGGGACGACGTCGAACAAGTCACCGACGATGCCGTAGTCGGCCACGGTGAAGATGTTCGCTTCCGGGTCTTTGTTGATGGCGACGATGACTTTGGCGTTGCTCATCCCGGCCAAGTGTTGGATCGCCCCAGAGATGCCGCAGGCGATATACAAGTCCGGCGTGACGACTTTCCCGGTCTGCCCGATTTGTAGCGCGTAGTCACAGTAGTCGGCGTCACATGCTCCACGTGAAGCACCGACGGCCCCGCCGAGCAATTCCGCGAGCTCTTCGAGCGGCTTGAAGCCGTCCTCGCTCTTGACGCCGCGCCCACCGGCGACGATGACTTTCGCTTCCGTCAAATCGACTTTCCCCGTCGCCTTGCGGACGACTTCTTTGACGATCATGGCGAGGTCCTTGAGCTCCACGCTCGGTGTCTCGACCGACACACTCGCTCCAGCCGTACGCGGAAGAGCGTCGATGTTGTTCGGACGGATCGTGAAGAACATGACCGAGTCTTTGAATTTCACTTTCTCGAACGCTTTCCCTGAATAAATCGGGCGGACGAACTCGGCGTCTTTGCCAGATCCTTCAATCGAGACGACGTCACTGATGAGACCGGCGTCCAGACGAGCCGCTAGTTTCGGTGCGATATCTTTCCCGAGCGCCGTATGGCCGAGCACGATCATGTCCGGCGACTCCTGGTCGATGACTTGGCGGAGCACTTGTCCGTAACCGTCTGGCGTGTAGTGTTTGAGACGCTCGTCCTCGATGACGAGGACGCGTCCCGCGCCGTATTCCCCGAGTTCATTGGCGAGTGCTTTGACATCATCCCCGATGACGACCGCCGTCACGTCGTCCGTCAGTTGCTTCGCCGCGGCGATTGCTTCAAATGATACGTTCCGTAACGCGCCTTCACGCGCTTCTGCGAGTATTAAAGCTTTCATCTATGTGTCCCCCTTAAATGACTTTGGCTTCCGTGCGAAGTAATTGAACGAGCTCGCTCACTTGTGACGACGTATCCCCTTCAAGGATGCGTCCGGCTTTCTTCTCTTCTGGCAAGAAACGTTCAATCGTCTCGATTTTCGCTTCGATCTCGTCCTCATCGAGGTCGATGTCCGACAGTTCGAGTTCTTCGAGCGGCTTCTTCTTCGCCTTCATGATGCCTGGAAGGCTCGGGTAGCGCGGTTCGTTCAATCCTTGCTGCGCCGTCACGAGGAGCGGGAGCGGCACTTCGATTACTTCCGTGTCCCCTTCGACGTCGCGTGTGACCGTCGCCGTCGTCCCGTCGATGTCGAGCTTCGTGATTGTCGTCACGTAGTTCATATCGAGCAGTTCCGCGACGCGCGGCGCGACTTGACCGCTGCCGCCATCGATCGCGACGTTCCCGGCGAAGACGAGGTCAGGCGCTTGCTCTTTCAAGTACGTGGCGAGCACTTTCGAAATCGTCACGTGGTCCGCGTCCTCGACGTCATCCTCGATTGAAATCCGGACCGCTTTGTCCGCACCCATCGCGAGCGCCGTGCGAAGTTCTTTGTCCGCGTCTTCTGGTCCGACCGTCACGACCGTGACTTCTCCCCCGAGATCGTCACGCTTACGGATGGCTTCTTCGACCGCATATTCGTCATACGGGTTGATGATGAACTCAGCGCCGTCTTCTTGAATTTCCCCATTCTCGAGCTGAATCGCTTCCTCTGTATCGAACGTACGCTTCAGCAATACAAAAATATTCATCGTAGTTCCCCCTTATAAGTTGTTCGCACCATCATTCATGAATCAGCGTTCATTTTTTGAGCTAGCGAGAGGGCTTACGGTTAAGCAAGCCCTTTTTTTAACATATGGTGTACTTTCGGTAGCGTCGACATCAAGTCATACTTGAAGCCGCTCGCCATCCAACTCGTGACCACTTCGTCGATCGTGCCGAAAATCATCTGCCGAGCGAGTCGATAGTCGAGATCGCGATCGAATTCGCCGGTGTCGATTCCGTGTTGTACGACCGCATCGATTAAGTTCAAGTACGGTTTGAGCACTTCGCTAATCTTTTGTCGGAGCGCCAAGTTCGACTGCCGGAGCTCGATTTGCGTCACGACGGCGAGGTCGTAATCGGCCGATAGTTGCTTCAAGTGCGACTCAATCAACTGATACAGTTTGTCGCCGGCCGTCGTCTCCCGCTCGATTTGTTGCTTCGAGTAGTCGATGAACAGGCCCATCTTCGTCTGGAACAATTCAATCAACAGATGTTCCTTGTTTTTGAAGTACAGATAAATCGTTCCGTCGGCGACGCCCGCCTCTTTGGCGATGGCCGTCACCTTTGCACCGTGATAGCCATGATCCGCAATCACTTTCACTGCCGCATCGATAATGCGGTCACTTTTTGATCCATTCTTTGTCATAAACACCCAAGCTCCTTACCGCTACAGAAAAATGAATGATGGTTCATTCATTTATTATTCTATCATGTGACACGGTTGTGTCAACTGCTTTGTTTCACTTGTTTCGCCTTCTCTTCGTCGACGAGGACACGACGTAAAATCTTACCGACGAACGTCTTCGGCAACTCCTCACGGAACTCGTACAGCTTCGGCACTTTATACGCCGCGAGCTTCTCGCGACAGTGTTTGTCGAGCTCCTCTTCTGTCACGCTGGCGCCGTCACGCGTCACGATGAACGCCTTGACCGTCTCGCCGCGATATGGGTCCGGGACGCCGATACAGACCGCTTCCTTGACGGCCGGATGCTCATAGAGCACTTCTTCGATTTCACGTGGATAGACGTTGAAGCCTCCGGCGATGATCATGTCCTTCTTCCGGTCGACGATATTGAAGAACCCATCCTCGCCCATATAGCCGAGGTCACCGGTCGCGAGCCATCCATCCTTCAAGACGGCAGCCGTCTCTTCCGGCTTCTGCCAATATCCTTTCATGACTTGCGGGCCATGAAGCATGACTTCACCGATCTCGCCGACATCCGCCGGCGTCTCCCCGTCTGCCTTTACAATTTTAGCAGATGTGTCCGACAACGGCACGCCGATCGAGCCGACGATCCGTTTATCCCATAGGAAGTTCGCGTGCGTGACCGGTGACGTCTCCGATAACCCGTACCCTTCGACGATGCGACCGCCCGTGATGCTCTCGAACTGCTCCTGCACTTCGACCGGGAGCGGCGCCGACCCGGAGATACACGCCTCGATTGACGACAGGTCATATTTCTTCGATTTCGGGTCGTTGAGGATGCCGACATACATCGTCGGTGCACCTGGGAAGAAGTGTGGCTTCTTCTTGTGGATCGTCTTCAAGACGTCGGTGACGTCAAAGCGCGGGACGAGGACGAGCTCATATCCGTTCGCCATCCCGAAGTTCAGACAGCATGTCATCCCGTAGACGTGGAAGAACGGGACGACGCTCAAGACACGCTTTAGGTCGCCTCGGTTATATCTATAGAAGAAGTTCGAGATTTGGTCGACGTTCGCCGTCAAGTTGAAGTGGGTCAGCATGACGCCTTTTGGCAACCCCGTTGTCCCGCCCGTATATTGCAAGACGGCGACGTCCTCTTTCGGATCGATCTCGGTCGGGGTGATCGGCCCGTAGTTCTTATACTCTTTGAACGCGACCGAACCTGTCGTGTCGATGACGATGTTATTCTCACGTTTCACTTTGATCGGATAGAGTTTGTTCTTCGGGAACGGAAGATAATCGGCGATGCTCGTCGTGACGATCGTCTTGATGTCCGTCTTCTGTTTCACACGAAGCGATTTCGGATAGAGGAGGTCGAGCGTGATGAGGATGTTCGCACCGGAGTCGGTAATCAAGTTCTCGAGCTCATGCTCGGTGTAGAGCGGATTCGTCTGGACGACCGTACCGCCGGCGTATAGGACGGCGTAGAATGAAATGACGTATTGCGGACAGTTCGGGAGCATCAGGCTGACGCGGTCCCCTTTTTGCAACCCTTTCGATTGAAGCATCGTCGCGAGCCGTCTCGCCGCGTCATCGACCTCGGCGAACGTCAACTCTTTGCCGATGAAGGAGACGGCGGTCCGGTCCGGATAATCGGTAGCGGCCCGGGATAGCGCCTCATAGAGCGGCTTCACCTCGTAATCAATCGTTTCTGGCATGTCAGCTGGATAATCTTGCAACCATGGTTTGTTCATCGATTCTCCTCCTTGGAATGAATAGTCATTCAATTAACTCCATTATAATGCCAAGAAAACGCTTTCATCTACCCTTTACCCGATAATTTTCAGAAAATATCGAAAAAACGTGCGCGGATGAAAGTTTCCGCACACGTTCAGATTCTCTTGAAATAGGCTTCGGTCTGCTCTTGGTTACTGATTTTCTCGTCTAAGTGATCCTTTAACTCTTTTTCCCACTTGATCGTCGAGAAGTCGACGTCGAGCCACGCCTCCATCTCCGGGCGCGAGAACGAATATGTCCGGTTCGGGAAAGCGAAGCGGACAATTTCCGCATTTTTGACGAGCGTAAAATATGTTGCCGCGTTGCGGATGGCCAACCGTTCTTGCTCGATTCGTTCAATCTCAGGGTCACTGTAACGAATCGTCAGGCCGTAAGGACGCTTTTTCGTCTGCAGCTCGATCGACTTGTAGCAGTCGTGCATCGGCAACGTCTGGGCGATGCCGGCGACGGCGCTGTTGTCCCCGACGTAAGACCCTTTGTATTGGAAAGCGTTCGATCGTTCGGTGTCCCCGCATCCAGCGAGCACGATGAGCAAGACGACGAGCAGACTGAGCCGTTTCATGAGAATCCTCCTATCAAGATTTTAGTTTCAAGTTCAAGCGATAGAGCAGGCGTTTCGCAAGTAAATGAGCAAGGAAACCACCGATTACGAAGCCGATGACGTACAGCGTGACACTCGTCGGGTACGAAATGACCGAGAGAATGATGCCCCCGAGCATGGCGAAACAAAGTACCATAATGACATGAACGAGCCAGAGCCAGTTCGTGAACATGAAGAAGCGCCCGTTGTTTTCTTGCGGAGCCCGGTTGAACATGACAAGTCCAAGCCCGAACGACAACCCGATGAAGAGGAGCGAGCTAAGTGGCGCGAGCGTCATGAAATTACGCCATTCCGTGTTGTCAGTGAACAAGTTGTACGTATCGACGTTCGCAATGTTCACAAGTGGCGACAAAATTCGCATCGGGAGACTCTCCATTGCTTCTGCATACCAATCGTACGAGCTATATCCTGTAAACGAATAAATCGAGCCTTGAACCAATGATAGGATGCCGATCGGGAATAAGAAGGCAACGATCGACCAAAGCACTTGGGAAATCGCCTCTCCTCCGAACGAGCCCATCCAAAGCGATAGCGTGAAGACAGAGATTCCAATCAGGATGACCAAACCGATGACCGCGGTCACTTTCAACGTCTGTCCCTCAATTAAGAAGGCATAGCGTGACGAGTGAATGAGGACGAGCATAACTGCCCCACCGATGATCGAAGAAAGGACGATGCCACTGACACCAATCAACCATTTCGATATGTAAAGCTGGTTGCGACTGAATGGGAGTGACATCGAAAAGTCGGACATTTGACTGTTGCGCTCACTGCCAATCAAGACAGATGCCATCAAGAACCCGAACACGACGTAGAGGAAGACGACCGTCTCGATCGGCAAAAGCGTACCTAATTCACCAATCATATAACCAGCCCCAGCTGTCGCACTGAAGAAGTCTTCGATCGTGAGTGTAGCGATGTCATTTTGCGTCCCTTCTTGATATTGTGAAGGATTCTGTTGAATATCACGGATCTGTTCATCGTAGTATTGCATCTCGGTCCACACCGGCATGGTATATGCGAGTGTCGCAAGCGTGATGAGCAACATCCATAAAAGTGATACTTGCTTCCAATCTTTTTTGAGCAATACGCTAGATAACATTCGACTCACCTCCTAGTTGAACTCGGAACACGTCTTCGAGCGACATCGGAATCTCTTCGACGAGCATCGGGTCGTGCGCATCGACGAACGTATCGAGTTCCTTCGTCCGTTCTTTCGCCATGAACAAGGCGACCCGGCCTGTGACGTTGATGATTTCGATATCTTTCCGTTCAAGCAGTTCGACCGGTACTTGGTCGTTGAAGACGACTTGCAGTTTGACGCTCGTCTCACGCGCCTCCTCGAGCGACATGATCGCTTTGACGCGGCCTTTCTCGATCATGATGATGCGGTCGGCGATTCGTTCGAGCTCATGTAACTGGTGACTCGAGACGATGATGGAACAGTTACGTGCCTCGACTTGGGCGATCATCAGCTTCAAGACGTCGGATTTGGCGACGACGTCGAGTCCGTCCGTCGGTTCATCGAGCAGATAATATTTTGCTTGGACGGCGAACGCGAGCGACAGTGTCACCATCGCCTTCTGTCCTTTCGAGAGCTGACGGATCTTCTTGTTGTCGATGTTGTAACGAGTAAGCGTCTCTCTGAAGGTTGACCGGTTGAACGTCGGATAAATCGATTCGTAGAGCGCGGCCGCCTCGTTGACTGTATAATGTTTGAGCGCGTCGGCCGAGTCTGGGACGAAGATGACGTCACGTTTTAATTCTGACTTCTCAAAAATGCTCGCTGGGCCGTAACGGACGTCGCCCGTATCCGGTCGGATGATCCCGACCATCGTGCGTAAGAGCGTCGTCTTCCCGGCCCCGTTCCGTCCGACGAGGGCGATGATTTCTCCGGCGCCGACGGTGAAGTCGATGTCGTCTAAGACGCGCTGTCGATCGATCGTCTTACTCAGTTGTTGGACTGTCAGCATGGTTCTCCCCTACTTTCTTATATTCGGTCTCAAATAGCGTCAGCGCTTCGGTGAGCGCGATGTTCGCGTAATGGCAATCGATGGCGAGCTTCTTGATTGCTTCTAAAATCGGTGCGCGCGGCGAGTCCTGGTCGACCCAGTCCTCGGAGACGAACGTCCCCCGCCCGCGATGCATCTCGAGCAAGCCGAGTCGCTCGAGTTCCTGATACGCCTTACTGACCGTATTCGGATTGATGACGAGGTCGGTCGCGAGTTCGCGCACCGACATGACCTTGTCGCCCGGCCGTAAAATCCCGCGGATGACGAGCGCCTTCGTCTGATTGACGATTTGTTCATACAAAGGTTCCGCGCTTTTCATATCAATTTTATATAACATGGGTCACACCCTCTCTTGTGTACGTGGTATAAGTGTATTATACGTATTAGTACACGTAAATACAATAGTTCTTAAAGTGCACTTTCAGTTTACAGGGAATTGGGAATAAATTGAATACGACTTTGGACTGAGACGCGCGTCGTGTTTTTCAGGTACATTGGACGAGAGGTGAACCAAAAATGAAAAAAAGATTGTTGCTTGGGGCCGTCGGCTTGCTTGTCGCCGGATCGATGTACGGAAGAAGCGAAGCGACCGAACGCTATACGGACTACATCGATGCCACGTACGGAGAACGTGTCGATGTCGACGTGTCACAAGACTGGAAACTGACTGGGTACAAGGCGACGTTCAAGCTCGAAAGGCGACCACTTCGCGGGACGTATTCCGCGCGGACGTATGGTGACGGCACAATCCTTGACGACGTGATGCCGACGTACTGGGTTAAAGAGGCAGAGACGACGCTACACGACCGACTCGTCACGGCGAACGTCTTATCACGTACAGAGACGGTCCGGGCGAACGTGCCTGTAGACGTCGTACGCATGCGAGACGTAAACAGACGACAACCGACGTCCGTCTTCGAGTTGAATCCAGAGACGTTTTTAGGTGTCTCCGTCATGTTGCATGAAGCATGGAACGACACCAATGCTCAGAAGCAGCGCGTCCTCGACGTCATCCGCCTACTCGAGGACGACGTCACGTCGATTCATTTCTCGTTCGACGGGACACCGAATGAGGATGACGACTTCACCGAGCGCTACTTGAACGTGTCACGCACGTCCCAATCCGGCGATCCGTCATTCGATTCGCTCCAGACGATTGACGACTTGAACCGCCTCGATCGCCTATATGGGTTTGACGAGACGACGTTCATCACCGAGTACCGATTTGATGGTACAAAATATGAAGACTGATCGCCATTCGCTCGAGCGGATGGTTTTTTGTGTGAGCATTCTCCTTTACAGCACGGCCTGAATGTTTTACATTTGACGAGTCAACAATTGACTTATCAAATGAGAGGGGTGAGACACCACAGATGGAATTACGAGACATCAGCCGACTGCTGTACCAAATCAAATTGGCGGACCAACGCGTCGCGACCTCGTTCGAGAAAGAGACGGGCTTCAGCCTGACCCGCTACGAGATGCTCATGATTGTGCATGACAAGGGCGTCTGTTCGCAAAGCGAGATTCAGCAGGCGATGAAAATCGACAATGCGGCCATCACCCGCCATTTGAAGATCCTTGAAGAAAAAGGCTACGTCCGCCGGGAACGGAACACCGCGAACCATCGTGAAGTGTTCGTCCATTTGACCGACGAAGCCAAACATGACTTGACGAGCTGTGAACAAGACCACGACCGCGGCAAGCATTTGATTACGAGAGTGCTGTCCGAGTCAGAAATCAATCAGCTGTCGAGTCTGCTGCAAAAGCTGAACCAACTATAACAAGAGAGAAAGAGGTAATATCCATGGCAACTACATTCGAAAACAACACATTCACTGACGTGATGCTCGGTCGCAAATCGATCCGCGTCTACGACGAGAACGTCAAAATCTCACAACTTGAAATGCTTCAAATGATCGAGGAAGCGACAACAGCCCCTTCTTCAGTCAACATGCAACCGTGGCGCTTCGTTGTCGTCGAGAGCCCAGAGGCAAAAGAGGCGCTCAAGCCGCTCATCCGCTTCAACGTCCGTCAAAACGACACGTCGGCTGCGATGGTCCTCATCTTCGGCGATATGGAATGCTACGAGCTCGGTGAAGAGATTTACGATCAAGCTGTCGCGGAAGGTAAAATGCCGCAAGAAGTGCGCGACCAGCAGCTCGCTGCCATCCTCCCATACTACAAGAACTTGTCGAAACAAGAGATGAACGACATCGTCAAAATCGACTCGAGTCTCGCAGCGATGCAATTCATGCTCGTCGCCCGTGCCCACGGTTACGACACGAACCCAATCGGCGGTTTCGAGAAAGACCAACTCGCGGAAGCGTTCGGTTTAGATAAAGACCGTTACGTGCCGGTCATGATCCTCTCGGTCGGTAAAGCGGCAGAAGAAGGCTACCAATCGGTACGTCTCGACGCTGAAAAAATCACATCATTTAAATAATCGGAGGACACCCACATGATCTTAATCAACGCTATTTTCGACGTGAAAGAAACAGAGTTTGACAACTTCTTGGCCGACATCAACAAGCTCATCGATTCGTCGAAACAAGAAGCTGGTTGCTTGAGCTATGAGCTCTATCAATCGACGACGTCGGAAAACCGCTTCGTCATGATCGAGAACTGGGCCGACCAAGCGGCCGTCGAGCAACACAACCAAAACCCGGACCTCATCGCGTTCGCTCAAAGCGTAGGCAACTACGTGACGGCGAAGCCGGTTATCCATGTGACGGAAGTCAACTAAACAGAAGACGGTCGACCTCGTGTCGGCCGTTTTTTTGTCCCATCGATTCATCGGTGCGATGTTTCGGCATACAAAAAACCGCTTCTACGCATTGGTAGAAGCGGCTGTTTGTTATACGCCGAGAATCGCGAACGAGACTCCGACGACACCGATGAGCGCCATGGCGTAAACTGGTACGCGTGGCATTTCACCGTTGTTATCGAGCGCCTTCCCGAACATGTAGAACACAATCGGGTGGACGAGGAATGGCATCGAGAAGATGAGCGGGATGAGAAGCGACGCTTCCGTCCCGAACATACCGCCCTGCACGGCTGCGAAGAGACCGAAGTGCGAGATGGCTGACGATTGAGCCATCGTCGTGTAGTCGAACGCGATCGTGCTGAACGTGAGAAGGACGAGTCCACCGAAGACCGCCATCATCTGCCAACCGAACGAGAACTGCATGAGCGCCTTCACTTCTTTGAAGTCTTCGCCGTTGGCACCGCGCAAGTTTTTGAGCGAGAGCGCCGTTAGCACAAGACCGACCAAGACGATGATTGCCGTCGGCCAGATCCAGAGCGCCCCGTTGTCGGCACTGACTGCCAAAATCGAGAACACGAAGATGTGACCGAAGAACGGGATGTTGATCATGATTGGGGCACGTTTCGCGGCCACTTGACCGAAGTCACCAGCCGTACATGCGCCTGTGAGACCACTGTGCGAGAGCGAGCCGGCCATACCTGGTGCGAGGTTGCGGACATGTCCTGTGCGGGCGAACCACATGAGGAGTGCAATCCCACCGAACATCCAGAACAATTGACCAAAGAAACCGTAAACGAGAATCGAATTCATGCCTTCGATGGCGAACGCATCACCGATCCGCGAACCACCGACCATGAAGTTGGCGGCCAAGACGACCGGGATTCCGGCAAACAAAAGCGCACGGACGGTCGGTCCATACGTCCAGTTGTGGAAGATGGCACCGAGTGCTGACGAGAGCAACATGGCGAAGAAGATCTGCGGAAGCGCGATAATCGGTTGAACCGCCACGGCGATGCCGTACGACACGAACAAGATGACGAGCATCAACACTGTCTCGATGACGCCTTTACGCATGTATACCTTCTTATCGTCGATTTGCGCCTTGTGGTCGATCAAGAGGAACGATGCCGCGAGACCGATCAACGCGAGGATCGGGTAATAGAGCATGATGCCCTCTGCCGCGCCCGGTTGAATCATCATGCGGAAGAACCCTTCGAGACCGACGAGCAAGAAGAATGAACGGAGGATGAAGATGAACTGTGTCCGTCCTGTCCCGAGGAACATCTCTTCTTTCGATGGCACGACGATATCTTTCACGTCGAGCTCTTGCTTGCTTAAAATCTTGCGAAGTTCTTGTCCACCGACGAAGAACGACACGACGAGCGCGATGATTGTCGTGCGTGATAGGAAGTCGACGAGCGGGAACTCAGGGAGACCCGGTGTCGCGATACCCATCTCGACCATGGCGAAGCCAAGCCCGAGACCGAAGATGACGATGACGAGGATTGGCGAGAACCGTGAACCAGCCACGACCATCCGCGATAAAATGACCATCGGGATGACGAAGGCCATGAGCAACCAGAATTGGTTGAGTAATTGTACTTGCGATAATTGCTGAACGATTTCCATGGATAAACCCCTTATACATTTTTTTCACACTGTTTCGAAGTTTACAGGATTGAACATTCTGTGACAAGGGGGTGTGACGTATTGTAAACTTTGAAAGCGGAACCAACTAAAATGGTTCCGCTTTCGGTTAGTTATTCGGTTGGCGAAGGCCCCATATGCCTTTATTTCCCGTGGAATAAAATAAGTCTTCTTTCCCCGCGAAGCTGGCCGAATCACTTGAATGGGCCCGAATCTGTTTATTGACGTGAGCCTTCCAATCTTTATACCGATCGAGCTCGAGTTGATAGTATGACCGCTCGATATATGCGTTGATTTCTTTCAATGAAGCCGTCCCGCCATGATGCTGGATGGCGAATTGGATTTTGCGAAGTAGTGCGCGTTTCAAATTATCCCTCACCTTTCACTAAATACTTCTAAGTACTCTTCAAACTTTTGTTCCACTGCTTTAATGATTCTATCATGAGCCGCTTGACCTTCAATACAGTACTCTTCCCTCACATAAAACATATCATCAATTAATTCAAAGGGTGGAGAAATATTGCTTACTCTAGTAGAAGTTGTTGATAGATATTTTAATGGCAGTGTTCTTAAATGCCGTTCCATTTTTGCTTGTGAAAAGCTCGTTGTAAAGCCCGCACTTATATTTTTAAGGGTATAAGAACGGAGTTGCTCGTTCACTAAATCATAATAAGGTTTTGCGAGTTCAGTTATCGAAATTGGCGCATACCAATCTTGAGAACCTCGCTCTAACATTATTTTCAGTACGTTCATCTTGTAAGGTCCCTGTCTATCGAACTCATCTATGTACTGAATTAACCGCTCAAGCCGATCTTCCATAATTACGCCACCCTCATTCTGAAGCCTTACGACTGAAGTAGTGATGTAGCCGCACTTCAACGATTTGACTGATCCATTCGTAAACTAAAGGATGAGCAAATGCTTCATTATGCTCGATGTGTAATGACTCCTCTGATACGAAGAACGGTCCTTTAGCTATTTTATCAAATGGCATCCGCAACAGTAACTTTTCAATCTTTTGTTGATGGAACGGGGATTGGAAGTCTTTCGTCTGTCCGTCAATCTGCTGACGATATGGGAATTCATTGATGAACTCATAGAATGGACGAGCCGCCTCGCTAGCTGAGAGTGGTTGAAGCCATCCCGCGACCCCACGACTTAACATGATGGATAACACAATCATCTTATAGCTCTTCGTCATGTCTGTGTATTCTACTTCAAGCAATAGCGACTTCACCTCTTCAAACAGGTTACTCTCTTCCTCATCCAGCTCCCCCATCCGATTGAGGAACCCGTAAAACCCTCCATCTTTCTTCCATTCAGAACGATAGGCATCCATCGAGTATTCGCCTCGTTGAATCAACTCTAGATAACTCGGCCGTCTTCCGAGTTCTTCTTTCACCATGAAGTAGTTCCGCTCCAACTGTTGTCGCCGTGTCGAAGAACGGGTGACCATTCGCTTCAATAAATCGATGGCATGTAAATCAAATTCGATGGTACATTCGCCTGGTAAATCCACATCTGTAGGAAGTGCTTTGACAATCGGTTGCCGCTTCGTCGTCAACAGCGCCAACTTTTTATCGATGTTCTTATAGTTCCCAATCAAATCGATGATGGTGCAGTGCGTCTTCCCACTCAATAGACGTAATCCACGACCAATCTGTTGCGTGAAGACAGTCAACGATTCGGTCGGGCGGCAGAACAATAATGTATCAATTTCCGGGATATCGACACCTTCATTGAACAAGTTGACTGCGAAGATAATATCGAGATGGCCTTGCTTCAATTGACGCATCACATCAGCACGATCATATTCTGCCTGACTATGTAAAGCTACGGCTTGAACACCTTGCAGACGGAAATAGTCGGCCAAGTATTCAGCCTGAGTGACCGACGAACAGAAGCCAAGAGCTCTGGTCTGATGATGCATCCGCCAGGCATCAAAGATTTTTTGAGCGACGCTTTCCTTCAACTGCTCCGCCAACAGTTCGTCCTGATCATAGCGACGACCGTTGATCAGTCGAATCTGCGAATAGTCAATTTCATCATAAACACCGACATAATGGAACGGTGTCAAATACGACTCTTCGATTGCTTCAGTGAAGTGCATCTGATACGCGACATTGTCATCACACAAGGCGTAGACGTCTCCCCCGTCCAATCGATCGGGCGTCGCCGTCAATCCGAGCAAGAATTTCGGCTCGAAGTAATCAAGGACACGCCGATAGGATGGTGCCGCCGAATGGTGGAATTCGTCGACGACAATCAAATCGAACTGATCTGGTGTGAACTGTTGCATCCGATGTTTCGAGGCCAATGTTTGAATCGAGGCGAATAAGACATCTGCCGATTCCTCATCTCTTGAGTCACCGCCAAGCAATAATCCCGTCTTCCATTCGCTTGCGACTTTCTTATACGATACCTCAGCTTGAAGCAAAATCTCTTTTTGATGGGCAATGAAGAGCACTCGTTTGAACTGGCGCGCGAAGAAGGCGCTCAAGTACGTCTTTCCTAGCCCTGTAGCGAGCACGAGCATCGCTTTCCGTCTACCCTCGTCCATCGTCTCGCGTAACGCCTTTAAAGCAGCGTCTTGCACAGTGTTTGGTGTGATTGTATCGTCCTCGATATAGACCGGGGCCGGCGCTGCGATTTGTTCGGCTTCCTTCACCCGATTTTGCCGGGCCATATATTCTTCACGATAGGGCTGCAGCGAGACGGTATTCATGATTTGAGCGTAGTCACTATAGAAGAGCTCATGAAATGAATCGACTGACTGTTCAAACACGTCCTCCGAGATGCTCGCCGGTATCTCGACATTCCATTCGACACCTCGATTCAAGGCGCTATGCGACAGATTGGACGAGCCGACAAAGAACGTCCCTCCATCTTGTGTTCGGAACAAATATGCCTTCGGGTGAAATGACTGGCCTTTCGATCGATAGAGTCGTAGTTCCACGCCTTGAATGTTCATTAACATTTCAAGCGCGTCCGGGTTCGTCAAATAGAGATAATCTCCAATCAGAATACGGACTTGGGCACCGCGATGGACTGCTTGCTTAAGTGAAGCGACGAGTTCTTGAACACCCGATACTTGCGCAAACGCGACGACCATATAGATTTCAGTCGCCGCATTGATTTGGTGTTGTAATGGAATTCGTAAATGGCTCGTATGAAGACGTAACTCACTCATGATCAAGGACCTCTTCCAAGAAGAGACCTTTTTCGAAGCCGCCTCGCTTCTCACGCTTCTCCTCACGGATGCGATTTAACTCTTCGAAGCTCGCACCATGCATCTTTCCGAGCGTATAGACGAGTTCCAGAATGTCAGCAAGTTCTTCGAGTGATTCTTCATCGATATTCGTCTCTTCGTACTCTTTGATTTCCTCGTGAAGTTTCAAGCGGGCCTGTTCGAAATGTTCAGCTTGATTCAAGTGTTTGACGACAGGAATTTGTCCTGCTTCATGGATGATTTCAGGAATACGGTCTCGGATCAGTTTGTTATATTTAGGCATTGAATTTTCTCCTATCATTATTTTTCAGAGAATTAACTTCTCTAGGAGAGGTGATCAACAAACTCCTAGACACCTTCTCCAAAATCTACAACCATTTCCAAAAACACATCGATTGGATAACTTACCTCCCAGATTTTCTTAGAGAATATATTGCTCTTGATTAGAAAACACACCTTATCTTCTCCTTGCAACATCACCTTTTCAATAATAAATTTATTTAAATCGTGTTGTATGTATTATATCTTCTGTGCTCAACAAGTCTTCTAATTTATAATACCAACCACCCGCGTTATTTTTTAATGGTCTGGTATTATTATTTAGTTCGATTATCTTGTTTAATATATAATATTTATAAGGTATATTCTTTTCATAATTAAATTCTTTCATTCTCTCAAGAATATAACTGCTTAAACGTTCTTCCACATTTTCAGCAAAAACTCTCTCAGCAAATACACTTTCCCAATTAGTAATATCTATTTCGAGTGTCTCAACAATTTCATATACTACCTTCTTTTTACCCCCATCTGGATATCTGAATGTTATATATTTAGTTTGTTTTTTGTATGGGTAATCATTTGGATGTGCATGTATGGCATACTTCTCAACAATATCGTAAGTTCCACCGACCGAAACCGAAAGAACTAATTCGTTTCTATCTATTGTTTTTTCGGGAATCAACTCAGCTCCCCAAGTAAAATTTAAGGATTCTTCTTCGGGTTCTACTTTTATGCGCGACAAAAACTCCATTTTATGATTAATCATTTCTTCACTAATAGACCAATTTCCAGATAGTTCTATCTCCTGAATTAATTGTTTACCGTATTATTTAATTGACGGTTTGTCAAATTAAGCGCAACACTTCCTCGGTGAAGACCTCGTGTGCCGTTTTCCAGCCGAGACATTTCCTCGGCCGCCCGTTGATCTTGGCGAGCGCGTCCGCGAGTTCGCCCTCAACGACCTTTGAGAAGTCCGAACCCTTTGGGAAGAACTCGCGGAGAAGACCGTTGGCGTTCTCGTTGCTCCCACGTTGCCAGAACGAGTAGGGGTCGGCGAAATACATCGGTACGCCGAGGATCGCCCGGACGCGCTCGTGACAGCTGAACTCCTTGCCCCG
Source organism: Exiguobacterium mexicanum (assembly GCF_005960665.1). Lineage (GTDB taxonomy): Bacteria > Bacillota > Bacilli > Exiguobacteriales > Exiguobacteriaceae > Exiguobacterium > Exiguobacterium mexicanum_A. Next base: position 1,903,339 of record NZ_CP040676.1, read on the forward strand.
GTCCGTCGTCGCGGTCCTGAACGTGCCTTCCGGGAAGGCGCCATGTACCGCATGGATCGCCTCCTCCATCGAGGCCGCGCTGCGGTCGGTGATCGGCAGGGCGATGTAGAACCGGCTCTTTCGTTCGATGAACGTCGCGACGCAGGCCCTCGACTTCCCACGTCCGGACACGACGGTGTCGAGCTCCCAATGGCCGAACGTCTTGATTGTGCGCACCTCTCTCGGACGTTTGGCGATGGACAGCCCGATGTTGAATCGTCCCCGTGTCTCCACCGGCTTTTGGCGCTTTCCCTTCTGGCGGAGCGCGTCGCCGGCACGTCGATCAGCCCCGCGTAGATCCAACGATAGATGGTCGAGAAGGCGATTCTGCCGTCGAAGAGACGACCCACGATCTTTTCCGGGGACCAGGTCGCCCTCAGTTTCTCGATGATCGTCTGGCGCATCGTGTCGTCGAGCTTCGTCTTGGCGCCGCAGTTGCTCTTCGCCTTGGCGTAGCGTTCCTGTGCGCGTTCGGCCGTGTAGCCGGGGTTCCGTCTGATTTCCCGCGAGACGGTCGAGGGCTGTCGCCCGAGCCGTCTCGCGATGGACCGTACGGATATCCCGAGCTCCAGGTAGGTCTCTATTTTCACGCGTTCGGCTGTGGTAAGATGGGTGTAGCTCATAGCGATTCCTCCGTCTGAATGTGTGTTGTGGTGACTTCATTCTACACGAGGCCGTCGCTATGGGCTTTTTTGTGTTCACGTTCGGGTGTTGCACTTAATTTTATAATTCATCATAAATAAATATATATAGTTTGAATTGAGAAAAAATGAAAGATATATCTAAAAATTTATTAATATCTCTCAAGTTTAAAATATTAAATTAATTTAGTAAGACACCAAATCCACCTTAAATTTGATATTGTTAATGATTTTTAAACCTCATTTATTTATGATACGGTTCACCGTAACGTTGGATAGGGTAAACTAGTCTAATATTGAGCAGTAAGGATGCATAAGTTTGATGATATTCTTACTGCTCCTTATCCACTAACAACTGGTCTTCTTTATCAGGAAAATTCTCATACAATAGATTAGATAAATGATCCACCATCTTCATAATAAACATTCCTTGCATTTGTTCAACAATCTCACTTTCATTCTCTTGTATTAGCTGACTAAAGACAAGTCTGTTCATCTGAATCATTTCATATGTCCCTCAGGTACCTGCAAGACTAATCCCTATATTACTTGCACCGCTTCCAAAGGATCCACTAGATGTACTGAGTGATGATACTATAGATTTAGGTGCAGAATGGATGTTATTCGATGCAATTTTATATGGCTTCAAACCATGCTGTCTGTTAATACTTTTTCAAATCTGGTTAAATGAAGCATTTTGTCCGTTCTTCAAATACTTCTTTGCCCATATGTAGTCACTTCTCTCTTTCAAGTTAGTGAAATCTTTTCCTCTTTTCTCCGTTATTTCACGTAAATGCACCCTTAATTCTTTCTTAACTGTTTCGTCATCAAGGCTCTCACCTACAAGTCTTTCTTGAAACATCAGGTCCTTCATTTGCATAACAGGTAAATAATCAAAATAGCTTTCTGCTGCATCTTCACCATTCTGTACAATAAATTCACTTATTACAGCTAATTCATGTAGGACCGAAACCTTGTAATTGCACCTGTTCCAAATCCACCTTTGATTAAATATATTATTTCAGAGTATATAGAGCAGGCACGGATATGTTGGTGAAATAAAAAATCTGCTAAAGCCTTTTCTTTATTTTCATTTATTTTTTTAGAAAATAGTTCTCCTAACTCCCTACTCAATATTTCTAGTAGTTCCAAGTAATAAAACTCTAGACCATAATGTTGAGCTAACCTGTTATTAAATCCTACCCCCTCTAATCGAAGGTCTTCCCGCATTTTGTATCCAAATAAAAAAAGTAAATCATTTATATCATCGTCTTCAACCAAATCATACTTTCCTAGGTTTTCTAAAGTCTTGGTTAATTGTTCCTCAAACTGTTCTTGTTCGTACTCTTTAAGTTTTTTACTTATCCATGACATAAAAATGAGCTTTGACAAAGAGTATCTTTCTTCTTTTTCCTTGGAAGTAGCATCTTCTAATACATCTTTCAAAAAATCTTCGTACATTGTCTGGACCCCTTTCATTAAAATATTATCCTACTAGTCTACTGTGACTAATTGTCCATACTTACAAACCTCACAAACAATTAACAATTCCTCCGTATCTCTTTGTTCTCCATCAGGACTATATATTTCAAAGTTTCTACTGCCACACTTCTTACATCGATGATTACCAAATGGATCATCTTGCTTAGCTAAAAGATTTTCAAAAGATGATGCTACTGCGGTACATAAAGTTAAACATATAGAAGCTTCATATATGGTCCTAGTATCAGAATGGGTAATTTTGTTTGCAAAATCCCAGGCCGAATAAGAAATTTTCCTTAAATGGTCTCTCAAATCTGAATTTTCCCCACCTGGCAATAGACCACTGATTGCAATCCTACTCCTATTTTTAAAGTCACTTCGTTTGGGTTCTTCTTCTCCGTCTTGTAAGAATTCTTCAGAAAATATGTTATGACCAAGCACAATTAATGCTTCTCGACAAATCATTCCTACTGACTGTATCTCTTCTGATTCAATGGCATTATTTAATACTGCTGCGGCTTGTGTGAGCTTTCTTCTTACAGCAATAGATATTTCTATTCCTGTTTCAATTTCTTGAATTTTTTTTGACGGCTCTTTACTGTCATCATTTAATAATCTAGTCATTAAACCTAAGTGAAAGGAGTAAGCTTCATCCGTTGAAAAATAATATGCTTGGTCTTGAGGATATAAATTCATTGGTAAACCTTCACCTTCAACCACCCACCAAGATCCATCTTCATCTGTTTTTACATTCCACACGGTGACTTCAAAGCCCAAGTCATTATATGATTGCTCTGGCTTAGAATGTATAACATTGCCTTTGCATTGTCCTTCCACATAGTTTTCAACTTCTTCTTTTGTTCTAGTGCTCATTCTTTTCTCCCTCCGTTACTGTGACTATATAATAAATAAAAGAGCAGCCTAAATATAGCTATTCATTGGCTGCTCTTCTGAAGTAGTTAATTACAAACATCATTCTTCATTTAAATATTCGTCGATTTTCATTTTCACTTTTATTCGAAGGTTCTCATGACCATTTTCAATCTTTGATAAGGTTTCTAGACCAATCCCTAGTTTCCGAGCTAGCGCTCTTTGTGTTAGGCCTTCGGCTTTCCGTTTACAATAGACGTCCATTGCTAATGATGACGGCAACTCGTAATCGTCGCTGTCATCATCCCAATCTGGTTCCCAGTCGCCATTACCTTTATTAAACTCCATGTCCAGGTATTCCTCTATACCCACTAGCGCTCGGAGTTCTCCTTCTGTTTCATACATGAAACCATGGCATAAATTGCTCTTCATATTATCCGCACCTTTTAGTCAAATTACAAACAGAGTGTATTGTGTTTATCCCGTCTGTTAATTTGAGTAGAACCATTAGGTACAGATAATGCAAGGGGAAAAGATGGGTCTATATTCCCGTTTTGAATTTTTCATAGCTGTTAGCGAGCTTGTATGTGACCCCGTTCTCCAATGCAGCAAAGTGCTTCCGACCACATGTGATTTTTCCATCTTCTTTTAATCGAAGATCCTCCTGGTCAGTGCTCCCCTTTGTTTCAACAACGAAGAATAAAGTTTCTACCCCCTCTTTTTCAACCAATACTGCCCAGTCAGGGTTGTAATTGCCCAGTGGTGTATCTATTACGAATGATGAAGGAAGCTTAACAAATAACTTAACGTCTTCATCACTGTTAAGCTTTTCTGCAAATGCTCGCTCTACACTGGAATCATAGCGAATATAGTTATAGACTGACTTATCATTGGACACTTCAATAGCATTTGCCTTCATATAACCGACAAGCTCTTGATGCTCGAATAAAGATTGTTGATAAAATGCATGGTCACCTATACGCTCATATTTAATGCCATCAACAATTAACTTCTTCTTTTCTCTGTTAATGATTTTCATAACAGCTTCCATGAATGCTTGTGGATTTTTCTCAAAGTCTTTCAAGCGTTTGGAGCCAATTAAGATGTCCACAAGTGTACGTCTTTTAAGGTTGGTCTGTTCCTGTAAATAACGCAGAATGTCTGGCAGACGTCGTTTCTCTTCCAGCGCTTCGTATACACGCATTGTCTGCCCTTCTCCAGACACACCTGATTGGTCCACTTTCAATAGGGCATTTTCTCGTTTAATTTTCCTAGCCTTAAATACGTCCAGCTTTTGTATTTCAACTATACATCGGCTCTTAAGTGTATCGGAATCCAAATCTACCGAATAAGTAGTCTTGTATTTTATTTGGTTCCATAGTTGATTAAACTCGTCGCTTAAGAGAACTTCTTTATTAAGCTTAATATCCACTTCGTCTTTCTTATTGAAGATCGGCAGCTTCTTAATGGAATTTCTTATGACCCTTTCAATATCCTGCTTTATTTCCTTAAATTCATCTGGAACATCGAAAGTTTCATTTGCTATTGCTTCCTTCAGCTTGTTTTCAACCTTTCCTTTTTTATCAAGGAATTTCTCTTTAACAAGGAAGGAATACACTTTGGCTGAATAGTCGTAGCCTATTTCCTTGGACTCTCCAGTCACCTCATCTGTCAGAGTAATGGTAGAGAAGGATTGTTCTTCAAGATATCCAAACTTAACACCTGTCTCATCTTCCATTTCCTTCTGAAGTGATTCAGCAAATTGTTGGTACGATTCATTTGCTATTACTGTAAGAACATTAATATTCTCGTCATACTGTCTTTGTCCATCTTGATTTACAGATAAGCGCAAGCCACGACCAATTTTTTGCCGCTTAGTGAAAGGGTCCTTGGTTTCAACTAAAGTGCATATTTGGAAGACATTTGGGTTATCCCATCCTTCTTTAAGGGCAGAGTGGGAAAAGATAAATCGCAACGGCGTCTCAAAGCTTAGTAGCTTTTCTTTTTCCTTCATGATGAGTTCAAATGCTGATTCATCATCTTTATTCGACCGCAGGCTGCCATCTTTCGCAACTTTACTGTCTTTATAGTTTCCACTCTTATCCCGAGAAAAGTATCCGTCATGAACTTCATCTGCACTCTGGTTTGAAATATATTGGTCTTCTTCAAAGAGCGAGCGATATTTAGGTAACTTAATAAGGGAATCATACTCTTCTTCAAAAATCTCGGCATACTTTCCTTTTTGCCAAGGTTGTCCTTTTGGATAAACTCGATAGTTCTCTACTTTGTCTATAAAGAAAAGAGTAAGTACTTTGATTCCTTGGTGGACAAGTCTTTTTTCTTTATCTAAGTGTGTGCGGATCGCTTCTCTTATTTGATATCTCTTGAGTAAGTCATCATCGATACCACCGATCGATTCTCCAAGTTTCAGTACCTTTCCATTTTCGAATTCAACTATTTCGTTTCCAGGATAACAGTCGATACCTTCTACAATATAACCACGGTAGAGTTCCCTCTCACCAGATATTAAATATAAATTGTTTTTATTGTTAGGATTTATTTCTTTTTTCACTTTGGTGACAGTACCATTTTTCTTTTTCTCGTCTATTTCAACAGTGGCTTTGTATCCACTTTTGTTAGAGACACTGACTAGCTTAATATATGGATCGTTAAAATCCTCATCAGAATTGACGGATAGTACTTCAATTTTCTTAACGAGCTTTTTCTCATAAGCATCAACAGGGTCTAGCTTGTACATTAGATTGTATGTGTCCCTATGGGTAGCAGAATACCTCAATTTACAAAGTGGATTTAAAGAAGCAATAGCTTCCTTTGCTTTATCCGTGTTATCAACACTTTGCGGTTCATCAATAATAACGATAGGGTTTGTTTCTTGAATAAATTGAATAGGTTTTTTCCCGTTCATTGTGTCTCTTTCACGGTGGATAAGGTTAGCCTTGTTTTCTTTTTCTGGGTCATCAAAGCTTTTCTTAAAGGCATCAATATTAATAATCATTACTTCAATATTGGTGCTTGTTGCATATTCACGAACCTGCTCCAGTTTGGATGAATCATATTTAAAGTAGTGACAATGCTGCCCAGGGTACTCGTTTGCAAAATGCTCCTCAGTCATCTGAAACGATTTATATACACCTTCACGAATAGCAACACTTGGCACAACAATAATAAATTTTGAAAAACCATATAGTTTATTCAGCTCAAAAATACTTCTGGTATAAACGTATGTTTTTCCCGTTCCCGTTTCCATTTCGACTGTAAAATTCCAGTCTTGTATAGTAGTGCTCTTTTTAAGATGGTTTCTCACCTGTACCTTCTGAACATTTTCAAGAACTTCTGCTTCGGACAATTCCAGCTTGTTTCCGATCCCAAGCTCTGTTATTTCTTGCCCAACAATATCACCCATGCTTACGGTAAAGTTAGATACTTTTACCGTTTGGCCTTCAAAAATATCAGTGATCGATTGAATGGCATCAAGCTGATACTGTTGTTCATCGAACTTAATTTTCATGTTACCACTCCTTTTATATCACACGAATATCTTCTACACCATATCGCTTAAGGATTTGCTGAGCATTTGTACGAACAGTATCATCTTTAAACCCTTCATCATAAAATACAATTCGTGCTGGTTTTTGTTTGGCCATTTCTTCAATGTGTTCCAATGTTAAATCCCTTTCTAAACAGATGAGTAAATATCCCATACCTACAAAATAAATATTCTTTCCAGCAATCTTTGTTTCTTCAATAGGAACTGTTAATTCAATACCATATTTAAGTAGAATTTCATACACAACATCCTCTTGACTTCGTCCCTCTTTTACTGGCTCAACTAGGTCTAATAAATTTTTTTCCAGATTTATCGACTCTTCGTCCCATAGTTTTAAGTTTGTTTCGTCAAGCTTAAACACCCTGAAGCCAATGTCAAGATTTTCAATTCCTTTCTTATCTTTATTTTCCTCCACAATCTTTCCACCAGCACGACGAATCCTTTCCTTACCAACATCGCAAATATTTTTAAAGCCATCTTTAAATGCAACAGATTTTTCATCCATTAATTCAGGTAATTGGACCATAATAAATCTCCTATTTCCTTCATCCTCTGAATTCAATTGCATAACTGCATGAGCAGTGGTTCCTGAACCTGAAAAGAAATCTAATATTATGTCATCCTTATTAGTACCAATTAATAAAGCTTGTTTTAATAGATCAATCGGCTTTGGAAAATCAAAATAAGAAGATAAACCGATTTTACCTAGCTCTACTGTACCTTTTTCTGTTATGAATCCGATATCATCCCAAATTGACTTAGGTTTGTAAGTTGACTTTCTATATTTTTCATAAATGTTGTAATTACCATCATTTTTCCTTTTTGCTACTAAATTACTCATTAAGGTATTAGTTTGGATATTATCATTAGAAAGCGTCTTGCCCCATCTCCAGCAACTTTCTATTCCACTTGAATTAAAAGGGTAGACTTCTATATTGTATTCGTCACTTTTCTCAAGAGAAACAGGATAAAATCCATCTTTATCCAAATTTTTAGTATTTACATAAAAAGGATAAAAAAGGTTAGGACGATTAAACTTACCAAATTTAGGATTCCTATTTCTTAATTCCCTTATGTTGAATTTCCCAATATTATCTTCTAAATTCAGATCACTATTTTCTTCACTTTTGGGTAATTCATTGAATTCTGTTTCGTTCTTTTTGGTATAAATCAATAGGTATTCATGGGTCTTAGAAACTTGCTTATATGTTTGACCACGTTTATTTGATTGAACAATAATTTGTGCAAATAAGTTTTCCTCTCCAAATACTTCATCACATAATTTTCTTAGGTTAGTTAACTCATTATCATCTATCGAAATAAAGATAGACCCATCTTCTCTTAATAAATTCCTTGCTAACCTTAAACGTGGGTACATCAAATTTAACCAATCTGTATGGTAGCGACCATTTGTTTCTGGATTTGACTTCATATTTTCTTGAATATTTTTCTTATAGTTTTTGATATTATCACTAAAGTCATCTTCATATACAAAATCGTTTCCTGTATTATACGGTGGATCAATGTAAATCATTTTTACTTTATTTCGGTATGAATTTTGTAAGACACGAAGGACCTCTAAGTTGTCTCCTTCAATGTATAGGTTTTGTGTTGTATCCCAGTTTACACTTTCTTCTTTGCTGGGGATTAGTGTACCTGTAGTCTGCTTCTGAGAAAGTTGAATTGCTTCCGTTTTCCCATTCCAGGTAAATTCATACCGTTCTTTTTCCTTTTCCACATTTTCTCCAAGAGCAAGGCGTAATTTATCAATATCAACTTTGTTCTCAGTGAATATTTCTGGAAATAATTCTTTTAGTTTTTCAATATTATCCTGAACAACATTAAATGTTCTTCCTTCTAACTTCTGCAATTAACACAACTCCTTTATTTGCTGTAATTGAATATTGACTTGCTGTTCTTGCCGCTTTATCTTCATGTGCAAATCCATCTTTACACCAAAATCAACTTGGCCTTTCTGCTCAAGCTGCAATTGTTCGACATCTTTGAGATTTTTTTGAACATTACTTAATATGTTGACTGCTGCCTCACGCTTTTCTGAACTGGAAGGTATCGCCCCTACCAACTGAATCAATTCTTCACATCTTATCCATTGATGAATATCCTCGTAAATGCAATATAGGTTTTCAAAAGATAAATTTGAAACGACCAATGTGTTCAGTAATTTGGAATATGCGGTATCTTCTTCACTCGGGTTAAACCAGTCGGTAATGGTAGGTTGTTCAACAACAACTTTGGTCTTGTCATTTTTATTAAGCCTTTTATGGCTTGTACTCATAAGAATCTGACCTTCTGGTGATGACAAGATTAATACCACTGGATTAAGAATAGACTTATGAACGGCCCCAATAATCCTGTTTATATTTTTAGTCATTCTTAGCTCGACATATATCCAAACCACTTCTGCATAATGGAATTCTTCATCCTGGTAGATTGGAATATTCATACTCTGCTGATTCATAACACTTAATAGATAAATCCCCTCTATCTGGGAAGTGAACATTTCCTTCTCGGATGTAGAAAGGTCCGCTTGTGTAAAAAATGCTTTCTTTGGTATCTTACGGTTTAGCAAAGCACGTTGAGGTATCTGCAAACGATTAATCAACCATTCCCTCATTCCATCACCTACTTTATCACTAAAAATGATATCAATTCAAAGTCTTCCGAAGTTGTATTAGAGTCCTGTAAAAGACTAGAATTCCCAAGACTGAACAACGATTCCATGCCTTGCTCTTCTACAATACCAAGAACAAATTCGACTGCCTTGTCTAATAGATACTTGTAAGAAGACATGTCCTTCATATCCTCTGTTTCATGATTGAACTGATGAATCAACTCGTTGAACACGTCCCCTTGACCATTAGCAACTTTACGGAAGATATCCAGTATTTGCTTTGTCTTTAAATGTCCTAGTAACACCTCTCCATCCGTATTCATATAAACAAGATAATATGGATATAGTGCGCTTGTTTCTTTTACTTGTGCTGCTGCATTGCGTTGTTTGATGCAGAATATTACCCCTGGTTCGGTATCAGAAGACGGAGCCAACTGAAGCGATGTAACTGCATGTAATCCCAAGGGAGCAGTCTCAATTTTCTTCTTATTGGCGTCCATATAATCAAGTAAATCCATTTTAAAGTCGTTCAGAGTCAAGTCTGTGATAGAGATTCCCCCAGAGATGTCCTCTAAATCAACTACTTCTTCTTGTAGTTGTTTCAATTGCTTTTTACGATATTCCAAATCGTTCATTTGCTTCTTTTCATCGTATTCTATTACATTCTCTTCACCTGTTGCTGAAATATCAAGGAGCACCATTCTACCGCTGACACGTGCTTCCAAATTAATATACTCATCAAGGTCGATGTTCGGCCAGAAGTTCACCAGTTGGATAACATCATTCTTAGAGCCTAAACGATCGATTCGACCAAACCGTTGGATTATTCGAACTGGATTCCAGTGTATATCATAATTAATTAAATAATCACAATCTTGCAGGTTCTGACCTTCTGAAATACAGTCAGTTGCAATCAATATGTCGATTTCATCCTGTATTTTTGAATCAACTTTGTTTCTTTCCTTCGAAACAGGTGAAAAGTTGGTCAGTATAGAATTTAAATCTTTCTGGATTCCTTTTAATGTAGTCTGGTTGCCTCCAGAACCAGTGACTAGAGCTGAGTTAACACCATGCTTTTCCAACACCCATTGCGATAACTCTTTATACAAATAACTTGCTGTATCTGCAAAAGCTGTGAAAATGATGATTTTTTTATTTTCTCCATTGATAGGATGGAGCAGCTTTTGGTCAATCATTGATTTAAGTTTATTCAACTTGGCATCACGTGAAGCTTGTACTTTTGCTGATTCAATGAGTAGCTGCTCAAGTTTCTCTCTATCATCCTGTAAATCTTGCTTCCACTTAATGCGGTCGATATCCTGGAGCAGTACTTTTACCTTCGATCCTATTAGCATGTTTTCAACATCATCATCGTCAATATCGACTTCATTAATATTAATATCAGCATTCAAGTATTGTTGAATGTTATCAAGCTTTAGTAACAAGTCATCAATTTTTGTTAAAAGTGATGCTACTGTCATACCAAATGAATGAATAGAGCTTTCCATCCGTTTAAGCAAGTTAACCCTCATTAAATGGACAAGACTTCGTTCACGGTCAATCTGCTTAAATACTGAACCACCTTTTACCTTCATATCATATTTTCGGCTGTATTCCTCTTGCTTTTCAGGCATTACATATTTTAATGGAGAATAGGCACTTAAATTCAGTCTGTTAATGAGCCTATTGACTTCCTTTATTTCAGGAAATTCATTGTCCTCGTCAATATCAGCATGTACATTTCTCGGTTTCAACCGTTCTGGAAATTTCCCAATCTCCGACATATTGTAGTATTTTTCAATATGTTTTCTTGAACGAGCAATAGTTACTGCATCAAGCAATTTGAAGTAGTCAAAGTTTAACATTTCAAGTAGGGTGTCTGACTTCCGGTCTTCATCATCTAACTTGAGCCATTTATTGAATGCAAGCTGTGCCTTTCTTAATGTTTGTTCAATGCTTTCAATGCCTGCTGATTCAAGTGCTTCATCATTACCTTCCGTAATAAAAGCAACTTGGTTTTTCAAATCATTCATTTTATTGTTTACAGGCGTCGCTGATAGCATTAATACCTTTGTCTTAACACCTGCTTTAATGATTTGGTTCATCAATCTGGAATAACGAGTTTCCCTGTCATTTCTAGCCTGGTTATTCCTGAAATTATGTGACTCATCAATAACAACTAAATCGTAGTTACTCCAGTTCACAGCAGCCAAATTAATATCCCCTGACAAACCGCCTGTACGGCTCAAATCGGTATGATTTAACACATCGTAGTTGAAGCGATCAGTAGAGAGGACATTTCTCTTATCATTTTGAGTGTAAATAAGCCAGTTTTCTCTTAATTTTTTGGGGCACAAAACGAGTACTCTGTCATTTCTCAACTCGTAATACTTAATAACTGCAAGGGCTTCGAACGTCTTCCCCAAACCTACACTATCTGCAATGATACAACCGTTATGCTTTTCCAATTTATCAATAGCTCCGAGTACACCATCTTTTTGGAATTTATAAAGCTTATTCCATATCGTAGTGTCTTTAAAGCCTGTTTTTGATTTTACAATCGCATCTTCATCGAATTCTTCCAGGTAGTCACTGAAAATATTATATAGCGTGACATAGTAAAGAAATTCTGGAGAGTGATTTTCATAAATTGCTGCGATTCTTTCCAACACTTCCTCTTGTACCTCTTCAACAATAGCATCGTTCTTCCACACATCATTGAACCACTGGATATATTGTTTTGTTAATAGAGGTTCATCCATTAGTGAATTCATATGAAGACTAGGCGAGTATGTATAGCCTAATCCACTGCTGGTAAAATCGGAGCTCCCTTGAATAGCCACTGATGAACCATCTTTATTTTCAATATGGAACAGGCGATTCTGTGTTAATGGTGCCGTCAAAGATTTCATCTTTACTTTTGAACTTATCCAGTCAGCACATTCTTTAGCAATTTTCGCCTGTGTAAGTTCATTCCGCATCTTAATTTCGAGTTCTGAACCAGATAACCTTTTCTCTCGACCTGACTTTTCAATGTCTGTAGTACCTTTTGTATGTTTTTCTGAAGTAAAGGTGGGATCGATAAATAAAAACCGTACCTCTTCCACCTTCATTAATTCCTTCTTTAAAGCCTCGAATGCATATATCGTAAAGTAGGATGACATGATCGCTACCTTGGCATCTTTTTTAAAATATGGTTTCAATGCATCTCCTACAATGCCAGACCTTTTGTTATCTAACATTTTCCCTATCATTCCTACACCCCCAAAAAGACAAAAATATAACTATTCTACTACTTTCATTCTACAAGACTTTCAATCAAGGATAAATCAATTTTACAAAAATAGTAATATCTCATTCTAACCGATTTTTTATATGTGATGAATTATAAAATTAAGTGCAACACCCGAACGTGAACGCAAAAAAGCCCATAGCGATAGCCCCGTGTAGAATGAAGTTACCACACAAACATTCAGACGGAGGAATCGCTATGAGCCACACCCATCTTACCACACGAGAACGCGTGAAAATAGAGACCTATCTGGAGCTCGGGATGTCCATCCGGTCCATCGCGAGACGGCTCGGGCGACAGCCCTCGACCGTCTCGCGGGAGATCAGAAGGAACCCCGGCTACGAATCGGGACGCGCACAGGAACGCTATGTGAAGATGAAGGCCAATTGCGGCGCCAAGACGAAGCTCGACGAGGCGACGCGTCTGACGATCACCGAGAAACTGCGGGCGGCAACAGATCGTGGGTCGTCTCTTCGACGGGGAAGTCGCCTTCTCGACCATCTATCGCTGGATCTACTCAGGGCTGATCGACGTGCCGACGACCGTGCTCCGCCAGAAAGGCAAGCGTCAGAAACCAATGGAGACACGCGGACGATTCAACGTCGGGCTGTCCATCGCCAAACGCCCGAGAGAGGTGCGCCCATGCGAGACGTTCGGCCACTGGGAGCTCGACACCGTGGTGTCCGGGCGTGGGAAATCGAAGGCGTGCGTCGCGACGTTCATCGAACGAAAGAGCCGGTTCTACATCGCCCTGCCGATTGCAGACCGTAGCGCGGCCTCGATGGAGGGGGCGATCCAAGTGGTCCACGGCTCCTTCCCTGAGGGCGCGTTCAGGACGGCGACGACGGACCGCGGCAAAGAGTTCAGCTGCCACGAGCGCGTCCGGGCGACCCTCGGCGTGCCGCTCTATTTCGCCGACCCGTACACGTCCTGGCAACGAGGGAGCAACGAAAACGTCAACGGTCTTCTCCGCGAGTTCTTCCCGAAAGGAACGGACTTCGCAGAGGTCGGTGACGGCGAACTCGCGGACGCGCTCGCCAAAATCAACGGGCGGCCGAGGAAGTGCCTCGGCTGGCGAACAGCACACGAGGCATTCAACGATGAAGTGTTGCGCTTAATTTGACAAACCGTCGTGAACAATCCTACCTAAAATCCCTTTGATGCGCTTATTAGAGGATGCCAAACAGAAGAAATTTGAAGCAATTGTTGTTTACAAGCTGGACAGATTAGCTAGGAAAACACGGGATTCACTCGAAATTGTAGAAACTTTAGGTAGCCATGGCGTACAACTCATAAGTTTGTCAGAAAACATAGACACCACGACTCCCCATGGAAAGATGTTTTATACAGTATTAAGCTCATTTGCTGAAATGGAGAGGGAGCAAATTGTAGGTAGGGTTAAAATGGGAATGACCCAAAGAGCTAAGGAAGAAAAATGGAATGGTGGACAATGCTTTAAATATTACGCTAAGGAAAAGAAGCTATTAGTAAATGAAGCTGAAGCGAGAATTGTAAAAGAAATATTTGAATACGCTGATCAAGGTTTTGGTTACAAGAAGATTGTAGGTATTCTCAATCGGAAAGGATACACCACAAAGAGAGGAAACGTCTTCTCTATCGGTACATTGAAAGGGGTCTTGGATAATCCTGTTTATATCGGGCAAGTTCGCTTTAATCAATATGAGAATTGGGCAGAAAAGAGACGTTCAGGTAAAAATAAAGATGCCATTATAGTTGAAGGAGAACATGAAGCAATCATTCCTGAAGACTTATGGGAAAGGGTACAGCAGAAGCGCTCTGCTCGATCATACAAAGCTATACAATCAAATCAACCTTTTATATTCTCACCAAGCTTATTCGCTGCCCTCAGTGCGGTGCTGGAATAGTTGCTGGCAAATCAAAAAGTGCGAATAAAACGTATCGGTACTATAAATGCGGCACCTTTCATAATAAGGGAGCCTCTGAATGCTCTGCTAATAGCATCAATGCAGATAAGGCAGAACGTCAGGTCCTTGAGGAATTTAAACGCATTGTAACTGAATCACAATTTCTTCAACGGTTGATTTATCAGTTTTAGATAAGCAAAATCCCACGGATAAAGAGATAAGGGACATGTTGAAGTCCCTTTCTATTTTAACCTCACTTATGATACGTTTCTCTTCTATTGATATTAAATTTAGTTTCTTATCACTCCACAATCTCAAACGCCTTCACATACACGACATGATCGAGGAAGATAATCCACTCATCCTCGAGCTGGACGAATCCGTCCGTCGCATGACGGAACGATTGATAAATCGATTCGAGCGCCGCGTAGCGACTCTCCACTTCCAGCACTTGCGTCAACACCTCATCATTGATCATATGGAATTCAATTTCATACGATTTCATGTCGTCTCCTCCGTTGCACTCATGATGTCCTTCTATCGATCGTCACCGCCTGCCAGACATATTTCGTCTTCTTGTTTATACACTCCCTTGCAGAATCCCTAAATCTTTCTCAGTCATGTTCGGAATTTCTTGTTTCATCTCTTTGATACTCGCTTCAAGTTCCTCATCAGAGAGATCCATGCTTTCTTCAAGTGCTGTCAGTAGTCTATTTCCCATTTGACGCATGGATGAATACGTGATCCAACCTGAAATCACGCCGCCAGCGATCGGAATCACTTTAGAGATTCCTTGTGCAAAAGATTTTCTCGTCATCTTCAACCCGATGTAGCTTCCCATTTTCTTAAGAATCGGATAATAGATGGTCTGCATCATTGCTCGATTCGGAATTTTCTTTAATGCTTGTTTGGATAATTGCGAAGACAACACTTTAATGGTGGCCGTCGCTCCGCCGACACCAAACATGACGCCGAGAAACAAAATCAATTCTCCGCTCACTCGATTGACATCTAGGCCATTCTCACTCCAAAAATCTTCATATCCATAGATATAACCAATTTCTTGAGCCACTCGAAGCGCCACACCAAAGAATTGAGCCGTGTCCGCTGGAACAGTGGCCGCCATGACCACCCCACCAGGTAACCCCGCGGCAAACGAAGCCGATGAACTTTTCATCGTTCGATTCAAAATGGTCTTCTTCGCGACTCGTCGAATCAACTTTTTTGAAACGTTTGATTGAACCGGTCCTTTTTCAAGGATGTCTGCTAATTGTTTCGCGGTCACGTGCTTACTAAAACTTTTTGCTAAAAACTCTGTTCGATCTACTTTCACCCCTGGTAATTTCACGACATTGATCACTAACTGCTCGAAAAATTTTGCTCCATTCAACATGTTTACCTTTCATCCCCTTCTCTAGTCCTCATCATTTGAATTTTACTCAGCTATATACTGTTTCCTTTAAGCTCGTCTAGAGAAACATTTCAGCTTAGATTGATCGCTTTCTTAACAGTTGATTTTTTCACCAACTAAAAACCAAAAAAACCTCACCACGCATTACGTCATATAGCTGAGTTTAGGGCTGTGCGATGTAATCGGTTAGATTGAGGCTTTTTAAATACGTTGATATAGAGACTGAAAACGTGTATCCCATCATCTGCATACACGTTTTCATATTATTTAGTCATTCATTTTGGCTCATATCGAAAGTCTGACACTTTTGCGTTTGTTCGCGAGTAAAGCGTGTCCATCGAAAATCGGCTAGGTAGACTTATACTCCCCGCGTACACGTTCTCGATGGTTTGATCGATATACGCGTTTTCCGCTTCTAAATATTTGACAACGAGGTCTTTAAACTCATCGGCCGAGGAATCCTCATGTCGCATGTCCTCTAGTTCGGCTAAATACGTGTCGTTGTCTGCTTGCATGCCCTGCAATTCTTTAACCGCTCCGGATATGGCAACGACATCGGTCGGAACACTCGATAGCGTGAGCATCTTGATTTGATGGTCGCGTGCTGACGAAATGATTGAACCGGCATCGAAATGAATAACGGGTCTGTCGTCAATCGTTTCAACCGTGTCCGTTCCTCCGCAACCGGTTAAAGCAAGCATTGCTCCTGCGAACAGAGAGACGGATAAGAGTAACTTTTTCCTCATCGATTCTCCTTCGCACCTGTTCGATTTTTTTAAGAAAGTTCATCTATAGTTTCGACCACAACCCCTGTATCCCCGGCTTTCCCCAAGTCGAGCACGGTCGGCTCTTCGTACGCCAAGACGTGAAACTCTTGTTCAAACGTCCGAATCACATAGTGGGATAGTTCGCCTCGGTACGTGTTGACACGTTCTGTCCCCATGTTCTCTGCAGCAAATCGTGTGAATCGGGACGTCTTCAGTTTCACGATTGGGCAGGCATTGCGTAGCCCTTCTTCATGCATACTATGGTCCTCGATTGTCCCAAGAAACACCGCATATTGCTCAAAACGGATACTAATTCGGTCGCGTTCCGCGTCCCACGTCAGCAACATCGTCGGATCATTTGCCCCAAAAAACGTCCACTCGAGTGGATAATTGGTGACGCCCTTCATTTGGAATGACTCCGTCTCGAGCACATAGTCTTCCGTTGTCATCAAAAAGTTCAAATCGATTGCCACGCTTGTCTCCCCCTTTCAAAAAAAGCGACGTCCGAAAACGTCGCTTTCCCTCAATAAAAGATAAACCACAGTGCCGCTGCCGCTAAAAACAGGCCGGCCCCGATGAAGAGAATCTTCGCTAGTCTCTCATATACCATGTCTTCACCTCACCAACGCCGCGCCGACGACGAGCGAGACCCCAATCGAGAGCAGGAACGCCATCAGTCCGACAGCGATATTCCCTTTCCCGATCTCCTCGTTCACTTTGAGCGACGGCGTCAAAAATTCGAATAACCAATACGTCGTCAAGAGAAGGAAGAAGCCGAAGCTCCCCCCGACCAACACATCCATCGTCTGGTCGTGATGGCTCTCGACGACACGGAAGATGTTGGCGAGACCGACGATTTTCCCGCCGGTCGCGAGTGCGACGGCGATGTTTCCTTTTTGAATCTCGCGCCAATTGCTGTACGGTGTCGTCACCTCGAAGACGGCGAGACCGACGACAATCATGAGTCCGGCGATTGAATACAGACCGAGCGATTCAAGCAATACACCAAACGTTACGTTCCCCATTATCATCATACCCTCACTTCAGTTCGACGACCGTGACACCGAGTCCGCCTTCCCCCATCCCACCGGGGCGCTGACTCTTCACGTGACGATGTCCTTTTAGGTACTCTTGCGTCGCCTGTCGCATCGCACCGGTCCCGAGACCATGGATGATACGGACGTTGTCATACCCGGACACGAGCGCCTCGTCGATATATTTGTCGAGGCGGGAAAGCCCTTCTTCGACCCGGACGCCGCGCAAGTCGAGCTCCGACTTCGTCGAGCTCTGACGCTTGAGCGAGCTGCCTTTCGACTGGAGCGACTGCTCTTTCGAAGGCCCGATCTTTTGAAGGTCGTCCGCTTTGACGTTCACTTTCATAATCCCGACTTGGACGTTGTACTCGTTGTCGTTCAATTGCTTCACGATATAGCCCTTTTGGTTGAACGTCGTCACTTTCACTTCTTCGCCTTTACTGAACGTACGTTTCTGTTGCGCTTTTTGTTTCACTTTTTGAATCTTTTTCTCTTGGAGCGTCGGTTTCGCCGATTCAAGCTGTTTCTTCGCGGCGATGATCTCGTGCTCTTTGACGATCCCTTCTGCGCGTAGCTTCTTCAAACGGTCGATGACTTCGTTCGCCTGGCGCTTCGCCTGTTCGACGGCCTTCTCGGCACGGGCCTCGGCTTCGCCGTACATCGTGTCGCGCTCGCGCTCGAAATCGGTCAGCTTCGCCTCGAACGCCGCCTGCTCTTCTTCAAGGTCGTGGCGTTTGACGATGAGTTCTTTCTCGAGCTGTTCGGCGCGTTGCTTGGCCGCCTCGAGCTCATTGATCATCGATTCGACTGATTCAGCGTCGATACCGACGTGGCTCCGTGCCTTGTCGATGACTTGTTCCGATAAACCGAGACGTCGACTGATCTCGAACGCGTTCGAACGGCCCGGTACGCCAATCAACAGGCGGTACGTCGGGCTGAGTGATTCGATATCGAACTCCATCGAGGCGTTCATGACACCTTCGCGGTTATAGGCATAAGCCTTCAGTTCCGAATAGTGCGTCGTCGCCGCCACACGGGCGCCGCGTCGTTTCACTTCGTCGAGGATGGCGATGGCAAGGGCCGCCCCTTCTTGCGGGTCGGTCCCGGCACCGAGCTCATCGAACAGGACGAGTGACATGAAGTCGATCTTGTCGAGCATGCTGACGATGTTCGTCATGTGCGAGCTGAACGTCGACAAGCTCTGCTCGATTGACTGCTCATCCCCGATGTCGGCGTAGATGGCGTCAAAGACGGACAGCTCCGTCCCGAACTCGGCCGGCACGTACAGACCTGACTGCACCATCAGTTGGAGCAATCCGAGCGTCTTGAGCGTCACCGTCTTCCCGCCGGTGTTCGGTCCGGTGATGACGAGCGACGTGAACGCCTCACCGAGCTCGACCGTGATCGGCACGACCTCATCTTGCGGGATGAACGGGTGACGCGCCTGTTTCAACTTGATCTCGCGTTCGTCGTTCAATTTCGGCTCCGTCGCTTTGAGCTGATGGCCGTAGGCGACTTTCGCGAACACGAAGTCGAGCGTGGCGAGCACGTCGAGATTGATTACGACCGAATCGGCGACACCGCCGACGAGGTTCGACAGTTCGCTCAAGATGCGGTCGATCTCGGCGCGCTCTTTCAGGCGGACTTCTTGAATCTCGTTGTTAATCGACACGATCGCCTGTGGCTCGATGAAGAGCGTCTGGCCCGATGCCGATTGGTCGTGGACGATCCCGCCGAACGCTTGGCGGTACTCCATCTTGACCGGGACGACGTAACGGTCGTTCCGGATCGTGACGATGGCGTCTGACAGCATCTTCGCGTTGTTGCGGAGGATGTTGTCGATCCGTGAGCGGACGCTGCCTTCAAAGCTACGGAGCTGGGTCCGGAGACCACGGAGACGGTCGCTTGCTGAATCTTGGACCGTGCCTTGGTCGTCGATGGCGTGACGGATCGACTGTTCGACCTCGATCAGCTTCGTCAAACGCTCGGCATACTCGTCGAGGCGCGGGATACGGAGGTCTTCATTATCCTCATGAAGCTTCTCAAAGAAGTTCTTCACTTGGCGGCCGCTGTACATGACGGCGGCGACGGCGAGCAGTTCGCTCGTCGAGAGGACCGAGCCGATGGCGGCCCGTTTCACTTCACTGCGGACATCGGTCAGCCCGCCGAGCGGGAGACGATCCCGGAGTCGGACGACCTCGGTTGCCTCGCGGGTGACGTTCAAATTCGACAATACCCGGTCGTACGTATAGTCGGGCTGCATGTTGAGCGCCCGTTCTTTCCCGAGCGAGCTCGCGGCATGGGCAGCGAGCTGCTGGCGGAGTTTTTCATATTCTAAAACGCGTAACGCGTGATCCATCTAGCATGTTCCTTTCTGTCGCTTCGCGTCGATGAACGCCTTGGCGTCCTCGAACGAGAGGCAGTTGATGATGTCTGACGGTTCGAGATAGGCTTTCCGGGCGTGCAGGACGCCGAGTGCCATATCTTCCATCATATCAGGGTGGTGCGTGTCGGTGTTGATCATCAGTTTGACGCCGGCCGCCTTTGCTTTCTTCAGCGTCGAGGCCGTCAAATCGAGCCGGTTCGGGTTCGCGTTCAACTCGAGCGCCGTCCCCGTCTCTTTGGCGAGGGCGATCAAGCGCTCCTCGTCGATCGGATAGCCGTCACGGCGCCCGATGAGGCGGCCGGTCGGATGGGCGATGACGTTGACGTACGGCGAGCGACAGGCGTTCTCGAGCCGGGCCATGATCTCGTCGACGGACTGGTCCATCTTTGAGTGAATCGAGGCAACGACGTAGTCGAGCGTCGCCAAGAACTCGGGCTCATAGTCGAGCGTCCCGTCCGGGCGGATGTCCATCTCGACACCGCGTAGGACGTGCATGTCGTGCTTCTTCGCGGCCTCAAGGATTTCTTCCCCTTGGGCCTCGAGCCGTTCCTCGGTCAATCCGTTCACGAACGACATGTATTTGCCGTGGTCGGTGATGGCGATCCACTCGTAGCCGCGCGCTTTCATCGCCGCGACGAGCTCGTCGACCGTCAGCTTCCCGTCCGACCAGACCGTATGCATATGGGCGTCGGCCTTGATGTCATCGAGCGTCACGAGTTTCGAGATATCGTGCTCGAACTCAAGGTTCCCTGCCCGGAGCTCAGGCGGGATGAACGGCAGACCGTAGCGTTCGAACAGCTCGGCTTCTGTCTCCGGTTGCCAGAGGCCGTCCGCCGTCTCGACGCCATACTCGGAGATCGACTCACCCTTCGCCTTGGCGAGCTGGCGCATGCGGACGTTGTGGTCTTTCGAGCCGGTGAAGTGATGGAGCGTCGCAGCGAAGGCGCCCGGTTCGACCATGCGGAAGTCGACCGACACCATCTCTTCGCGCTCAAGGACGAGCGACACTTTTGTCTCGCCGGCCGCGATGACCTCGTTGATGAACGGGAGGGCGAGCAGCTTGTCACGGAGCGCGACAGGTTCCTCGGTCGCGATGATGAAGTCGAGGTCTTTACACGTCTCCTCGGCGCGGCGGAAACTGCCGCCGACCGAATGGCGCAAGACGAGCGGCTCGGCTTCGAGCACCGTCTCAATCTCTTCGACGACCGGACGCATCATGGCGTACGCCAAACGTTCCGGACGTGACTCGAGGTTCCGTGCCGCCGTGAGCAACTTCTCGACGCTCTTGGCGCCGAAGCCCGGCAGGCTCGCAGCCGTGCCGTCCTCTAACACAGTAATGAGCGAGTCGAGATCGACGACGCCGACTTCACGGAGCTTGGCGAGCTTCTTGCCGCCGAGCCCTTGGATTTTGAGCAGTTTCATGAGACCGTATGGGATCTCTTCTTGGAGTGACTCGAGCACTTCGCTCCGCCCCGTGTCTCGCCACTCTTGCAGGACGGCGGCCGTCCCTTTGCCGATGCCAGAGATCGTCGTCAAATCCTCGATGTCCTCGAGTTCGAGCTCCGTGTTCTCGAGCGCCGTCGCGGCTTTCCGGAAGGCGTTGATCTTGAACGGGTTCTCCCCTTTAATCTCCATATATTGCGCGATCTTTTCTAACAGCATCATCGCTTCAACTTTATTCATTGAAATTCCCCCTTTTCCATACAGAAAAGGCCGAGACACAAGCACTAGCTTGCATTCCGGCCTGTCGTGTTACAACATCTTATTCGAGAACCATTCTGAGAGGTATGGCGTGTCTTGAATGATGTACGTCGCGAGCGACGAGTTATCGACCGCACTTTGGACGCTCGCCATCGGCACGAAGGCGATGACCCATAAAATGAAGAACGTAATCACATACGCCTCGAAGAAACCGAGGACGGCACCGATGACGCCTTTCAATTGGCGCAAAATCGGCAAGTCCGTCAAGAAGTCCAGCATCGATAGGATGAGATGAAAGACAAGTTTCGTGATGACGAACAAGACGACGAACCAAAAGACGTTATAAAATGTCATCTCGAGCCCCGTGAGCGCGTTTAAATCGATGACACCTTTCGGAAGCGTTCCATCGAGTTGCGACGGATACGGAATCCAAAGCTTGAACGCTTCGGCGAGATCACGGTAGTATGCATTGGCGACGAGGAAACTGATGATGAGCGCGACCCAATGGCCGAGCTGCAAAATCGCCCCGCGACGGAACCCGTTAACGATTCCGATGAACAAGAAAAACAGTATAAGTAGAGTAACCATAAAGTGATTTATTCTCCCGTATTTCGTTTAGTTTTGACGTGATCGCTCGCGATTTGGATAGCGGCGAGCACCGCTGCCTGACGAGCGTCTAGATGAGGGGACTGTTCACGAATCTCACGGATTTTGCTATCGACCAGAAAGCCCACTTCCCTCACATGATCGGCCGGCTCTTCGCTGACGATCGTATAGTCTTGACCCGCGATATGAATTGTTGTTCGTTGTACCTGCACGCGTCACCCCTCCTTTACGTCTATTCAAAATTAATCATAACATCGTTTGTATATTAGGAAAAGAAGAAGGTCCCTCGCTTTTCCACTCCAACATTTTGTAATACCCTATTTCAAAGTTGTCAAACGTCAATCTTCATTGAAAAATGAAAGATAGGGTGGCAACACCGCATGAAATGTGCGAAAATAGCAACAATTCAAACATTAAGAGAGGATGATTTATTTGAAATTACGCATTGGCCTTCTAGGTCGCATCATCATCGCTATCGCATTCGGGATTCTACTCGGTAGCATCGTACCAGAAAGCCAGAACTGGATTGTCCGGACGTTCGTCACGTTCAACACGGTCTTTGGACAGTTCCTAGGCTTCGCCATCCCACTCATCATTCTCGCCTTCATTATTCCAGGAATCGGGGAACTTGGAAAAGGCGCTGGGAAATTGGTCGGTTTGACGGCACTAATCGCATACGTATCGACAATCGCTGCCGGGACGCTCGCCTACTTCGCGACGAGCAACCTGTTCCCACAAATTTTGACACGTAACAACGCGTCAGCTGAAAGCCCGGAGGAAGCGCTCTTAAAAGGCTTCATGGAATTCGAGATCCCACCGGTATTCGGCGTTATGACGGCGCTCATTCTCGCATTCGTCATCGGCATCGGGATTGCCGCCATCGAAAGCAAGCGCTCGCTCGACCTAGCCATGGATTTCCGCGATATCATTGAACTACTCATCAGCAAAGTCATCATTCCACTATTACCGATTCACATCGCCGGAATTTTCATGAACATGACGTATGCCGGACAAGTCGCTGAGATTCTCTCGGTGTTCTCGCTCGTCTTCGTCACAATCATCGTCCTACACTTGACGATGCTCTTGATTCAATACTCGATCGCAGGGGGTCTCAACAAAGAGAACCCGCTTCGCCTCTTGAAGACGATGATGCCGGCTTACTTCACGGCCATCGGGACACAGTCGTCAGCGGCGACAATCCCGGTCACGCTTCGCCAAGCGAAAGCGAACAACACGGACGAGGGCGTCGCCAACTTCGTCGTCCCGCTCTGTGCGACGATCCACTTGTCAGGGTCGACCATCACGCTCACATCGGTCGGTGTCGCCCTCATGTACTTGAACGGCATGCCGATGTCTTACGCGATCGTGCTTCCGTTCATCCTCGCCCTCGGCGTCACGATGATCGCGGCACCAGGCGTACCAGGTGGAGCCGTTATGGCCTCACTCGGTTTGTTCGGTTCAATCCTCGGGTTCGATGCGACGATGCAAAGTCTCGTCATCGCTCTCTATTTGGCACAAGATAGCTTCGGCACGGCGACGAACGTCACGGGAGACGGGGCCATCGCCAAGATCGTTCATTACTTCAAACGCAACACGAAACTCCTCGACGACGCGAAAGCGCGCGAAGAAATCGCATAATACGCTCCAAAATTTGATAGAATGAGGAAAACGGGCAGGCCACACGGTTTGCCCGTTTTTCATACATACGAAGAAAGGGTGTTTACATGGAACTGATTCGTTGGAACGACCTATCCGGATTTGAAGAACGTGTCATGCCCCACCTGCTCGAACATGAGGCCGAGAACAGCTTGATGATTGGCGTGCTCGATGCCATCAAGCAAGGCCGATACGAGTCGTATCATCATTTGACCGTCGAAGATGACGGTGACGTGCTCGCAATCCTGCAAGTGACGCCGCCCCATCCGCTCAACTATGTGCTCGTGACGCCCGAGCGAGAGGATGACGTCCTTCGTCTGCTCGTGCCTGAACTATTAAATGGTGATATCCCATTCACCGAGGTCGTCTCGCAAGCCGATCTAGCGATGAATTTCTACACGCTCTGGTACATCCTGACGGCGCGAGAGCCGAAAGTCTTCATGGAGCAGGGTCTGTATCGTCTTGATCACGTCAACGACATCCCGCTGTCGGAAGGGTCGATGCGACGGGCGACCGAGGACGATGAGACGTTCCTCGTAATGGCGTATAACGCGTTTGAAAAAGAAACCGGTTTGCCGGTCTCGTCGAAGGCAGACGCAAAACAAAAGATTGCGACGATGCTCGAGAATCAAGAAGTGTACGTCTGGGAAGTCGACGGCAAGGTCGTTTCCTGCGCGAAGAAATCACGTGAGACCGCGAACGGCGTCAACGTCTCGTTCGTCTATACACCGAAAGCGTTGCGCAAGCGCGGCTATGCCCGTTCGCTCGTCGCCGAGCTGAGCCGGGAGCTCTTGACGTCGAAACAATATTGTACGCTCTATACGGATTTGAGCAACCCGACATCGAACAAGATTTACAAAGAAGTCGGCTATCAAAAAATCTTCACTTCGGCATGGATTCGATTGCCTAGCTGATTCGTGTCGCCTCCCCTATACTGTAGGTGGAGGCGATTTTTGATGAACAGATTATTCGGTTGGTGGCTCCGCATCCCACGCCGGATCCGGATGACCGTCTTGACGCTCGCCACGCTCGCGGTGCTCGGCTATATGGTCTTCCTCGGCGGGAGGAGCATGCTCGACGACCCGAACTGGGACACGCTCTGGCTGAGCGTGATTGGCGCCGCCCTTTTGACCTTTATCACGTACAAGGCAACAAAAAAGTGATCGACGCGTTCGTCGATCACTTTTTGTATAGGCTTATTAGAAGAATGAAGCTGGGTTGACTGTGTTGCCCGCGCTCGAAGATGAGTACGAGTAACCGCCACGGTGAATCTCAAAGTGCAAGTGTGAGCCAGTCGAGTTCCCTGTGCTACCCATGCCGCCAATGTTTTGTCCTTGTGACACGCGTTGACCCGCAGAAACGGATATTGAGTTCATGTGAGCATATACTGTCGTCCATACTTGTCCGTTGATCACGTGTGCGATCATGACCTGGTTTCCGTATGCGCCACTCCAACCTGCACGGAGGACCGTACCTGTTTGTGCTGCATAGATCGGTGTACCGACTGGACCTGCGATATCAAGAGCGTTGTGGAACGAGTAGCCGTTCGCTCCGCTTGCTGGACCCCATCCTTGTGTGAGGCGACCGCTTGCTGGACGTTGGAACATGCCACCGCTTGCTGGTACTGAAGCTGCTGCCGATGCTGTCGGCGTGCTGACTGCGCTCGCAGCAGAGTTTGAGCTCTGTTGTTTCTTCGCTGCCGCTGCTGCCGCTGCCGCACGTTTGGCTTCTTCGGCCGCACGACGTTGTGCTTCCATTTCAGCTTTGATGGCTTTTTCTTGTGACTTGAGTGTTGACTCCATTTCTTGGAGGCTCACCAATTTCGATTCGAACTTCACTTTTTCAGCGTTGAGTTTCTTGATCTTCGCTGCGCGCTCTTTCATTTTCTTGTTGAGCGTCTTTTGACGTTGTTCGAGTTCTTCTTTTTGTTTCACGAGAGCGTCGCGCTCGGCTTTCAATTCAGCTTGCGCTTTCGCCAATTTTTCTTTTGTCGCTTGGTACTCTTCGAAGATTTGCTTGTCGTTCTCTTGGATCGTACCAGCTGTGATCATGCGTGTGAGCAAGTCACCGAAGTCTTTCGAACCGAAGATGAACTCTGCCCAGTCGATCGAACCGCCGCCATTTTTTTGCATTGTGGCCATGCGCTCTTTCATGAGCTCTTCTTGTGCCTTCATCTTCGCTTCATATTGTTTGATTTGCTTTTGAAGGGCTGCGATTTTTTGTTGTGTCGCACGAATCTCAGCTTTCTTTTGCGCGACGTCGTTGATGACGTCTTGGAGTTCAGCGTCTAACTTGTTGATTTCTTGCTGCTCTTTGCTGATTGCCTGTTCACGTTTTTGGATCGAGGCGTTCGCTTTGCTCTGTTCACTGCTATTCTTTTGTTGTTGCTGCTGCACCTTTTTCTGTTTGTCTGTAAGTGACGATGCATAGCCAGGTGTCGTGCCGCTAATGAGAAGAGCTCCTAAAGTGACGGTTGCTGCAAATTTCTTCAAGTTAACCAATGTGCTTCCCTCCGCTGAGTTCTGTGAATTTCTATATAAAATAGATCGAATAATTTATAAGTTAAAACGCGAATTCCTGTATCGCTCTGAGACTCATTATAGCAATCTAAACCTTAAGTTATTTTACACTTATGTTTCATTCGCGTTACATTAACTTAATTTAGGTTTTATTGATTCAAAAATGGGGGTATAAAGGGATTTCTCATTTCCCCATGTCACAAAAACGTTATAAATAAAAAAGAAAAGCACTTCTTGAAAGCGCTTTTCAAATAACTACCTATATGATTTTTTTACCACCTTGGGGAGACATACCCCGATCGCGACCGATTCGTCCGGCCGTGTTTCCACAAATAATAACCGCCAACGAGAAGGACGCCACAGGCTGCCCCGAAACTGTCGAGCAGGATATCCTGAATGAGCGGCGTCCGCTCCGGCGTCAGGCTTTGATGGAACTCATCAAAGATGGCGACCGTATTCGCGAGCGCCCAGGCAAACAAGATTGTCAGACCGGCATGGAGTCTCGTCCGTGACACGGCTTTGACGAGAAGTACCCCGAGAGCGAAGAAGACGGTGAAGTGCGCCGCCTTCCGAATCAAGAACTCAATCAAGCCGACGCTCCCTTTCGCCTCGAGCGATACTGGTCCTCCGGCGTACTCGAAGTCGACGGTCGAGAGTACCGGTTCGGCCCACGTCCAATCGATGCGTTCGAGCGGTGAGACGATGCTCTGGTCCGAATACGGGGTCGCGCTCGAGAAGAATAAGCCAATCAGGATCAAACTGATCCATATAAATTCATTTTTCAGTATGTACATAACACCGTTCCTTTCTACAACGAGTCTCATTATACGCCGTCCATCATGTTTCATTGTAACAACGACTTCATCATTTCATGACAATTTGATTGCGAACAACCGGTTCAAAGTCGTGTCTTGAAATTCCGATTGGTATAATGAAAACAAAAAGGGGGAATCAACATGATCTATCAATATGAAGCGGCCGACATGAGCGGCAAGCTCCAACCGCTATCCAAATACGAGGGGGACGTCCTGTTGATCGTCAACACGGCGAGCAAGTGCGGTTTCACACCACAGCTCGACGGGCTCGAGAAATTATATGAACGTTACCAAGGGCAAGGTTTCCATATCCTCGGCTTCCCATGCAACCAGTTCGGCAATCAAGACCCGGGCTCGAACGAGGAAATCAGCGAGTTCTGTCAATTGAACTACGGCGTGACGTTCCCGATGTTCGCCAAAGTCGACGTGAACGGGAAAGACGCCCACCCGCTCTTCCAATACTTATCGAAAGAAGCGCCGGGCCTGCTCGGCTCGAAGACGATCAAGTGGAACTTCACGAAGTTCCTCGTCGACCGGAAAGGCAACGTCATCGAACGGTTCTCGCCGCAGACGACACCGGACGAGATCGAGACGGCGGTCAAACGTCTGTTATAAGGAAAAGGATGGTCCTCCGAAATCCGGCGGGCCATCCTTTTTTTAGCGTGGGGTGATGAAGTTGATTGTGTAGAACGGACTTGATTCTTCATTATAGACGAGGCCGACCGACACGTGCGTGAAACCATCTTTCAAAATGTTTTCCCGGTGGCCGAGCGAATTCATGAGTCCCCAGTGGGCGTGAAAGACGCTCATCTGCCCCATCGCCAAGTTCTCTCCGGCGAGGGAGTAGGCGATGCCGGCCTCATTCATCCGCTCGAACGGGTCGCGGCCCTCGGGATCGGTATGGCTGAAGAAGTTGTTGCGGGCCATGTTCTCACTATGGGCGCGCACGACCGGGAGCAGCGGTTCGTAGTCAGCGAGCGCCGACAATCCAAACTTCTGACGGTCCCAGTTCATGAGCATACGCATCAACTGTTCGTTCGCGACGAGATTGTCTTCCGACACGTCGCCGTAATAGCCGTCACTCGACTCCTCGACGTCCCGGTCGACAGTGAGCACGGCCTTTAGCTTGTCCTCATCGTGCTGATCGAAGAAGAGCGTCACATAGTCGTCGTCGATCGCATAGACGTTGAATGATGGGTCGTCCGGGATCAAATAGCGTTTGAGTCCCTTATTATACGACTTGACCTCATCGAAACCGATTTGCTCAACTTGTTGCCGTGTCGTCTCACCCACGACGAGTCCTTCATAGACGCTCCCCGTCTCAAACTGGTAATGGCCTTTCTTCGAACCGTCGTCATCGATCAACTCGAGGCTCCGGTCCCCGCCCTTCTCGAGCAAGTACCAGTCATGCCCGGCATATTGGCTCGTGAAGCGCGGCGCTTCGGTCGCACGTTCCTGTTGTTCTTCCGCCACTTCCGTCGACTTCACTTGAACGCTCGTCGGCGCCGACACGTTCGGCACTTCATACTTCCAGGCCGCATACATGCCGATCGCGAGCAATAGAATCACTAGTTTACGAAACATCGCGTCTCCTTTCGAAAACTTACTCCTCTCGCTCACCGAACGCACGCAAGCGCGCCTTGATGTCAATGAGCATCTCCATATAAGCGATATACGTCGCTTCATCTATATTCAGCATACCACTCACTTTGAGCGGTACGTCTTCGGCCTGCTCACGCAGTGCGCTCCCGGACGGCGTGAGTGACAAGAGCACACGGCGCTCGTCGTCGGTCGCCCGGACTTTCTCCACGTAATCGAGTTGCATGAGCCGCTTGACGAGCGGTGACAACGTGCCCGAATCGAGCGTGAGTCGCTCCCCGAGCTGTTTCAAATCGATATTGTCCTCTTCCCACAAGACGAGCATGACCAAGTACTGGCTATATGTCAGGTTTAACGGCGCCAAGATTGGGCGATATAATCTTGTAAGCTCTTTTGAAGCGGTATAGAGCTGAAAACAGATCTGATGCTCTAATGTTAACGAACTTTTCATAGTATTTCCTCCGGCTATAGTCTTAAGACAAGCATATCATTTGATTATCTGTTTGACTGCTCTATAATTAGATTGTGCACAACTTAATTGCCTAAAAACGAAATGGAGGAATTGAATCATGAAACCATTATTCACAGCTTCTGCAACTGCAATCGGTGGCCGCGAAGGTCGCGTCACATCTACGGACGGTGTGATCGACTTGAACGTCTCTATGCCTGGTTCTAAAAACGCTGAGGAAGCGACGAACCCGGAGCAACTCTTCGCAGCAGGTTATGCGGCATGTTTCGGTAGCGCCTTGAACCTCGTCATCGGCAAAGAACGCGTCAAGACAGACGGCACGAGCGTAACTGGTCATGTCACGCTCAACCAAAACGATGAAGGCTTCTTCATCTCAGTCGAACTCGAAGTCGAGATTAAAGGTGTCGACCAAGCGACGGCGGAACGTCTCGTCGAGGCGGCACACCAAGTCTGCCCGTATTCGAAAGCGACACGCGGCAACGTCGACGTCAAGTTGACTGCTAAAGCAGCATAATACGACGGCCCGCTTCCGAGCGGGCTTTTTTGCGTCCTGCTGAACGACAGAGTAGAATGAAAGAACGATAGACATGAGAGGAGGCGGACGATGTTCAAAGGCAAACGTAAATATGTGACGATCGGCCTCGGGGTCGCGTTTCTCCTCTCCGCCTTCTATAACGGCCTGACCGTCCGCAATTATGCGGTCGAATCCGACAAACTTGAGACCGGTCAATCCTTCCGCGTCATCCTATTGTCCGATTTGCATGGGTATTCGTACGGGGAAGACCAGCAAGTCTTAATCGATAAGATACGGGAACAGAAACCTGATTTGATCGCCCTTCCCGGGGATATTCTTGACCGCTTCCGTTCTCCCGACGCTTCTTTCGATTTGATTAAAGGGTTACAGGGTATCGCCCCGATGTATTTCGTGACCGGTAACCATGAGATTGATGGCTCGGATGATTTCGTCCGCCACGACGTCAAGGACGTCTTTCGTTCCTATGGCGTGACGGTGCTTGAGAACGAGACGAGCTCAGTCAACGTCAACGGTATCGACATCCTCATCGGTGGGCTTGAAGACCCGCTCCGAACGTACAATGAAAATATCTATGCCAGCTGGGAAGAGACTGCCTTGACCTCGCTCGGCGATGTTGATACCGAGACATCGTTCAGCCTGCTGTTGTCACACCGGGCCGAACAAGTCGACACATATGCCAGCTTGCCGTTTGACCTCGTCCTGTCGGGCCATGCCCACGGCGGACAAGTCCGAATTCCCTATTTATTGAACGGGCTGTACGCCCCGGACCAAGGGTTCTTCCCGAAATATGCCGGGGGCTTGTACGAGCATGAATCGTTCACACACGTCATCGGGCGCGGCTTCAACTATAGCGTCAGTGTACCGCGTGTGTTCAATCCACCGGAGATTGTCGTCATCGACGTCATCGGGAAAGGGGCTTCCCAGTGAGCCCCTTTTCCTATTTTCCTCAAAATCGGATTCGCATGCATGCTGTACGGGTATAGTATCCATGTTGTGACTTACCTGTTTTTCTAAAAAAGGGAGGAAGTGGACATATGCGTGCTGTTACCTATCAAGGAGCGAAGAACATCGAAGTCAAGGATGTGAAAGATCCGGAGATTGAGAACCGAGAAGAGATTATCGTCAAAATTACGTCAACGGCCATTTGCGGATCGGATTTGCATATTTACCAAGGAAATATGCCGACCCGTCACGGCTATGTGATCGGTCACGAGCCGATGGGAATTGTCGAAGAGGTCGGTCCCGATGTGACGAAAGTGAAGAAAGGTGACCGTGTCGTCTTACCATTCAACGTTTCTTGCGGTCACTGTTACTACTGTGAACATGAAATGGAGAGCCAATGCGATAACTCGAACCATGCACCACATACTGATGCGGGTGGTTACTTCGGTTTCACCGAACAGTTCGGGAACCATCCAGGGGGCCAGGCCGAGTACTTAAAAGTGCCATATGGAAACTTCATGCCGCTAGTCATTCCTGAGTCATGTGAACTTGACGACGAGGCACTCTTGTTCTTGTCTGACGTCATTCCGACTGCATGGTGGAGTTTAGAGAATGCTGGTATGAAAGCAGGAGACACGGTTGTCGTCCTCGGCTCAGGTCCTGTCGGTTTGATGACACAAAAATTAGCCTGGGTGCGTGGTGCGAAACGCGTCATCGCCGTCGATCCGGAAATCTACCGATTGAACCGGGCCAAACTCTCCAACAATGTCGAGACCGTGTTGATGAAAGATCCGATCGATACCGGCAAATATATCTATGAAATCACAAACGGCGGGGCTGACGTGGTCATCGACTGTGTCGGATTCGACGGAAAAAAATCACCGATTGAGAAAGTCGAACAAAAGTTGATGGTCCAAGGAGGAACCCTCAGCGCCATCAAAGTCGCGAAAGAAGCGGTGCGTAAGTTCGGTACCGTTCAATTGACAGGGATTTACGCGATGAACTACAACCAGTTCCCGCTCGGTGATTTCTTTACCCGAAACGTCAGCATTCGGACAGGACAAGCTCCGGTCATCCACTATATGCCGGAACTGTTCCAGATGATCGTCGACAAGAAGTTCGACCCGACCGACATCATCACCCACCGCTTGCCGCTCGAACAAGCGGCCGACGCGTACAAAATCTTTAACGACCATCTCGACGATTGCGTCAAAGTCGTCTTGAAGCCATAACGAAAGCGGTCCCCGACATCTGTCAGGGACCGCTTGTTCGTTCACCAGATCGTCCGCTCCTCGCAACATTGCGCTTCCCGTTCAATTTGAATCGTCGAACGCTCGAACGGGGCGAACTCTCTGATTCGTTCCGTCACCTCACGCAAGACGCGCTGGTCGTCCGTGTCCGCCTCGATTAAGACGTGACACGTGACAGCGAGTTCGTTCGATGAAATCGACCAAACGTGCAAATCATGGACTTCTTTGACGCCAGCGACGCCACCGAGTTCACGTTGCATCGCCACGACGTCGATTTGGTCAGGTGTCCCTTCCATCAAAATGTGAATCGCTTCCCGCGTCACGCGGTAGCCGCTCAACAATATCAGGATGGCGACGAACAGGCTCGCGATTGGATCGGCGAGCGTCCAGCCGAACGCCATGATCAACACGGCCGCCGTGATGGCACCGACCGAGCCGAGCAAATCACCGAACACGTGCAACAGCGCACTGCGGACGTTCAAGTTATCACGCTCGCCACGCATGAGCAGCCACGCCGCGAGCACGTTGACAAGTAACCCGATGATGGCGACCGAAAGCATGCCGCCGCTTAAAATCTCTGGCGGTGCGAACAAGCGTTGATACGCCTCGATGCTGATGTAGATCGAGATGACGAGCAACGTCAAGCCGTTGACGAACGCCGCTAAAATCTCGAAGCGTCGATAGCCAAACGTCCGCTCCGGCGTCGCTTGCCGTGCCCCGAACCGGACAGCGAGGAAACTGAGCCCGAGTGCGGCCGCGTCACTGAGCATATGCCCTGCGTCCGACAATAGCGCCAAACTGTTCGTCCATAATCCGCCGATGACCTCGACGACCATGAACGTCGCAATCAGGACGAACGACCAGAATAATGCCCGTTGATTCGTCGTATGATGATGGTGATGGTCGTGCCCGTGATGATCGTGATGTACGCCCATATTGTCGCCTCCTCTCTATTAGTTTATACCTTTCACACCAAACATTCAAACGTTCATTTGAATGAATGCATAAAAACAATCGCCGAAAGGGTTGTCCTCTCGACGATCGTCATTATTTCTGTTCGAGCCGGACCCGCATGACGCCGTCATAGGGGAACAACTTCAACTGGCGGGTCTCACCTTCATACCAACTGCCGGCGTTTTGACTGCTCGTCGCCGTCACATCAGGCGTCGCGACCGCTTGTCGGTCCCAGTCGATTGCCCGCACTTGTTGGTCACGTACCATCAAGAAGAAGCCGTCATAGAAATGGTATTCGTTCACTTGGTCACGCTGGACCGCTTTCGGGGCACCGAGCGTGGCCCGGACGCTGTCGATGTCTTGGCCGAGCACTTCGATTGTCGCCGCATCCGCCGTCGGGACGACGGTCTTCCATGCCGCGGTCACGTCGTCGTCGGAGACGCTCGTCGCTTCTCCCGTCACTTGTGCTTCCGTCACCCATCCGGTCGTCTGCTCGTTCAATTGGAGCTTGACGAAACCACTGACGGCCTCGAGCTGTTCGAACCGGTCACCGAGGTCGGCCTCATAAATGACCGTCACCCGGTCGTCGGCGAACACTTTCGTATAAGGTGCCGCGATATAGACGTACATTCCCGCTGACTCGTCGGCCTCCTCCTCTGACTCGGCTTCTTCTGTCGCTTCTGATTCACTATTGACCGACTCGGTCGCGATGTCGTCCGTCTCCGGCAACGCCGATTTCTTCGTGTCGATGAGGGCCGCGAAGGCGATGACGCCGACGAGTGAAGCAATCAATGCGATGACCGTCACCGTTTGCCATAACCGCTTCCGTTTCCGTGATGCGGCCCGTGATGCCCGAACTTCTTCTTTCATACGATTCCACCCCTATTTGTTTCGTCTATTCTGTTCGGATTCGGCAAGGGGGATGCCGTTTCCTGCCTCGTCGAAGAAAATATGCGGTTCGCTCGTCAATGTCTCAAGCGTCTGGAGCGTCGCGTCAACGTCGACCGGCTTCGTATCTCCGGACTCGAGAATGCGCACCGTCTCCCCGAGCTCGATCGTCCGGTCCGTCAAGCGGTGGAACGTCCGGTCATGCGAGATGAGAATCAATCCGCCTCGATACACCTCTAGCGCGGCCTCGATTTGCTCCCGTGTGGCCACGTCCAAATAGTTCGTCGGCTCATCGAGGGCGAGCAGGTCCGCGTCCGAGAAGTACAAGATGAGAAAAGCGATTCGGCACTTCTCACCCATGCTCGCGTCACGGATCGGCTTATATACTTCATCGCGACGGAACAAAAAGTGTGCGAGCAGCGTCCGCGCTTCCGTCTCCGTGATGTCACTCTCGGTCAGGAGCGCGTCGAGCAACGTTCCTTCGGCCGGCAGTCGTGCGAGCGTCTGTGAGAAGTAACCGATTTTCAGTTTCGGATGACGCTTGATGTCCCCGGTCTCCGGTGCGAGTTCGCCGATCAATAGTTTCAACAGCGTCGTCTTCCCGCTCCCGTTCGGCCCGACGATGGAGATGCGGTCACCCCGGTTCACCGTGAGCGAGAGTCGTTCAAAGAGGGGTTCGTCGTAACCGAACGAGATGTCGTCGACCGCAATCCACTTCTTCGCCTCGAGTGGGTCGGCTTGGAAGCGGACCGAGATATGGGCCGCATCTTTCGGACGATCGGGTCGCGTCCCTTCGAGCTGTTCGAGTTTACGTTCACGGGCCTTCATCTTGATGGCAAGGTTCGCCGCGCCTTTTTGAGCGCCTGGACTTCGCACGCTCGCCGTCGCTTTCGCTTTCAAATGCCATCCCTTATATTGGGCGATCATATCGAGCAGCTCCGACTTCCGCGCCATATAGCGGGCATGGGCTCGCTCGTCGCGTACCCGTTCCTCGGCCTTCTGATGTTTATACGCCGTGTAGTTGCCCGGATAGCGGACGATGGTCCCCTCATTCAGCTCGAGGATGACCGTCGCAACGTCATCGATGAATTGACGATCGTGGGAGATGGCGAGCACTGTCCCCGAAAACTCGTCCACCCAACGTGTCAGCCACTCGATTGAGTCCAAATCGAGATGGTTCGTCGGCTCGTCGAGCAGGACGATATCGACGTGTCGCATCGTGAGACGGGCGAGTTGGACCCGTGTCTGTTCACCGCCGCTCAACTCGCGGAGTCGGCTCGAGTCATGTCCGTCAAGACCAAGTCGTTTGAGGGCTTGTCTCGCCTCAAGCTCGAGCGCGAAGGCGTCAACCGCGAGTGCCTCGTCATACGCTTCGAGCACGCGCGCCGAATCACCTGATGTGACGGCAAGGTGGAGATTGTAGCGCGCCAAGTCGCCTTGCATGACGTAGTCTAGCGCGGTCTCTTCTCCATCAAACACCGTCTGTTCGACGACACCGATCGTGCCCAAAACGTCAATCGAACCTGACTGTGGAGCTAGTTCACCTATGAGCAGCTTGAATAGCGTCGTCTTGCCGGACCCGTTCTGACCGAACAAGACGGCCCGTTCGCCTGCAGCGACGTCGAACGAGACATTGTCGAATAAGGGTTGCCGGTCGTGGTCGAACCGGACTTGCTTCATACTTAACATATTGTTTCACCTCGCTAATTGTTCGGATACGCGATGAAACAAAAAACACCATCCGCTCAAAAGCGATGGTGTGAAGAGCTCCGGTCAAGCGGAAAGAAGGGTTCCCCCCGTAGCCTGAAATTGGACACACTTCACCCGTGACTGTTCGTGCGAACAGTGATGATTCGTTTCATCAGTTGAGGGCGTGTGACTTTTTCATGGCACGTTGTACCTTCCTTTCCTAAGTTATTGCAACCGTACCAAATTGAAAGCGGATTCGCAAGGGGGTGCCCCACAATCTCCGATTTTTTCTACACCTTCCGGCGGATGCAAGCGCGTCATGCGAGCGGTATGATTAAACCAACTTAGATGATGAGGTGACTGCCATGAAATTACGAAACCTACTCGTCCCGAGCGCTGTCCTAGCGAGCGTCGGTACGTTCTTATATACACGATTCAAACAAAGACTGCCTCGCCCCGCCTTCAAAATCCCGACGGTCAAACCCGATCTCGCCTCGTTCGATGAGACGATGGTCGGTGCCACTTGGGTCGGCCATTCGACCGTGCTCATCCATTGGTACGGGTTGAAGATTTTGACCGACCCGGTGTTCTCGAACCGAATCGGTGTCCACGTCGGGCCGGTCACGTTCGGGATGAAACGCCACACCGCCCCCGCCCTCTCAATCGAGGAGATTGGGCACGTCGACGTCATCCTGCTGAGCCACGCCCATATGGACCACTTCGACCATAAGAGCTTGAAACGGCTGATCACCCGCGATACGGTCGTCATCTCGGCCCCGGGCACGAGCAAACTGTTGCGTAAATATCCGAGCTTACAGACGCTCGAGATGCATCCACACGACAAATTGACGCTCGCGAACGGGCTCCACGTCCAAGCGATCCCTGTCGCCCACTGGGGCAATCGTTTCCCATGGGACAAACATATGGGTTATAACGGCTACGTCTTGAAATATAAAGGCGTCCGCATGCTGTTCGCCGGGGATACGGCGTACACCGAGTCGTTCAACGGGCTCGCGAACAAAGAGCCGATCGACCTCGCCTTTTTCCCGATCGGCGCCTATCAACCCGAGTCGTTCGAGGAAGCGCACTGCACCCCGGAGCAGGCATGGACAATGTTCAAACAGAGCGGCGCGAAGCGTTTCTTCCCGATGCATTGGGACACGTTCGTCTTATCCTACGAACCCGTCGAGGAGCCGTATGAGCGACTCGTCGCCGCGGCAAAGCTTGAACGTGATCAAATCGTGATCAAGGCGCACGGCGAAAGTATTCGGCTGTAGCTTTCGCTTTCACTTCCGGACGATTTTCGGTAACGTAAGAGGTGAGAGGGAGGGAATCAATTTATGGAATGGACCACACTCAACAATGATGTGAAACTGCCGATGCTCGGACTCGGCGTGTACAAAGTGGAAGACGGAGCGGTCACGGTCGACACGGTCAAAGCGGCGCTTGATGCCGGCTATCGGTTAATCGACACGGCGGCCATCTATCAAAACGAGGAGAGCGTCGGCCAAGCGATTCGCGAGTCAAGCGTCCCGCGGGAAGACATCTTCGTGACGACGAAACTGTGGAACGATTTCCACGGCTATGACGAGGCACTCCAAGCGTTCCAAGATAGCCTCGACCGGCTCGGGCTCGAATATGTCGACTTGTTCTTGATTCACTGGCCGATGCCGCGCTTCGGCAAGTTCGTCGAGACGTATAAAGCGCTTGAACAGTTGTATGAGGAAGGCAAGGTTCGGGCCATCGGGATCTCGAACTTTGAGATCAGCCACCTCGAACAGATCATCCAGTCATGCTCGATCGTACCGGCGGTGAACCAAGTCGAGATCCACCCATACTTGTCCCAAAAAGAATTGATCGCGTTCTGCCAGCGGTACGATATTCAAATCCAGGCGTGGAGCCCGCTCATGAAAGGGCGTGAGGCGCTCGAGGACCCGGTCATCACCGAGATCGCTGATAAGTACGGAAAGTCGCCGGCTCAAGTCATCTTGCGTTGGCACTTGCAGAACGGCGTCGCCGTCATCCCGAAATCGGTCACGCCGAGCCGGATTCGCGAGAATATAGAGGTATTCGACTTCACGTTGACGAAAGAAGAGATGCACGCGATCGATGGACTCAACCGCGACGAGCGGACCGGGTCTGACCCGAACGAGATGCACAAAATCCACTACTGAGGAGAGATTGTACATGTTCAAAAAACTAGCTTCTGATTTGACAGGCTTCAGCGATATCGGTGAAGTCATCGACCCGAAAGATTTTGATAAAGCGGATTCGGATGATTACGTCCTGCATGAGGACAACGAGAAGATTTATTTCTTAATCAAATCGAAATCGGACGAGTACTGCTTCACAAACTTGGCGATGATCCACCTCGACGGGACGAGTGCGATGAGTTCGAAACGCGTCTTGTACCGTTATCCTTACGCCCATTTCCCATTGAATAACGTCATGTTCGAGACGGCCGGTACGGTCGACATGGACGTCGAGATCAAGTTCACCATCGGCGACAAGCCGTACTCGATCGACGTGAACAAGAAACAAATCGAGCATGTGAAAGACTTGTACAAATCGCTCCTCGCCATCGCTGAGAAGCAACGTGAAGGCCGGAAGATGATGGAGTATGCCAACGCGTCACTCACGCACTCGGTGTCGATTTTGAGCGGGCTCCGCCAAGGTGACATGAACGTGGCGTCGACGTTCAAGGAATTGAACGAACAGAGCTTCGACTGGCTCAAAGGTCATTACCACGAATGGAACCGCAAAGATTTCGGTGACGTGTTCGAGAAGTATATCAACAACTAATGGACAAGGCCCCCGACTCCAAATGGAAGCGAGGGCCTTTTCTTATTTGCCTTCATCAATCAACTGTTCGGCGAGCCGTTGGAACAAGTGGCTCATATGGACAGCCGAGGCGATGGCGAGCGACTGTTGAATACCGTTCGTCTCACTCTTGCGCATGTTGGCGAGAAGCGTCTCGGCCTGCGCCTCGAACGCCTGCATGTTCTGCTCCTTCTGAACCTGGTAGGCGTCATAGAAGTCCTCAAGCGAGAAGCCCTCGTCCGACTCGTTCAACGGCCGGAGCGTCTCTTTGATGTCGTTAATTGACAAGAGTCCTTTCATCTCGTAAATCAGGCTGAGCAGCATCAAGTGCTCGTTCGTATACTTCTTGTTTTTGACAGGGTGGAACAGCTTGCCCTTGGCATAGTTGTTGATCATCGTCTTCGTCAAAATCGTCTCATCGTCGCTTCGTTTCATCTTGCCGTAATGTTGCTCGAACAGCTGGATGACTTGGTCCATATATAAGTCGATCGTCGGGAGCACCTGCTTTGGCAGCGTCCCTTCTGACTCTACAATCTCATGCGGTTTCATCAAATCACCTCACCTTCAGTATACGGACAAAGCAGTCTTGCCGAAACAAAAACCTTGTCGTTTTCTTCGATCCAGCTTATCATGTAGTTATGGATACTACATGACGTGATAAGGAGTGTTTTACATGAATTCGATTTTTCGGGAACCGATTAACGCATTGACCCACTTGGCCGGCGCCGTGCTCGCATTCGTTGCGTTGATCGCGATGACGGTGAAGGCGTCACTGCTCGGCGAACCGCTCGCCATCTTGGCTGCGATTTTGTTTGGGATTAGTCTCGTCTTTCTCTATTTGTCGTCCGGCCTGTACCACAGCATCATCGCCTCGCCGAACGTCATCGCCTTCTTCCGAAGAATCGATCATGCGATGATTTACGCCTTGATCGCCGGGACGTATGCCCCGCTCACGTTGCTCGCGCTCGAAGGACCGACGCGCTGGGTGTTGTTCGGTACCGTCCACGCGCTCGCCTTGTTCGGAATCATCTTCAAGCTCGTCTGGTTCCACGCGCCGCGCTTCTTGTCGACGGCACTCTATATCGGCATGGGTTGGTTGTCCGTGTTCTTCATCGGGCCGCTTCAGGACGTGATCGGCAACGCCGGCATCTTCTGGCTCATCCTTGGCGGTGTCATGTACACGATCGGCGGACTCATCTACGGCTTCAAACCAAAGTTCGTCAACTGGCGCGGTTGGGGCTTCCACGAGGTGTTCCACTTGTTCATCTTGTTCGGCAGCTTCGCCCACTTCGTCTGCGTGTTCTGGTACGTCTTCTAAGTCCTCCTTGCGAGGGCTTTTTTT
This sequence comes from Exiguobacterium mexicanum, assembly GCF_005960665.1. GTDB lineage: Bacteria > Bacillota > Bacilli > Exiguobacteriales > Exiguobacteriaceae > Exiguobacterium > Exiguobacterium mexicanum_A. Next base: position 1,943,132 of record NZ_CP040676.1, read on the forward strand.
GTGAGCACATTCATTTACTTCAAATTCAAGACATCCTACACTGACTATAGGAGGGATTTAATATGAAAATTGAAGTTTGGTCAGACTATGTTTGCCCGTTCTGTTATATCGGCAAGCGCCGTCTAGAAGAAGCACTCGAACAGTTCCCGCACGCGGATAACGTCGAAGTGGAGTTCAAGAGCTTCGAGCTCGACCCGAACGCCCCGACGACCGACTCGCGTTCGATTTATGAAGTACTCGCCAAGAAATACAACATGCCGCTCGAGCAGGCGAAAGGCACGACGGCGCAAGTCGCTGCCCAGGCCCGCACGGTCGGTCTCGATTACGACTTTGACAACATGGTCGTCACCGGAACGCTCGACTCGCACCGGTTGACGCACTATGCGAAGACGGTCGGCAAAGAGAAAGAATTGTCGGAGGCGCTCCTCAAGGCGTACTTCGTCGATGCGAAACATATCGGTGATCACGATGTCCTCGTCGAGATTGCGACAAGTGTCGGACTCGATGCTGACGCCGTGAGAGACGTGCTCGCTTCAGACGTATACACAGAAGACGTCCGCGCTGAAGAGAAGCGCGCGAGCGACCTCGGCATCACAGGCGTCCCGTTCTTCGTCTTCGACAATAAATACGGCGTCTCTGGCGCGCAACCGACCGAAGCGTTCACGCAAGTGCTCGAGAAGACATGGGCCGAATCGGCACCGACGCTTCAAGTGCTCTCGGGTGGCGCGACGTGCACGGACGATAACTGCGATATTTGATGTGAAACGAATAAAAGCAAAGCATTCGCCCATATTTGGACGAATGCTTTTTTGTTAATTTAAATCTTTCATCATATCCTCAAATGAAATGGTTTCAGAACGTTCTTTGTGCCTATGCATTGCTTCGTTGTAAAATTTCAAATCGAGTTCATTCTCGATACGTTCAAAGACAGTGTCCCGAACGAGAGTCGAGAGGGAGAGGTTCTTAGACTTCGCATACGCTCTAATCAGACGCTCGTCTTCTTCGTTGAGTTCAAAAGATATCGTCCTCATACAATCGACCTCCTATATGGAACATTGTATTACAAAATGGAAATGTTCATGTAGTCAAAACTTATATCTCTCGGAAGCCGAATCCCGGCTTCTTTTTTGTAGCTTTCTAAATCGTTCTGAAGGATAATTATTATTACCTAATAAGAATCGAGGACTCAATTATATGTGGAAAAATCGCAACGTCTGGATCATCTTGACCGGGGAGTTCGTGGCCGGTCTCGGGCTTTGGCTCGGCATCATCGGCAACTTGGAGTTCATGCAGGAGAAAGTGCCGTCTGACTTCGTCAAGGCCCTCATCCTCGCTGGCGGATTGCTCGCCGGGGTCGCCATCGGGCCGCTCGCCGGCCGTCTCACCGATCAAGGCTCGAAAAAGAAAATCATGCTCATCTCGAGTATTGTCCGGGCGCTGAGCGTCCTGTTCATGTTCGTCGCCATCGAGACGGGAAGCGTGCTGTGGATGGTCGTCTTCCTCGTCTTCCTGCAAGGGTCGGCCGCGTTCTACTTTCCGGCGCTCCAGGCGGCCATCCCGCTCATCGTCAAGGAACGAGAGTTGCTCGCCTTGAACGGGGTCCACATGAACGTATCGACGCTGTCGCGTGTCATCGGAACGGCCATTGCCGGCATCTTACTCACGCTCATCTCGCTCCGTGACGTCTATGCGCTCTCGCTTGTCGCCTATCTACTTCTCGCCGTCGCGACGTGGTTCTTGAAGATCGACGAGACGGTCGCTCCATCCGCGAAGAAAGTCGATAAGTCGTCCGGCGGGTTCAAGGACGTCTTTCCGATCATCAAGTCGATTCCGGTCATCTTTATGACGCTCGTCATGACGCTCATCCCGCTCCTCTTCATCGGCGGCTTCAACTTGCTCGTCATCAACATTAGCGAGCTGCAGGATTCGACGGCGATCAAAGGATGGATTTATACGGCCGAAGGAATTGCCTTCATGGTCGGCGCGTTCCTCATCAAACGGATCGGTGAGAAGTTCTCCATGTTCTCAATCTTGTTCACGTTCTCGTTTTTGATTGGGATCGCCCAGCTCATGCTTTACTTCGCCGACATCCCGGCCGTCTCGATCGCCGCATTCGTCTTGTTCGGCTTCTCGGTCGGCTGTTTCTTCCCGACGGCGGTGACGATTTTCCAGACACGGATGCCGAAAGACTATCACGGACGTTTCTTCTCGTTCCGGAACATGCTCGACCGAATCGTCTTCCAAGTCGTGTTGCTCGTCACTGGCTTCTTCCTCGACTTGATCGGCTTACAGCTCATGGTCGTCTTGTTCGGGATCAGCTCGATCCTCATGACGGGTGCGTTCCTCGTCTACACGCGCAAACACAAACTTCATATCGAAACGGACGAGGCCGAACGCCTCTCTTCGTGACAAAAGCGGTGACCGAATTCGGTCACCGCTTGTTCATGTCTTCGATGTCACGCCACCAGTTGGTCGTGTCGTTCCGTCCGTCGAGCGTGATCCGCTCACCGATTCGCGGCGTGAGTACGTCCTCTCGTGGTAAGAGCCCCACCATCTGTTCGGCTGGGTCGAACCAGGCATGGAACGATAACGTGAACGCGCCCCAATGGATCGGGAGCATCTTGTCGGCCCGCACGTCCCGGAACGCCTGTGCCGTCTCAGTCGGTTGCATATGCACGTCCGGCCAACGCTCGTCGTATTGGCCGCACTCGAGCGCTGCGAAGTCGAACGGTCCGTACGCATCACCAATCTCTTTAAAGTGCGGCCCGTATCCACCGTCCCCGCTGAAGAACAGGCGGTCCGTCTCACCGAGGACGACCCATGACGCCCAGAGTGTCGCATTGCGGTCGGTGAGCGAGCGGCCGGAGAAGTGCCGAGCCGGCGTGCAGACGAACGTCCATGGGCCGAAACCATATGTCTCGCCCCAATCGCGTTCGACGATGCGTTCCGCCCCGACGCCCCATCGTTTCAAATGGCTGCCGACACCGAGCGGGACGATGAAGACGGCAACTTTGTCTTTGATCGCTTGAATCGTCGCATAGTCCAAATGATCGTAATGGTCGTGCGTGAGCAAGACGACATCGATGTCCAGCAACTCGTCGAGCTCGAACGGCAAGTGCTCGCTGAACCGCTCGTTCTTCGCGAACGGGAGCGGTGATGGGCTCCGGCCGAACATCGGGTCGACGAGCATCGTCTTGCCGTCCATTTGGACGAGCATCGCCGAATGGCCGAGCCAATAGATGCGGGTGAAGCTCGAGCCGAGTTTCTCGCTGAAGTCGATTGGGACGACCGGCAACCGCTCACTCGGTTTCCGGAGCGAATCCGGATTCAAATATTCCTTCGACATCGAGATCATGTCGTCCGTTGAAAACCGCATCGGCGTCTCGAGCTGATTGCGAAATTTTCCGTTCACGAGGTTCGGCGACCGTAGCGTTTTCGGCTTTTTCCCGAGCGGTTTATATTGGGTGAGCACGGTCCCCGTCAAGGCTGCCATGCCCATCAATGAAAGTAATAGCGTCTTCTTCAATTCTATCCACTCCTCTACCTTTTCATTATACGGCACCTGTGCCGATTCCCCTGTTTTCGAATACAAAAAAGACGGCACTTTACCGTCTTATGATTCCTGTAAAATCTTGATGTCGCTGACGATGTCCTCAATCGGCACGTCTTGGAATCCTTGATACGCTTTGATGATTTTCCCGTCTTGGTCGACGAGATAGAACCACGTCGCATGGTCGACTTGCGTACCTTCTGACGGTTTACGAACGAGCGCCTTGAAGTTCTGTTGCGCGAACGCCTCAATCTCCTCTTGTGAGTAGCCCGTCAAGAACTGCCAGTCGGCTTTCGCCAAGTCATAGTTGGCCATGAACTCTTTGATTTTGTCTGGCGTGTCGACGGTCGGGTCGACGCTGAACGACACGAACTGGACGTCCTCGACACCTTCCTCAACGAGCGCCTCATTGAGCTTTGTCATATTGTACGTCATCGGTGGACAGACCGTCTCACAGTTTGTGAACACGAAGTCGGCCATCCATACCTTCCCTTTCAAATCATCGAGACTGACCATCTCTTCATTTTGATTCATATAATTGAACGACTCGATCTCCCAGTTGAGCGGGTCTTCGATTTCGTTGCCGCATGCAGCGAGCACCGCCATGAGGCTGATCAGCCCAAAAAGCATCCATTTCTTCACACGTTCCATCTCCTTCGTTGTCAGTTGCGTTTCACGCGCCAAACGAGGAGCGTGATTAAAGTAAATGCCGTCAAGGCAAGGAACGGGATCGTCACGAACCCGAACCAATTGATGTACTGCACGTTACAAGGTACGCCTGCGACACACGGTTTGATGTCGGCAAACCCGGGCACTTTTTGGACCAAGTAGTGGTACAAAGAAACGAGACCGCCGATCATCGACAGCGGCAATACATACTTCTTCACCGCCCTGTCGTCCGTGAACACGGCAACGCCTAGCAGGATGACGAGCGGATACATGAAGATGCGTTGAATCCAGCAAAGCTCACATGGCACGAACTCGCGAATCTCACTGAAGTAAAGACTGCCGAGCGTCGCTGTGAGAGCGACGAGCCAAGCGAGATACAGACCATAACGGGTCAAGAACGACTGCTTCATGGTGTGCCTTGCTCGATTAAGCGTTCAATCGTCTCATAGTCAAACGGATCTTCGAGCATGACGCCGTTGATCATGATCGATGGCGTGAACTGGACACCGTGCTCTTTGACGAGCCCGTCATCGAGGCTCACTTGGTCGAGCACCGTCGAGTTCTCACTCAAGTCGTCCTCGAGCTTCGCCACGTCGACCGATGTCGTCTCGCTCGCAATCTCTGTCAACCGCTCGACCGTGACCCCTGCCTCGTCGTGCTGCTGACTCGCCGGTTGCGCGTCGTAGAGCGCCTTATGGAAATCCCAGAACGCGTCCGGGTCTTGGTTATACACCGACTCTGACGCGAGCGATGCCAAAATCGACTCTTGTCCGTGGAACAGGACGTTGATGTAGCTGAAACTGATTTTCCCTGTGTCGATATAGTCTTGCTTCAACTTCGGATAGACCGTCTCACCCCACTGTTTACAAGACGGGCATTTATAATCCCCGAACTCGACGACCGAGACGGGTGCGTCCGCATCTCCGAGCGTCGGCTGTCCTTCGGTCGACACATGCTCTGCCTTTACCGGTGCCGCCGTCTCCGCTTGTTCGGCCGGCCGGTTCAAGAGAACGACCACGACGGCCACGAGGGCGACCGCGAGCAGCGTCGCGATGACCAATAGTTTATTCTGTTTCATTTGTCTCACCTCTATTTGTATCGATTCGTCTTTCATTATAACGAAAGCGCTATCTGTTTCCACGAAATCACCCTTGTTTTTTCGTAACTTCGCTTCATGTCACGGCAAAGATGACGATGAACAGAGTGGAGATTGTCACTGTAGGAGGAATTTGTTCATGAAATCATTTTCGATGCGCCTCGGCCTGATCTTGGCGCTCAGCATCGCCACACTCGTCTTTTTGCTCACCATCACGCTAACGTACATGACCAGCCAACGCTCCGCCGCCTCGCTCGAAGCAGAGATCGGGGGACGGTTGTCGATGACGTCGCACCAGCTCGTCGATAAGCTCGACTTTTACATGTGGTCGCGCTATCAAGAAATCCAATTGCTCCAAGGACTCGACGCCTTGAACGAACCCGCCTCGAGCCGGGCCCTGCTCGACCAGGTCCAAACGAACATCCCCGCTTTCTCATGGATGGGCGTGACCGATGCGGCGGGGAACGTCGTCGCTTCGACGAATGGAATATTAGAAGGCGCTTCAATCAGCGAACGCCCTGTCTTTCTAGAAGCCCAGGATGAGCCGTTCATCGGGGATGTCCACGAGGCCGTATTGCTCGCGGAGCTGTTGCCGAACCCGACCGGTGAAGTCCTTCAGTTCGTCGACATCAGTGTCCCGCTGTTCCGTGACGGGGCCTTCCAAGGCGTGCTCGCGACTCACCTCAGTTGGGAATGGGGGAAGGAAGTGCTCCGCCACTTCAACCGGACGCTCCACCATCAGTCCGAGTATACCGACATCTTCGTCGTCAGCGGACGCGACAACACCGTGTTGCTCGGCCCGGACCATCTCGTCGGGAAACCGCTCCCGACGAAACTAGACGACGGATGGCACGTCGACACGTGGGCGGACGGGAAATCCTATTTGACCGGCGTCGCCACCGGGGAAGGGTATGAAGATTACGCCGGCCTCGACTGGAGTGTCGTCGTCCGCCAACCGGCCGAGGTCGCTTTCGCCCCGGTTGCCTCACTCGAGCGGAACATCTTATTAATCGGCCTCGGCGCCTCGTTCGTGACGGCCATCCTCGGTTGGCTCCTCGCCTCAGTCGTGACCCGGCCGCTAAAACGGATCACCGAGACGGCAGCCCTCATGAAACAAGGCAAAGCGAAGACGTTTCCACACCAATCAGGGATTCATGAGATCGAGTCGCTCGCTTTCGCCTTAGAATCGCTCGTCACGTCACTCACCGAATCCGAGACGGAGCGGGTCCATTACGAGTCGCTCGCCCATCGCGACGTCTTGACCGGGCTCGCCAATCGGACGGCGCTTCGTCACTATTTGAACGAAGCCCAGGCGACAAAGAACGAATACGTCTGTTTCTATATCGATCTCGACGGTTTCAAAGCAATCAACGATACATACGGGCACGCCGCCGGGGATGACGTCTTGATTAAGATTGCCGAGCGATTGAAACGAGTGACGCTCGATGGGTCCTATCCGGTCCGTTTGAGCGGTGACGAGTTCTTCCTCTTGTTCGAACGGAACGGACAGAACGGACACTCCATCACACGCATCGGCGAAGACATTATCGCGTCCCTGTCCAAACCGATCGCCATTGAAAGCGGGACGGCAACCGTCGGGGCCAGTATCGGAGCCTCGCTCTGGCAGACAGAAACGGTGCCGCACGCCGCCATCAAACGGGCGGACCAGGCGCTCTACCGCTCCAAAGCGAACGGAAAAAATCAAATCACGCTCGATGAATCGCTCACATAAAAAAAACCATGTCGCCGACGCGACATGGTTTTTTTGCTTATGCTTCGAACAACAATTGTTCTGGGTCTTCAATCATGTCTTTGATGTGCTTGAGGAACGTCACAGCCTCACGACCGTCGACGATACGGTGGTCATACGAGAGGGCCACGTACATCATCGGACGGTTCTCCATCGTCTCTGCGTCGATAGCAATCGGACGGAGTTGAATCGAGTGCATCCCGAGGATGGCGACTTGTGGTCCGTTCAAGATCGGTGTCGACAAGAGTGAGCCGAAGACGCCACCGTTCGTGATCGTGAACGTGCCACCTGTGAGGTCGCTCAACCCGAGCTTGTTGTTGCGGGCTTTATCGGCGAGGTGCAAGATGTCTTTCTCGATCTCACCGAAGTTTTTGCGATCCGCTTCGCGGACGACCGGGACGACGAGGCCGTCCGGAGCCGACACGGCGATACCGATGTCATAGTATTTCTTCAAGACGATCTCGTTGCCTTGAATCTCAGCATTCAAGTATGGCATCCGTTTGAGCGCCGCGACGGCCGCTTTCGTGAAGAACGACATGAAGCCGAGTTTGACGTCGTTATCTTTGACGAACTTCTCTTGGCGACGTTTGCGGAGCGCCATGACGGCCGACATATCGATTTCATTGAACGTCGTCAACATCGCTGCCGTCTGTTGCACTTCGACGAGGCGGCTCGCGATCGTTTGACGACGACGCGTCATTTTGATGCGCTCTTCGTCTTTGCCGCTCGCTGCCGGCTGCGGTGCCGCTGCCGGTGCTTTTGGCGTTTGTGGTGCTTGTGTCGGTGCCGGTTTCGACTCGTGGTTCGTCACATCATGGACGTTGATCCGGCCGATCGGGTCATTTGTCTGAACAGCCGTGAGGTCGATACCTTTCTCACGGGCCAATTTACGGGCCGCCGGTGTCGCGATCGGTCCTTTGCCTGGGCTCGCCACGTGCTCTTCACGACGCTCGACTTTCTTCGCTTCGCCGACGGTCTCGACTTTCGTCTCGGCCGGTGCCGTAGCAGCTTCCGTCGCCGTTTCCGTTTTCGTCTTCGTCGCGACGGCCGTACCACCGCCTGAACCTGAACTGAGACGGGCGATCACTTGTCCGACTTGGACCGTGTCCCCTTCGCCTGCGAGTTGTTCGTCGAGCGTGCCCGACTCATCGGCCGGCACCTCGATGTTGACTTTGTCCGTCTCGAGTTCGACGATGGCCTCCCCTTTTTCAACGTGGTCGCCTGGCTGTTTGAGCCACGACGCGACCGTTCCTTCCGTAATGGACTCTGCTAGTTCCGGTACTTTGATTTCGATCACAACGAGTTCCCCCTTAACTTATTTACGATCTTTTTGGTATGTGCTCGTGCCGGCAGCAGCCGAGACGGCGTCACGTGAGATGGCGTCACGGATGATGCGTGCTTGTTCTTGTTTATGGGCCGTCGGATTTCCTTCGGCCGGACTCGAACGACGGCGGCGGCCGACGTAACGGACGTTCAATCGGTTCGACGTGACCGCTTCAAGACGCGGTTCGATATATGTCCAAGCCCCCATATTTTTTGGTTCTTCTTGGACCCAGACGATCTCTTTTGCGTTCGGATAGCGACTGATCACGTCACGGATTTCACGAACCGGGAACGGATAAATCTCTTCGACGCGGATGATGTGCAAGAAGTCGAGTGACTCCTCTGACTTCATCGTCGCTTCTTGCAAATCGATTGCCATCTTCCCTGAACAGAAGACGAGACGTTCGACTTGCTCCGGATTCTCACCGAGACCAACTTGTTCGATAATCGGACGGAAGTTATTGTCGGACAGTTCATCGACCGATGAGGCTGCAAGCGGATGACGGAGCAGGCTCTTCGGTGTCATGATGATCATCGGACGAACTTGTTCCGTACCGAGCATCTTCGCCTGACGACGCAAGATGTGGAAGTACTGCGCGGCCGTCGACAAATTCGCGACCGTCCAGTTCTTCTCTCCGGCGAGCGTCAAGTAACGCTCCATCCGGGCGCTCGAGTGCTCAGGACCTTGGCCTTCATAGCCGTGCGGCAACAGCATGACGAGACCTGATTTTTGGCCCCACTTGGCGCGACCGGCCGAGATGAACTGGTCGAACATGACTTGCGCCGAGTTGGCGAAGTCGCCGTACTGTGCCTCCCAAAGCACGAGCGTGTCTTGGGCGAACACGTTGTAGCCGTATTCGAACCCGAGCACTGAACCTTCTGAGAGCGGGCTGTTGTGGACCGAGAACGAGGCGTTCGCCGTCGACAAGTGATGGAGCGGCGAGAACTTCTTGCCAGTCTCGACATCGTTCAACATGATGTTACGTTGCGCGAACGTTCCGCGCTCTGAATCTTGCCCGCTCAAGCGGATCGGCGTACCGTCCGAGATGATTGAGGCATAGGCGAGCGTCTCAGCATGGCCCCAGTCGACTTTCCCATTGTCCGCGAACGCGTCACGGCGACGGTCAAGCACTTTTTGAAGTTTATGGAACACGCCGAAGCCTTCCGGCCAGACGAGCAATTCATCGTTCAATTGTTGGAGCACGTCACGTTCCACGCCCGTCTCGACGAACGGGAATCCTTTATGGACCGCTTCCGGCAAGACGATGTCGGCATCTTCTTCTTCGGCCGGGACAAGGTCACGGGCCGACTTGAGACGATCCTCAATCGACTGTTCGATCGTCGCCTTGTCTTCTTTCGACATGACACCTTCCGCTTCGAGCACATCTGCGTAGACGTGACGGACCGATTGGTGTTCTTTGATGGCTTTATAGAGCACCGGGTTCGTGTTCATCGGCTCATCCATCTCGTTATGACCGTAGCGGCGGTAACCGATCAAGTCGACGAGGATGTCTTTATGGAACTTGGCACGATACTCGCTGCACAGTTTGGCGACGGCGACACACGCTTCCGGGTCGTCCGCATTAACGTGGAAGACTGGAATCTCATAGCCTTTGGCGATATCGCTCGCATAACGTGTCGAGCGCGAGTCGCTCGGGTCGGTCGTGAAGCCGATCGTGTTGTTGGCGATGACGTGGACCGTCCCGGCTGTACGATAGCCTTTCAAGTTCGTCATGTTGAGCGTCTCGGCGACGATGCCTTGTCCTGGGAAGGCGGCGTCTCCGTGAATCAAGATCGATGCGGCCTTGTCGTCATGTTGGACTGCCATCCCTTTTTCCGAGCGGTCGTCTTGCGCCGCACGCGTGTACCCTTCGACGACCGAACCGACAAACTCGAGGTGGCTCGGGTTGTTGGCAAGGTTCAAACGGACCTCTTTCTTCTCTTCTAACACTCTGCGGTCGAGACCGAGGTGATATTTCACGTCGCCCGACCATCCGAAGTTGATGCCGATTGACCCTTCCGATGGGATCAACTCTTTGTTCGGAGCGTGCTGGAATTCGGCGAAAATCATTTCGTACGGTTTGCCGAGCACGTGCGCGAGTACGTTCAAGCGTCCGCGGTGGGCCATCCCGATGTTGATATGTTCAGACCCGCTCGAGATGAGGCCGCCGACCATGGCGTCAAGGAGCGGCACCATCGCGTCGAGCCCTTCGATCGAGAAGCGTTTCTGTCCGACGTATGTTTTATGAAGGAACGACTCGAACAACTCTGTCTCGGCTAGACGCTGGAAGAGCTCGATTTTCTCGTTCTTCGAGTACTTCGCTTTCAATGCGCCTTGCTCGATGCGGCGGCGAATCCAACGCTTCTCTTCCATATCGTCCAAGTGGCGGAGCTCGATGGCAACCGTGCCAGTATAGACGTCAAGCAAATGACGAACGAGTTCGAGCGCGTTCGCGCCCGGTTTTGGCACGTCTTCCGACAACAAGTGAGCTGGTACTTGCTCGAGGTCGGCCTCACTCAATCCGTAACGGTCAAATGCAAACAAGCCGTGTTCGCGTGGGTGGTCTTTGAGCGGATAAATATCGGCCGCTTTATGGCCGAGTGCCCGGATATCATTGACCAACCGTGTCGCTGCCACGACTTTCTCTAAATCAAACGATGCAGCCGACGCGACAGGCGCGCTCGCTTCCGGTGCCCCGTGTTCGTCAAAGTATTGACGCGTCTCCGCGTCGACCGATTCTGGGTCTTCAACGTATTGCTCATATAATTCAACGATGTAGCCTAAGTTTGGACCATAAAATGCTTGCACTTGTTCGCGACCGTTCGACGACTCTCCCATTGAATAAATCCCCCTATCCGTTCCTGTGCGTCCGATGTGTGAACGCTTTCATTTTAACATTAAGCACGAAGCAGTTCATCCATCTGATTCGTCCTGCAAAAAGAGCCAAATCTTGCCTCTTTCTCTCCTCTTCATACTACACCTTTCCCTGTGGAAAGACCCTTTCAAATTCACAATTCGTCCATACTATTTCAATAAGTTTTCCTTATCAACTAATTGTGAAATCACCGCTTTGTTTCAACAGTTTCAAAAAAAGGTGAAACCTTGTTTCAATCCAGTCCGTATATAGGGGTGTCCAGTTGGAAAATACTCTAAACGAAAGCAAGGTGACCCTATGTTATCCGTACAAAATGTACACAAGAAAATGGGCCAGACGAACGTCCTGACGAACGTCAGTTTTGACGTCACGCCCGGAGAAATCTTTGGCTTCCTCGGCCCGAACGGCGCCGGGAAGACGACGACGATTCGTATTATCACCGGCCTCATGCCAGCAACACACGGCAAAGTGACCGTCGACGGATTCGACGTCTCGACAGAACGCCAACAAGCGCTCAGTCGCATCGGGGCCATCGTCGAAAACCCGGCTTTCTATCCGTATTTGACGGGCCGCGAGAACCTGATTCACGCGATGAATTTGATTCCTGATCTAAAGAAAGTCGACTTGAACACCCTCGGTGCCCTCGTCGGACTTGAGACAAAGCTCGATATGAAAGTGAAACAATACTCACTCGGGATGAAACAGCGACTCGGCATCGCCCGTGCCCTGCTCCATAACCCGAAAGTATTGATCCTCGACGAGCCGACAAACGGTCTCGACCCAGCAGGCATCGCTGATTTGCGCAACTACTTACGGCATTTAGCCGACCACCGCGGCATCGCCATCCTCATCTCGAGTCACTTATTGAGCGAGATGGAACTGATCACCGACCGGTTCGCCATCATCGATCAAGGACAAATCAAGTCGGTCCAAGGCGGAGACGGTGAGGCTAAGACGGAAAGTGTCATCCTCTGTAAAGTCGGCCGCGAGCAGATGAACGAAGCGCTCGATGTCGTGGCACTCGCTTTTGATGATGTGAAAATCATTCAACAGTCAGCTGAGACGTTCATCGTCCCGCGTCCGGAAACCGATATCCCGCATTTGTTGAAACATCTCGTCGAACGTGACATCGCCGTCTATCAGATCGGGATGAAACACGAGACACTTGAAGAACAGTTCTTGAAATTGACGAAAAAAGAAGGAGGCACGAACAATGCGTTCATTACTAGCCAATGAGTTCATGAAATGGCGACGTACGATCAAACCGCTCGTCGCACTCGGTATGTACACTGGGATCATCGTCTTAACGTACTTCATCGTCCGGAGCGGCAACAACCCAGGTGACGCGGAAACGTTCGTCAACTATGCGACGATGGCGGCGATGACGTTCCTCGGCATCTTCACGATCGTGTTCACCGCTGAGATGATTGGGAACGAGTTGAAATTTGATACGTTGAAGCATTTGCTCATGAGCCCTTACTCGCGCGATCGAATTTTACTGTCGAAACTTGTGGCCGCCCTTCTCATCATGCTCGCCCAGTTCGTGTTCATTCTTGCCGTCACGTACGGTTTTGCGTTGACGCTCGACGGGGAGTTGACGCTCGAGCAGTTCCGCAATGTCCTGCTTAGCGTCTCGAGCGGCGTGTTCGTCATCTTCTTGACGCTCATGTTCTCGGTCGTCTTCAAATCGGTCGGGGTCGTGATCGGCTTCACCGTGCTCGCAAACTTCGTCTCGACGATGATCGGTGGTCTTCTCATCGCGTGGAAACCGGCCATCGCCAAATGGATTGTCTTCCTACACACGGACTTGTCGATCTACTACCAAAGCCCAGGTTTCATGGAGACGATGGACGTGACGATTTGGTTCTCGGCGTTCTACGTCTTGATTCACATCGTCGCCTTCTATATCATCACGGCGTTCATGTTCCGCAGCAAAACGTTTGCTGAATGACGATTAACGTCTGAACGAGTGTGGTACTTCCTATACAGAGACTTCTTTGAATGGAGGGACCACGATGCCAAAGACGGCGTTACTCATCATCGATCTGTTTAACGACTTCGATTTCGTCGGTGGGGACGACCTGTTTCGACATACGGAGCCGATTGTCGACCCGATTTTGAAACTGAAACGTCACTTTAAAGAGAACGACTGGCCGGTCATCTATTGCAACGATAACTTCGGGCAGTGGAAAGACAGCACCGAGGATATCATCCGGCACGTCGAGTCTTCAAAAGGCAGCGCCATCGCCAAGCGGATCGCGCCGGAAGAAAAAGAATACTTCATCATCAAGCCGAGACACTCGACATTTTACGGGACACAGCTCGACATCTTGTTGCGTCAACTTGACGTCACATCGCTCGTCCTGACCGGTGTCGCCTCAGATATCTGTATCCTGTTCTCGGCGAATGACGGCTATATGCGTGAGTATGAGCTTCATGTCCCGCGCGACTGTGTCGCCGCCGAGACGGACAAGCGCAACGACAGCGCCTTGATCGTCATCCACGAGGCGCTTGGCATTCCAATCGATGATGCCGACACATATATAAAAAATACCCAGGTGTGATAAAAGCCTCTGACTGTTGGACACAGAACCCCAACATTTCAGAGGCTTTTTCGTTACGTTTTCAGCTATGCTTGATATATGAAAAAACAATGAAGGATGTGACAATATGTATCTCACAATCGGATTATCGCTACTCGTTTGCTTGATTGCCCTCGTCTTCACCATCATGGTCGGACTCGGGAAAGACAAATCAGACTACAGTCAAAAGAAAAGTTGGTCGATGGTGTCGTGGACGTATATCGTCCTGTTCCCAATCTCCTTCGTGGCGCTCGGCCTGTTATACTATTTCATTACCCGATGACCTCGTTCATCGGGATTTTTTTATTTAACCGCGACGGTGATCCCGATTGGATAATGGCGTGCCCCCCGTTTCGGTTCGACGAGCACACCTCGTTGATAATAAAATTCGGTCGACGTGAATGACGTAAATAATTCCTCAAACTCGGCCTCGGTGAACTGGTGGACATGGAACAGTTCATTCGTCGGTTGCCCGACCCCTTGCCCGAATGGCGTCGATAACACCAAGATGCCCCCTGGCTTCAAGAGTTGCCACACGTTCGCCATGAACGCCTCATAGTCGGTCACGTGTTCGATCGTTTCGAAGCTGACGATGCAGTCGAACGTCCCGAGTTTCTCCGGCAACGTCCGGTCTAACACGTCGCCTACTACATAGGCCACGTTCGGATGGTGATAGCGGCCTTTCGCATAGCGCGTCGCCTCTTTTGACAAGTCGAGCGCGACGACCTCGGTCACGGTCCCTTTCAAGTTCTTGGCGATCAATTGACTGCCGTATCCGCTCCCGCTCGCAAAATCGAGGACACGTCCGTTCATGTATAAGAGGGCGAAATGATAACGGGCGATATGTTCAAGCAACAAGCCGTTCAGCGGGTCCATGCGATCTGGGATGACCCGTTCTCCCGTATAATCTAATGTCATCTCGTTCTCCTTTTCTGATGTGCACTTCTTTCATCTTAGTCTTCCTAAGGCGCGACGACCACAAAAAAAGAGAAAAGACTGTTTCCAATCTTTTCTCTCTTCATTATTGAGCTTGTTTGAAGCGGAGTAAATCTGAATAGATGAGCTGGTCGTTCATCTCGAGGATTTTGTTCGCTTCTGATTCAAGTGGTGTACACGCCTCACCGTCTTCTGCGACTTCGCCAGTCTTGGCGTCATAGCACATCGACTGCGTGAACAGATGGTCTTGCGTCACGACCGTCCCATCACGGAAGATGGCGCGGTCATAATGCTCTTTCGAGAACAAGTCGTTCCCGAATCCGACCTGTTCCGACGTATCGATTCCAAGCAAGTGCTGAATCGTCGGGTTCATGTCGACATGACTTCCGATCGTCTCGTGCACTTCACCTTTGTCTTGTCCCGGCAAATGAATCGCGAACGGGACCGCTTGGAGCTTGGCGACGTCGTATGGCGTCAACTCGTCTTTCCCGAGCAGGTCCGCCATGGCGGTGTTATGGTTCGTCGAGATGCCGTAATGGTCACCGTAGACGACGAAGATCGTGTCATCCCACATGCCGTTCGCCTTTAACTCGTCGATGAACAACCCGAGCGCGTAATCCTGATAGGCGAGCGCCTGCGGGAAGTTGTTGAGCGTCGTCGAGTTCGTCTCAAATTTCGGGACGAGCTCGTGCTTCTCACTCGGCATCGTGTACGGGAAATGGTTCGTCAGCGTGATGAACTTCGCATAGAACGGTTCTGGCAGCTCTTCGAGCATCGGTACCGATTGGCGGAAGAACTCATCATCGAGAAGACCCCACTCCGTCATATCCTCAGGGTTTCCGAGGTCGTAGCTGGCTTCGTCAAAGAACTTGTCGACGCCGATGTTTTGATACATCTGGTCTCGGTTCCAGAACGACTTGTTGTTGGCGTGGAACACGGCCGAGTAGTAGTTGTCATCTTTGATGACTTCTGGTAACGCGTTGTATTCGTTATCGGCGTTCGTGAAGTAGACTCCTCCACGCGAGAGGCCGTAGAGCGAGTTATCGAGTGCGAACTCGGCATCTGACGTCTTCCCTTGGCCGGTCGTATGGTAATAGTTCGGCCAGTAGTGGGACTCTTCGATCAGTTTGTTCAAGTTCGGCGTGATGTACTCGCCGTTCGACGCTTTCATGTTGTGCGTGAAGTTTTGAGCCGACTCGAACGAGACGACGACAACGTTCTTGCCTTTATACTTCCCGAACATCTCCGGGTCCGGCGCCGCATAGTTCTGACGTGTGAAGTTCTCGACTTCATCCAATTCAGATCCGTCTGCAAGCGCTTTTTGGGCCGATGTCTTCGTTTGAAGCATGGCATCGTAGACGTGGAAGTTGAACGTTCCTAAGTTTTTAACCAACAGTTCCCGGTCGAACGAGCGCGTGAGTAACTCTGGACGCTCCGTTTCCGCAAGGACGAGGTTGAACCCGAACATGGCGGCGGCTGCCGTAAATGTGATTAAGACGCGGCGCTGTGACGCTTGGCTCGTCTCTTTCATTTTCCATAGTAGGAACGGGAGCACGACGAGATCACCTAACAAGAGCAAGTCTTTCCATTCGAGAAGCGAGAGGAATGACGACGAGAGCGTCTCCATGTTCGACGATTGGAATAGGACTGGTACGGTCAAGAAATCCGTGAACTCACGGTAATAGGTCGTATCCGCGAACAAGATGAGCGAGGAGACGAGATATAGACTATACAGCGCCCACTTCCTCTTATTTCCCCCGAAGAAGAAGCTGAAGGCGAACAAGAACAACGTGAAGCTGAGCGGGTTAATGATGAGAATGAATGCCTGGACCAGATTCTCGGCCGGCATGTTGAAGAAGAACTGATACGCGATCAGCGACTTCGTCCATAACAGGATGGTGAACATCCAGAACAGACGTTGTGTTTTGAACGAGTCGAGCGCCGCTTGGCGGAATCGGTCCATTCTTCCTTTCGATTGATTCGTGCGATTCATGTAAACACTCCTTATGTGGAATTCAAGTGAAAGGTTCATTTTCTTTTTTAGACGTATGGTCTCTATTTTAACGTTCTTGTGAACCCGATTCAACTAATCGACGTTTACAACTATACATAAACTTAACAATTCCATTGCAGTCTTTACACAAAAAAAGGCTACCAAGTCGCCTCGGTAGCCATTTACATTGATTCGATTAACCGATGATGTCCATCCAAATTTTTACTGTACTCGCTAAAATCAGTAACGCCAAAATCATTTGAAGTGACTTCGTCTTCATGTTCTTGCCGACGTTCGCGCCGAGCGGTGCCGCAATCAAACTCGCGATGATCATGATGACGGCTGGTTCCCACACGATTTGGTCGGTGATGATTTTCCCTGCTGTCGAACCGATTGACGAGATGAACGTGATGGCAAGCGAACTCGCGATCGCCATCTTCGTCGGAATCCGGAGCACGACGAGCATGATTGGCATCAAGATGAACGCTCCTGCTGCCCCGACGATCCCTGCTGCCACCCCGACGATGAACGCCGAGCTCGCTGCAATCACTTTATTGAATGTGACTTGGTCGAGCGGAACATCCTCGACATTCTTTTTCGGTAAGAACATCATGATTGTCGCAATCGTCGCGAGCACGGCATAAACGACGTTAATCAAGTTCTCAGACAAGAGCGTCGAGCCGTAGCCTCCGATGAAACTCCCAATCAAGACGGCGACACCCATATACAAGATGAGCTGTTTGTTCAAATAACCGCCTTTCCGGTATGCGTAAATTCCGCCAATCGTCGCGAAGAAGACTTGAATCGCGCTGATCCCCGATACTTCATGGGCGCTGAACGCCGCGAAGCCGAGGAGCGGTGGAACATACAACAACATCGGATATTTAATAATCGATCCGCCAATTCCGACCATCCCTGAAATGAACGACCCGATAAAGCCGATCAAAAAGATGGTGATGATAAATCCAAATTCCATATCAATTCCTCCAATTCCCTACCCTATATAATAAGTAAGTTTTTATTTTTGTTCCCAGGCAATCATACCGCCCGAGACATCGTAAATTTCAGTGTAGCCACGTTCTTTCAACAGTTGTGCCGCTTGGGCGCTTCGATTTCCGCTCCGGCAGATGACATAGATCGGCTCATCTTTCGGATAAGATAATTCGGTTTCATTTAATGAAGAAAGTGGTGCGTTCACCGCTCCTTCGATATGCCCCCCCTCGTATTCGTCCACTTCTCGGACGTCTAATAAGGTTATTTCTTCGTTTTTCAATCTGTTTTGTAGTGTTTCGACGTCGATTTTTGTAATTCCAGTCTCTTTGGACGTGAAAAGAACGATTCCGATCGTCACCAGCACCAAAATCGATAAAATCAGCATTAATTTCTTCAATTTTCGACCTCCGATTCTTTTTCTTGCATTCATTATACCTCAGGGGGTATATTAAAAACAACGAAAGAAACTCACTTCAAAAATTCTACAATCACAAAGGAGATCAATGACTCATGAAAACCATTTCGACAACTGAACTAGAAACATTGCTTCAATCTGATGAAACACTCAACTTGATTGATGTTCGGGAGACAGACGAATTTGCAGGTGGCCACATCAAGCAAGCGAAAAACGTGCCACTCTCTGAATTCGGAGCGAAAGTCGATGAGCTCGATCGTTCGAAACCGATTCACGTCATCTGTGCAGCAGGCGGACGAAGCATGAACGCTTCGGCTTACCTCGATTCACTCGGCTTCGATGTCATCAACGTCGATGGCGGCATGATGAGCTGGACGGGCGAAACAGTCTAACAATCTTCTATATATATTTCAAAAACGACAATCGTTTACAGTCAACTATTCTTAGGGGGTATTTCACATGTTATTACGTTATTTCTATGATCAAAAATTAGCACAAGCATCTTATATGGTCGGTTGCCAAATGACCGGTGAGGCCGTCGTCATCGACCCGGCCCGTAACATCACACCGTATCTTCAGGAAGCTGAAAAAGAAGGCATGAAGATCGTCGCGACGGCTGAGACTCACATCCACGCCGACTTCGTCTCAGGTTCACTCGAGCTTGCGAAACGTACCGGTTCAACGGCTTATCTATCAGACGAAGGCGACGCGTCATGGAAATATGCATTCGCGAAAGACATCGACTCAAAACTTGTCAAAGATGGCGACACGTTCAAAGTCGGTAACGTCACACTCGAAGTTATGCATACACCAGGTCACACGCCAGAGCATATCTCGTTCTTGCTCTACGACCGAAACCAAACACAACCAATGGGTATCTTCACAGGCGACTTCGTCTTCGTCGGCGATATCGGTCGTCCTGACTTGCTCGAAGAAGCAGCCGGTGTAAAAGGAACGACAGCGATCGGTGCCGAGCAAATGTTCGACTCGCTCAAAAAGTTCAAAGATCTTCCTGACTTCGTTCAAGTTTGGCCGGGCCATGGTGCCGGAAGTGCCTGCGGGAAAGCGCTCGGCGCCATCCCGACATCGACGGTCGGTTACGAGAAAGCGACGAACTGGGCGCTTCAAATGACAGACAAAGACGCGTTCATCAAAGAGTTGACGACGGACCAACCAGAACCGCCGAACTACTTCGCGATGATGAAAAAAGTGAACAAAGAAGGCATCCAAGTCACGAACGAAATCGCTCGTCCAGAAGTCGTCGGTTCGGACCGCCTCGATACGCTCGTCGAGGAAACACAAGTCGTCGATACGCGTAAAGGGGAAGAGTTCGCCAAAGGGCACGTCCCGGGCACAATCAACATCCCTTACAACACGAAGTTCGTCTCATGGGCCGGCTGGCTCGTCAACTTCGACAAAGACATCACGCTCATCGCGAGCGCGGAAGATGTCGATCAAGTACAGACGGACCTCCAATCGATCGGTCTCGACCGTCTCCGCTTCGTTGTCCCAGTCGAAGAACTCGGTCAAGAACTGTTGACGGAAACGTACACGGACGTGACAGCGGAACAAGCGATCGAGTCGGCAGAAAAAGGTGACGTTTTCGTCCTCGATGTCCGGAATGCGACAGAATGGAACGCGAGCCACTACGAGAAAGCCGAGCGCATCTTACTCGGTAAACTGGCACGCGACCATGAAGGTCTCCCGACAGATCAAGCAATCGCCGTTCACTGTGCATCTGGCGTCCGTTCACGGATGGCCGCGAGTGTGCTTCAATCACTCGGCTACAAGGATATCCAAAACATCCTCGGTGGCTATGGCGCGATGAAGACTGTCCTCAATGCAGAACAAATCGGCTAATGCTAACCTACAAACAAAGAAAGCGCCCACTCGTTTGGGCGCTTTTTCTCTAGGAGGGATTGTGTGATTGCGATCGGTCCATTGAACGTTCGACTCGATTTACTGGCTATGATGGCCAGCCTGCTCATTCTCTACATCGGTTTTAAAAAAATCGGCTTATCGGAAAAAAACCGCGATGCCGTCCTCGGGACATGGTTCGCCGGTTTCCTCGCTTGGAAAGGAAGCGCGATCGTCCTCGGTCTCGCGTCGACAGGAAGTTTGGCCTTATCCCTTTATGCGACCGGCGGGACGTG
Source organism: Exiguobacterium mexicanum (assembly GCF_005960665.1). Lineage (GTDB taxonomy): Bacteria > Bacillota > Bacilli > Exiguobacteriales > Exiguobacteriaceae > Exiguobacterium > Exiguobacterium mexicanum_A. The sequence continues at coordinate 1,963,468 of NZ_CP040676.1, forward strand.
GTCACTTCTCATTGCCGCTGCCGTGATTGTTATTTTTGTATTCCGGCTCACGCCTAGCCTTCGTGGCTATTGGTTGTTCTCGGCCTTGGTCTTTTGGTTTGCGGTGACGCTCGTCGTCCCCAAATATGGGATGCTCCCACTGCTCTCATCTCCGCAACCGCTCCATATCTATATGGCCGGCCTAATCGCCTTGCTGCTCGTCACGACATGGCGCTGGATGCAGAGTCCTACGCTCGGATTGTTACTCTGGACCGTGGTCGGTGCGTTCGCGATTTGGTCGGTCGGGTCGCTTGTGACCGATACATTCGAGTTGTGGTGGCTCATTCCGCTCTTTCTTCTCATCGCCGTCGCCACATATGTAGCACGGCCATCTCAAAAGGCGGTCCAATACGGACTCGGGCTCATCGTCGTGCTCGCCGTCATCAATGCGAGCTTACCGGACGAGACGCCACGGCTCGAGGCCGACTCGTCCCAGACCGGATTGAACATCGGCCAAGTCCCACCGAATTTTGAGTTGAAGCGAACCGATGGGACGCCGTTCAACTTGGAAGATTTACGCGGTGAGCGGGTCGTCGTCAACTTCTGGGCATCGTGGTGCCCTCCGTGCCGGGCCGAGATGCCGGATATGGCCAAGTTTGCCCGAGAACAAGACGATGTGACCATCGTCGCCGTCAATACGACGACGAGTGAACGGGACATCGAGGATGCGCGGACGTTCGTCGCCCCATATGAAGATGCGTTCAAGGTCGTCTATGACGAGGAAGGAATCGTCGGTAACGCCTACCGAATTCAAGCGATGCCGACAACATACGTCCTTGATGAAAATGGGGTCATCATTGCCAAGCAATTCGGCGCGATCGACCACGCCTGGCTCGATGCCGAGACAAACTAAAAACCGCCTCCCGGCGGTTTTTTCATTGCTTCAAATAGCCTTGCGTCTTCAAGAAGTCTTTCACGTCGAGCCGGGTTGGTTTCGACAACATCCGTCCCATTTGTCCGGTCCACGTATCGCTTCGTTGGTTCGACCCGCGGGCCGCGTAGTAGTCATGAATCGTCGCATCATACGCATCGAGTTCTTGTTTCAGTTGCTCGGTGTCGGCGACGTATGTGTTCTCGTGATAAATATGTTCGAGCGGGAGGCGCGGTTTCTGGTCTTCGACGTGCTCCGGGACACCGACGGCAAGTCCGAAGAGCGGCAATACCCGCTCCGGTAAACTGAGTACTTCCTTCACAGCGAACATGTCATTGCGGATTCCGCCGATGTAACAAATGCCGAGGCCCATCGATTCCGCGGCCACGACGGCATTTTGCGAAGCGAGCGCGGCATCAATGACCGCGACGAGCAGCTTCTCGTCCGTCTCGAGCGTCGCATTCACTTCGGCCTCCCGCAGCTCCCCGATCAACTCGTGTCGATACAAATCGGCGCAGAAGACGAAGAAGTGACCGTTGTCGATCACGTATTGCTGGTTACCGGCGATCTCGGCTAGCCTTGCTTTCTTCTCCGGGTCGGTCACCCCGATGATGGAATAGGCTTGGATGAAGCTCGACGTCGAGGCGCGCTGGGCGCTCTCGACGATGAGTCGGATTTGTTCGTCGGTCAACGTCTCGTCCGTGAACGAGCGGACAGAGCGGTGGTTCAGTAGTGTGTCAATGACTTGGTTCATGTAACATCCCCCTTTTTTCTTATCTTGGCATATGGACGGGCTTGGGACAATTTTTGAGATTCGAACCACTTATCCTCCTAAGGTAAAAAAAACAAAAACAGAGATGCAGCTACGCATCTCTGTTGCGGACAAGTTATTCTGTCACTTGACTCAAGAACGGTGTGATATCGACGTTGAGTGCTTCCGAGAGACGCGCGCCGAGGTCGCGGTCGGCCCGATAGAAGTTGCAAATCAAGAGGAGCACCGTGTTCTCGTGGCGAACTTCTTTAATGTGTGCCACCAAGTTGTTCACGAGCGTCGTCTTCTCTTCTTCCGAGTAGCGACGGTACACTTCACCCGCTTGACCGAAGTCGTTCGTCTTCTCGATTTTTTGACGTCCGGCTACGCCTGTGAGCGGTTGTTCCGTCTCGATATAAGCCGCGTCCGGTTTCGGTGCGTCCTCATAGCGGTTTGGTTCATAGTTGACCGGGCTCGTCTGTTGTTTGAACGGCATCGCCCCATCACGCTGATTGTTCGACACTTGTGCGAACGGGCAGTTGATTGGGAGCTGTAAGTAGTTCGCCCCGATGCGGTAACGCTGCGTGTCCGAATACGAGAACAAGCGGCCTTGGAGCATCTTGTCTTCAGACGGTTGAATCCCAGGAACGAGCACACCCGGGTTGAAACCGACCGACTCTGTCTCGGCGAAGAAGTTGTCGACGTTCTTGTTGAGTGTCATCGTACCGACAAGTTGATACGGGATGACGTCTTCGAACCAATCTTTCGTCGCGTCGAGCGGATCGAAGTCAAAGTTGTCCATATCGGCCGGGTCGAGGATTTGGACGTAGAGATCCCACTCCGGGAAGTCGCCTTCCTCGATGGCGTTGAACAAGTCGCGTGTCGCATGGTTGAAGTCTTCGGCCTGCACTTTCGCCGCTTCTTCCATCGACAAGTTTTTAATACCTTGTTTCGGGACCCAACGGAGTTTTATGTACACCGTGTTTCCGTATTCGTTGACCCATTTGAAGGAATGGACCGATGAGCCGCGCATGTGACGGTATGACGCTGGGATCCCCTCGTCACTGAACAAATGGATGAGCATGCTCGTCGATTCCGGCGTGAGCGACATGAAGTCGAAGAAACGGTCTGGGTCTTGCAGGTTCGTCCGCGGGTCCGGTTTGAGTGAGTGGATTACATCCGGGAATTTGATGGCGTCACGGATAAAGAAGACCGGCAAGTTGTTTCCGACGAAGTCGTAGTTCCCTTCTTCCGTGTAAAACTTGACCGAGAATCCACGTGGGTCACGAAGCGTCTCTGGTGAGCCGAGACCATGGATGACGGTCGAGAAGCGAGCAAAGATTGGTGTCTCTTGTCCCTCTTCCTGCAAAAATTTGGCTTTTGTATATCGTTTCATGCTATTTTTAACTTTGAAGACACCGTGGGCTCCGGCGCCGCGGGCATGAACGACCCGTTCCGGTACGCGCTCACGGTCAAAGTGGGCGAGTTTCTCAATTAGCTGATAATCTTCGAGAAGTGTCGGGCCGCGACGACCCGCTGTGATGGAGTTGGCGTTATCCCCGATTGGAACGCCTTGGTTAGTAGTTAGATGACGGTGTTGATCCATTAATATTGCCTCCTCTTAATAATCATTATTACAAGATTAATAATATTAAAAGATAATAATTATTACAAATAAAACGCTCGATGGACTCGAGCGTTTTTGAAATCGCTTTCAATTTTTATGTTTGTTACGTTGTTCTTTCCGGTGAATCTCGGTCACGAGCAAGGCTGCGATAATGCCGCCGAGTGATCCGGCAACGAGATCGACCATCGTGTCGTCATTCCCGTTCCCTTGCATCGTCGTGTTCAACATCAAGTCCGATGTGAATTCATACATTTCCCAAAGTGCCGCCCCGGCCATCGCGAAGACGACGATATAGACGAAGACGAACCGCTTCGGCATCTCGAGTCGGATGTCCTCATCAAGTCGACTTAAGAAATCGAAACCGAGAAACGCCAAGAAGACGCCGCTCAACACGTGAAGAAACGTGTCCCACCAACCGTTCGAATATAAGCCGACAATCGACCCCAAGTACTGCGACGCAAACAAGAATAAGATATAGGCGACTTTCATTTTGGCGTCGAACTCGGTTTTGAACGTCTTCTCGAGGATGAACGGAATCAAACCCGACACGATCCCCGCCCCGGCGACGCTCGCGTCAAACCACTCTCCTTCGATGATCGACGTGACGAGTATGACCGCCATGAACAACACGAACCCGAATTCCAATAGACGTCCTCGTGTCAGTTTCATGTCTGCGCGCCTTCCTTCGTAAGAATGTCTCACCTACCGTATTCCCGTTTCAGCAACCGTTTCAACAATCCCTTCCGAAAATTCGTGCTTTTGTCGGATTCTTCCGTCATCGGTTTGTCTCATACTGAAAGAAACGATTCGAGGAGGAACACTCATGCCGATCAACCCGTATCTCAATTTCAATGGCGACTGTCGCGACGCCGTCCTGTTTTATGCCGACGTCTTCGCCGAGCCCGCCCCGGACATCATGACGTTCGCTGCCCAGCCTGGACCGGACGGTGAACCGGTACCGGACGAGCTGGCCGACCTCGTTCTCCATGCCCGTCTGAGCGTCCACGGCACTTCGCTCATGTTTTCGGACGCGATGCCGGACGGTCCGGTGACGTTCGGACAAAACATCACGCTCGCCGTCGTGACCGACGACCTCGAGGCGATTCGTCGCGAATTCGAGGCCTTGTCAGACGAGGGCCGTGTCCTCATGCCGCTCCAAGAGACGTTCTGGAGCAAGGCGTATGGCATGGTCGAAGATCGGTTCGGTGTCCAATGGCAATTCAGTCACGAGGCTTGACCATGACAAAGACCCCATGCTACTTGCGATGGGGTTTTTCGACTCTTTTTATGATTAGCATTATGACGGGGCCATGAATCAACACTGAATTACTTGTGAACGGAGAAACAAGGCTGTAAGCAACATGAGATAAAAATGATCTGGTTCTCTATATCGCGTTTTAAAATGAGGTTCTGCGTATAAAGTGAAAAAACTTTCAGGGAGATGGGATAAACTCATGAAAGAAGACAAACACGAACACTCAAATATTCCGATTTGGGCTTATGAGACTATTGAAATAGAAGATTCTAATGTGCAGTGGGCACGGTTAGGTCTACAAGAAACAAGAGCGTTGTTCGACTTACTTTCAAAGTTTGACATCAAGGAAGCGGAACACATAGGTAGTACGGCCGTTCCTGGTCTACCCGCAAAACCGATTATAGATGTGATGATTGGGATCGAATCGTTTGAAAAAATCCACGATATTGTTGATACGTTAACGTTGCATGATTGGCAGTATGTACCACCTGAACTAGATGGACAATCCTGGCGGAGATTTTTTGTGAAAGTAAAAAATGATAAGCGAGTTGCCCATTTACACATCATGAAAGTGACAGAAGATCGTTGGGGAAAACAGATTGAGTTTCGAGATAAATTACGAGACAATCCTTCGCTTATAAAAGAGTACGGGCTTCTTAAAAGACATTTAGCAAAAGAATTTCGTAATGACCGAGAAAAGTATACTCAAGCTAAAGCTGCCTTTATAAATCAAGTATTAAACACCTGACTTGGAGGCATGGAAACACGAATTGGGCAAACATGACTGCAGCAATGCTTCACTTCGGGCAGAGCCATCAATAAAAAAATCAGACCGCATGTTGCGATTTGATTCGTTAACAGCTCGAGACCCCATCGCAAATCCGCGATGGGGTCTCGTTTATTTCTGGGCGACAAAAAAGATTCGTTCTGCGTTCGGGCCCGGGGCTTGGTCCGTGAAGTCAGCGGTGACCGATTTCACATGGAAGCCGGCTCCGATGAGCCACTGCATATATTGCCCCAGCTCGTACGTCCGTTGCTCGTGTGTCTCTTCAACACGCTCATACGTGCCATTTTCGAGGGCGACGAAGAACGTCAAATCGTGCACGACCGAGAGCGGTGCTTCGCCTGGGTCGGCGAACCAGATATACGAGCAATCTTCTCCGTTCGAGGCATACGTCTTCTGATTGAAGAGCGTCTGCATCTTGTTCGGCGAATGTACATCGAAGATGAACATGCCACCCGGTTTCAATTGTTCGTACACCGCCTCGAACGTGTCGATGACGTCGGCCTCATCCTCGAGGTAGCAGAGCGAGTCACAAAGGATCGTCACGGCGTCGACCGGGTGTGGCAATTCAAGCTCCCGCATGTCCTGTTGCCAGAGCGGGAGTGTGATGCCTGCCTCGAGCGCCTTCTCTTGGGCGACTTCGAGCATCGACTCGGATAAATCGAGTCCGATCGTCTCGTAATGTTCCGCCAAGCGAATCGTGGCCGAGCCCGTCCCGCATCCGACGTCAGCAAGCGATGCACCGTCTTGGACGTGGCGACGCACGAAGGCGACCCAATCCTCGTACGGGGCATCTTTCATTAACTCATCGTAGACGTAGGCGAACCCTTCGTACGCCATTAGCCGACTTCCACTTCAACGTGTGGCGCATCTGCCCACAATTTTTCAAGGTTGTAGTAGTCGCGGTCATCGCGATGGAAGATGTGGACGACGACGTTTTCGAGGTCAGCGAGCACCCAACGTGCCGAGTCCATGCCTTCGAATTTGTGGAGCGGAAGCTCATGCTCGCCGGCCACGTCTTTGATTTCGCGTGCAATCGCTTGGACTTGCTTCTCTGAGTTACCGTGGCAGATGACGAAATAATCTGCGACCGGTGAGATGCCTTCCATGTCGAGGACGACGATATCTTCGGCACGCTTATCGTCAGCGGCCTTCACGATCAATTCCAATTCTTCTTTTACAGTCATACTGTACCTCCTAGGGTGTTTTCACAAAATGGTTATACGTCTCAATCGTCAGTGGAAAGATTCGCACCGACTTCTTCAATAAATGATCGATTGTCTGACGCAACGTCGCGACGACGGCCGCTTCGAGCGAACGGTCCGCGAGGTCACGCAACGTGTCGACGCCCGGATACGACCGGTTCGGTTCAATCGCGTCCGCGACGAATAAAATCTGGTCGAGGCGTGACATGCCAGGCTCTCCGGTCGTATGGTTCTTAATGGCCGATACAACGGCCGGGTCAAGGTCATACGCCCGGTCTAACAGAATCGCGCCGACCGGTGCATGCAGCAGTTCGTCATCGAACGCAAGCAAGCTCGGGTCAAGGTTTTCCTCGACCACGACTTGGCGCATCATATCGCTATCCAAATATTTCGCATAGTCATGCAACATCGCCGCGAGACGTGCTTGCTCCACATCGGCACCGTATAAACGGGCCAACCGCTCTGCCGTCTCAACGACACCGAGCGTGTGGATATAGCGTTTCTCCGGTAATGTCGCCTCAATCAATGATTGTGCTTCCTCATACGTCATACAAGTTGCGCTCCTTGATATAAGTTTCGACATCGCGTGGGACGAGATATTTGATTGACTTGTCCCGTTTCGCCCGTTCCCGGATATCGGTCGATGAGATCTCGAGTTGCGGCATATCGATTGTGCGCACATCTGCCTGTCTCGGGATGCGATACCGGCTACCCGGACGCGCAACGGCCCCGAACGTGACGAGGGTCACGAGCGTGTCGTAATCGTACCACTTCTCGAGCGACTCGAGCGAGTCCGCCCCAATCAAGAAGAAAAACGTGTCATCTGGGTACATGTCCCGCAACCGTCTCATCGTCTCGACCGTGTAAGACGGTTCGTCGCGTTCAAACTCGATCAAGCTCAGCTTGAAATCGGCTTGGTCCGCGATCGCCCGTCGTGTCATCTCGATCCGATCCTCGGCCGGACTGAACCCCGCCTTGTGAGGCGGGATCGCCGCCGGTAGAAACCAGACCTCGTCGAGGGCGAGCTGTTCACGTGCCTGCTCGGCAATCAACAAATGACCGAGATGCGGCGGGTCGAACGTGCCTCCCATCAGGCCGATGCGGCTCATGGAAGTTTAATTTGGCGATTTTCTTTCTCGGTCGCCTGTTTGTACAAGACGATGACTTTTCCGATCACTTGAACGACTTCGGCTTTCGTGCCCTCAGCCAATTCACCGGCTACATCTTTCGGCGTATCGGCACAGTTTTGGAGCACTTGAACTTTCAAGAGCTCACGTTTTTCGAGCGCGTCGCTGATGTCTTTGCACATCGCTTCGCTGACTCCATTTTTCCCGACCTGGTAAATCGGTGAAAGGTGGTGTGCTTCAGCACGTAAAAAGCGTTTTTGTTTACCTGATAACATACTATTTATTCCTCCAATAAGCTTTCAATTAACTTCATTCCGACAAGTTGATCCGGTCTCACACCTGTCCAATATTCAAACGCCAAAGCACCTTGTCCGACGAACATGGCAGTTCCGTTGACGATTTTCGCGTCATTTTTGGCGGCTTCCTTTAAAAACGGTGTGACGAGTGGACGATATATGATATCACAAACGACGGTGTTTTGTCGTAAACCTTTTAATGATCGAGGCGAATGGATACCATCCATCCCCACCGAAGTCGTCTGGATGATCACGTCATAGCATGAGGGATCAACGTCGGTGAGCGCCTGCGCTTCAATGCCGAACGCCTCCGCGAGACGCTCCGCTCGTTCCATCGTTCGGTTCGTGATCGTGACGGCTCGGGTCGGCAAGGCGCTGATGATCCCGCGCGCTGCCCCGCCTGCCCCGATAACGAGCACACGTCCCGTCCAATCGGTATGACGGTCGAGTGCGGTGACTAGACCCACACCGTCCGTATTCGTCCCAATCAGCTTTCCGTCCCGTTTATAGACGGTGTTGACGGCACCAGCGGCTTCAGCCGCCTGATCAAGTTCGTCGAGATACGGGATGACCGCCTCTTTGTACGGAATCGTGACGTTAAAGCCGTCCCAGACGCCGTCCCGCATCGCTTGAAACAAGTCCCCGAGCTCGTCCGGGGCGACGTCGAGTGCTTCATAGCGCCCGAAAAGCCCAGACGCGCTCAGCCACTGCTCGTGCAGGACGGGAGAGAGCGAATGAGCAATCGGGTGACCGAGGACGGCCAGTCTCATACGAGCGCCTCACGCAATGTGACGGCCACTCCTTTTGGTGCCCATGCGGCGATGCGTCCACCTTTTCCGTGAATCGCAACCCAACCGAGTCCGCTGAAGACGATGTCGGTCTTGACGCCGTCACGGAGACTGAACTCGTGACGCACGAGCGGAGGCAACATTTGTAATGTCTTCTCGTTCGGCGGGTTGAGCATCTTACCGATATGGTTTTCGTATAGTTCATCTGCTTTGTCGAGCTTCGTCCGGTGTGTCTTCAACTCGTTTGACATGTAGACAACGAATGAGCGCTTGTTGCCTTCCATGTAGTCGAGACGGGCGAGTCCACCGAAGAAGAGCGTCTGTTGCGGGTTCAACTGGAACACGTGCGGCTTGATCTCTTTTTTCGGGGTGATCGTTTTCAAATCTTTCGCATCGACGTAATGCGCCATTTGGTGACGATTGATAATCCCTGGCGTGTCATAAAGGTTCGCATCATCATCGAGCGGGATATCGATCAAGTCGAGCGTCGTTCCCGGGAAATGACTGACCGTGATGATGGCCTCGTCCTCTGCCCCGAAACGTTTGATGACTTGGTTGATGAGCGTCGACTTCCCGACGTTCGTACAACCGACGACATAGACGTCCTTGCCTTTCCGATAATATTCGATCTTTTCGGCAAGCTCGTCGATCCCGTGACCTTTTTTCGCACTGATCAAATGGACGTCAATCGGTTCCAAACCGAGCTCTTTCGCTTCGGCCTTCATCCAGTTAGACATCCGGTTCGGGTTAACCGATTTCGGCAACAAGTCGACCTTGTTCCCGACCAAAAGGACGGGGTTCTTGCCGACCGAGCGTTGGAGCCCCGGCAACCAGCTACCGTTGAAGTCGAAGATGTCGACGATTTTGATAACGAGCGCTTCTTTCGCGCTGATGCCGTTTAAGATACGCAAGAAGTCGTCATCTGTCAGTTCGACGTCTTGAATTTGATTGTAGTGCTTCAATTTGAAGCAGCGTTGGCAAATGACGATCTCGCGATCGAGTGCCGATTTTGGTGCATAACCGACACCGGTCGGGTCTTCCGTTTGAATGGCGACGCCGCAACCGGCGCAATAACGTTTTGTTTCTTCCATAATGTTGTCTGCTGTCATTTGAGTTGCCTCTTCTTCATTCACCGTAGCGCCTCGCCGCTACTCCTGAAGCGTTAATTCCGACGCCTTACGCGCCGTACATGGACAGCCTCCTTCTTCCTGTGCGTTCGAGGTCCTTATTCATCTTTTTTATGTGAATCTTCGGAACGAGAGTGCATCGCTTCACCGATTTTCTCAGCGACCGCCACTTTGGCGCGCTTCGCATCGACAGCGATTTCCTCAACTTTTTTCGTGATCAACACGTACTTCCCGCGACGTTTCATATGGGCGAACACGACTTTTTCAAGCATGCGATTGAACTTGGTGACGAGTCCGTCCGTCTTGACGACCGGTTGCACGTGGATGACGTGAATCCCGGCCATATTGGCGCCGAGCACGTCCGTGAACAATTGATCGCCTAAGAAGATGGCTTCTTTCGTCGAGTATCCATATTTTGCGAGCGCCTGTTTGAATCCAGACGGCAACGGCTTTTTCGCACGCGCCACATAGTGAAGGCCGAGCGGTTCCGTGAACGTACGTACGCGGTTCTCGTTGTTATTCGAGACGACGATGACATCGAGTCCGTGTGATTTCACTTTTTCAAGCCATAGCAAAAGAAGCTCCGGTGCGTGCGGGACGTCCCAGGCCACGAGTGTATTATCAAGGTCCGTCAAAATGACGCGAACCCCACGGTCTTTCAATTCTTCAAGGTCGATGTCAAAAACTGACGCGACGAACTGTTTCGGATAAAGTCGATTAAACACGTTTAAATTCCTCCAATTAGCTAAAGCGATTCAACTACTATACATGTAGTGATATCCCTTCTATGGTAAACGAAAACCGACCAAACGACTAGTGTATCGTTCGGTCGGCCTGAAAAAGTTTTTAAAATCAATCGTTTTGTATCGTCCCGATGACTTCTCCGAGTCGCACCGGACCGATTTTGGCTGGGTCGATCGTGACGCGGTCTTTCTCAAAACAAAGGATGACGGTCGAACCGAACGAGAAGTATCCGACCTCGTCGCCTTTGGCAGCGCGGTCGCCGTCGAGCGTCCATTCGATCGTGTTGACGTTTAAGGCGCCGACCATGATATGTTCGTACAACCCGGCCGCCGTTTCAAAGCGTGTGACGCGGCGATAGTTTCGTGAGAGCGGACGAACCGTCTCCGTCAACCCGATGTCATTCACCGGTGCCGAACGGTCACCGAGTTCATAATGACTGAGCACCCGCCCGGCGAGCGGGACATGGACGCGGTGATAGTCGCGTGGACTCAAGTAGAGGACACAGACCGTACCGCCGGCGTAACGTCTTGCTTCTTGTTGCGATCCGAGCAGTTCGGCGAGCGTGTACGACTGACCCTTGACCTCGAAGCGGCTGTCGTCCGTAATATCGGCCACGATGGACAGTTTGCCGTCGCATGGTGAGACGACCGAGTTCGGACTTGCATCGATTAGCCGGACCCCTTCTTTCAAGTGCCGTGTGAAAAAGGCGTGCAGGCTCGGATAAGCCTCGATCGGCTCCGCCGCTTCATCAAGATTGATTTGATACGTTTTCGCAAACGAAGGGATGAAGGACCGGCTCGCTGACGATTCAGCGAAGGCACGGAGTCGTTTGGCAATGACCGGGGTCGCGTTCAACTCAAACAAAGTCTGATACAAGCGGCTTTTGATCACTGTGCGCCCTCCTCGTTTTTAAAGAACGTCTCGTATTGTTGTTCAGAGACGGCACCTTCCACACGACCGACTTCCTTTCCATCTTGGAAACGAATCATTGTCGGTGTTCCGTTGATGCCGTAAGTCGTCCAGACGTTGTGGTCGGCCAAGTTGATCGACACGGCGTCATATTCTTCGATGAGTGGCTCGACGTACGGTTTGACTTGCTCACAGTATTCGCAACCAGTCTGCCAGAAGTAGACGACGACTTCCTCTTCTTCTGAAATCTTCGTCTCAAGCTCGTCCGGTGTGACAGCGTTGACGCCTGTCTCCTCGTTCGCATTGTTCAAGAAGAACAAGAGAGCGATCCCGACGATGATGATGACACCGATGATGGCGAACGTGATGAAGTTCGCCCGTTTGGCACTGTTTTTCATATTCGACTCCTCCTAAATAATATAAAAAGAACTGACTCGGATATGAGCCAGCTTGGTTGTAGACGTCTTACTTCTCTTGTGCGACGTCGCTAATCCCCATATCTTGGTTAAGCGTGTCCAAGAGTACAATAAAGATCGTGATGACGACGCCAAAGAATGTCGCGAGCATCGCGTTGAACGACACGCCATCGACAGCAGAAATGATAAAGATTGCTGTATTCGAAAGCAAGATCGCCCAGAACAATGTGACTAAGTAACGCATCGATAGTCCCCTCCATCTCACAGATGATTCATGAAAAATTCATACGACCTTAGTATAGCATTGTTACCGTAAAATGTGCGACCTCGATTGTATATTCTTTCCGTCGAAACGGGAAATATGGTACGGTTTGAGAAATAAGCATCTCGTAGAAAAGAGGAACCCTTTATGTCACGTTATTTAATCGCAGTCGATTTAGATGGAACGTTGTTGCGCGACGACAAGACGATCAGTGAGCGCAACGTACGCGCGCTTCAAGCGGCCCGTGAGGCCGGTCATGAAGTCATGATCGCGACCGGACGCCCACAACGCCATTCGATCATGTATTACGAAGAGCTCGGCTTGACGACACCGCTCATCAACTTTAACGGAGCGCTCGTCCATCACCCGAAAGATCCGTCATACAAAGTGACGCACCGGCCGATCCCGCTCAAGACGGCGCACGAGATCATCGAAGAAGTCTCGGACACGAAAGCGCACAACATCGTCGTCGAAGTGACCGACCACGTCTACTTCCATAAAGACCCGCAAGAGTTTTATAGCCCGTATGCCGAGCGCGCGCTCAGCGTCACGTCAGGCAACTTGCTCAAGCATTTGCAGGACGAGCCGACCTCGCTCCTCATCCACGCGACGAAAGAGCACGTCGACAACGTCCGCGCTCGTTTGAATAAAGTCCACGCCGAGGCCGTCTTGAACCGCCAATGGCGCATGCCGGAGCACATGATTGAGGTCATGAGCCAGAACACGTCGAAAGCGCTCGGGTTGCGCGAAGTTTCGAAACATCTCGGCATCAACCGCAAAAACATCATCGCGTTCGGCGACGAGGAAAACGACCTCGAGATGCTCGACTACGTCGGCACCGGCGTCGCGATGGGCAACGCCATCAGCCAGTTGAAAGCCGTCGCGGATGAAGTGACCGCGTCGAACATGGAAGACGGCATCGCCATCTACCTCGAAGAACAGCTTGGCATCAAAGCATAATCCACACACCGACTGTTCCTGCAGTCGGTGTGTTTTGCGATTTGCCTACAGAAAGCGCATCAAATAGTCGTCAAAAATCTTGGTCATGACTTTTGGGGTATTGGCTAGGTACACATTGATTTGTTCCGCGTTCGATTCGACTGGATTCGCATCGCGCTCATCCGTCGGGAAGTCAGAGATGCCTTTAATGATGATGCACTCGACGTCATTTTTCTTACAGATATAGGCGATGGCACCTGCTTCCGTGTCCGCGATGGTGACGCCATGCTCTTTGAGTTCTAAATAATCGTTCCACATCACGACCGCTCGATCGGCCGTCGCGATGGTACCGGTCAAAAAATCGTTCCCGTAGTTCGCTAGTTCAATTTCGACGATGAACGATTGCTTGATCAGCGGTTCCACTTCTTTCACCGTGCAATCATATTGAACGGCGCGATGAGGGACGAGGATATCCAACGGGTTGAACGTATCGTCGATTCCGGCACACGTTCCAGCCACAATTACTTTTGCTAAGTTGAACCGAGACATCATATATTGATTGGCGCCCACCCCGTTCGCTTTCCGCACACCGGTGCTGTAGAATACGAGTTCGACGTCATCAACCGTCCTCATGAAGTACTCGCCATACGGGTAGCTGAACCGCTCATCCGCTTTGACGTCATAATGCTCCAATGTCGCTTCGTATTCCCACTTCGTCGCAATACTGACTCCAATCATCACACGTCCACCCCATCTCTTTTTATTCCTATCTATAGAATAACCCCCGCTGAGCGTTCAGCGGGGGTTCATTTCAGCGTCGGAACGCACCTTCGACATTTTCAGTCGGAACCATGTTGATGAAGACGCTTGGATCGGCGTCTTTACAGATTCGCGTGATCTCACGCACTTCGTGGCGCTGGGCGACCATCATGAGCGTTGCTTTCTCGACTTTCGAATACGTACCGATTGCCGGCATGAGCGTAATGCCGCGGAAGACGTGCTGATGCAGTTCTTTCGTCACTTCGTCCGGATGACTCGTGACGATGAAGAGCGTCTGCCGCTGCGTGTTCGTATAGATCTCGTCGATGACTTTCGACGTGACGTATAAGAAGACGATCGTATAAAGCGCGGTCGGCCACCCGAACAACGCACCGGCCCAAAGCGCGATCATCATGTTCATGAGGAACAGATAGACGCCGACCGAATTGTTCGTGAACTTCGCCAAGATGAGGGCGACGATATCAAATCCACCGGTCGAGGCACCGAAGCGAATCGTGATTCCCGAACCGATGGCGAGCAAAACCCCGCCGAACACAGCGTTCAAAAGCGGGTCGTCCGAAATGATTGACGACTGCGGAAGCACGCGAATAAACACGGTAACTGCCGCAACACTGATCAACGTATGAATCATCATGTTCTTGCCGAGCATGAAGTAGCTGACGATCAAGAGCGGCACGTTCAAGACGAAGAACCAAATCCCTTCTCCGAGCTCAAACGGTGTCCCCGCAAACAGTTTCGTAAAGATTTGGGCGAGCCCTGTAAATCCGGTCGAGTATACCCCCGCCGGGATTAAGAATAATGTCATAGATAATGCAACGAACACTCCCCCGATAATCGAAACGATCCCGATGCGTGCGTGTTCTTTAACGGCTTCCGTCAAGTTCTGTCTCCCCTTTCAAAAATGGCTAAGAATCAAGATAACATAGTTTTCTAGTGCTGCCTACCATAAAAATAATGGGATGTGTTCGTGCTTCTAATAAAAAAACAAGCCGGCCGGGGCCGACTTGTTGAGCTGATGCGTTTGGTCACGCTTTCACTGTCTCGATGGTCACCGCATCGTTTGCCGGGACCGTGACGACGTTTCCGTAGACACGGATCGATACGTCCGTACCGCCCGTCTGTTTGATCGTCACTTGTTCACGCGTCGACGTGACCGTCAAGTGATGACCGCGCCAGAGCATGTTGAACGAGTACCCGTTCCAGCCCTTAGGAATCATCGGGCTGAACGTGAGCTCCGACTCGAGGGCGCGCATGCCTGCGAAACCGTGAACGATCGACATCCATGAACCGACCATTGATGTGATGTGAAGCCCGTCTTCTGTATCGTTGTTATAGTTATCGAGATCGAGTCGTGCCGAACGTTGGTACAACTCGACCGCCTTGTCTTCGTAACCGACTTCGGCCGCAATGATTGAGTAGACGCAAGGCGACAAGCTCGACTCGTGAACCGTACGCGGCTCATAAAAATCGAAGTTAGCACGCTTCTGTTCGACCGTGAAGCGGTCGCTGAACGTATAGAGCCCTTGGAGCACGTCCGCTTGTTTGATGAAGTTCG
The DNA here is from genome assembly GCF_005960665.1 of Exiguobacterium mexicanum. Lineage (GTDB taxonomy): Bacteria > Bacillota > Bacilli > Exiguobacteriales > Exiguobacteriaceae > Exiguobacterium > Exiguobacterium mexicanum_A. Next base: position 1,978,943 of record NZ_CP040676.1, read on the forward strand.
AGCGGAGGATGCGGTCCCACGACCAGTTTTGGTTGAGCGGCAAGTGTTTCGGATCAAGGTCTTTCACCAAAATCTGTTCTTTATCCATGAAGCCGTCCTGTTGCATGAACACGTCTGGGACGAGGTCATCTTTCGGATAGTACATCTTCGTTTGGATATCGTTCCACTTCGCGAGTTCTTCGTCTGAAAGACCGAGCGTCGCGACAAGTTCTTCAAGGCGCGCCGGCTCTGCTTCTTTCAAATAGTTGTACACTTCTTGCGTGTACTCGAGCGTCCAAGCGGCAATCAAGTTCGTGTACCAGTTGTTGTTGACGTTGTTGTCGTATTCGTTCGGACCTGTGACGCCTAGGATCATATACACGTCTTTGTGCGGGACAAAGTTGACGCGGCTCGCCCAGTAACGCGAGATCTCGACCAATACTTCAAGTCCGTATTGACCTAGGTATGACTTGTCGCCCGTGAAGTTCGTATAGTTGAAGATGGCGTGGGCGATCGCACCGTTCCGGTGAATCTCTTCATGCGTGATTTCCCACTCGTTGTGGCACTCTTCCCCGTTCATCGTCACCATCGGATAGAGGGCGCCTTCCATGCCGACGTTCTTGACCGAGTTCTCTTTTGCTTGCGGCAATTGATTGTGACGATATTTGAGCAAGTTCCATGAGACTTCCGGTTTCGTCGTTGCCAAGTAGAAGTGGAGGCAATATGCTTCCGTATCCCAGTATGTGGCACCGCCGTATTTCTCACCGGTGAACCCTTTCGGTCCGATGTTGAGGCGCGAGTCTTCGCCCGTGTACGTCTGATACATGTTGAAGATGTTGAAGCGGATGCCTTGTTGCGCTTCAGCGTCCCCATCGATGCGGACGTCGGCATCTTCCCAACGAGCGAGCCATGCTTCTGTCTGCTCGGCGAGAAGCGTTTCAAAGCCTTTCTCAAACGCCATCTCAACGCGTTGCATTCCCGTCGACTGCAATTCCTCGACTTCGTAGTCACGGTTCGTGACGACCGAGACGTATTTGTACGCTGTCGCCGTCTCGCCAGCTGCCGCCGTGACTGTGAATTTGTTGGCGACGTAAAGATCAGTCGCTTCGAGCACTTCACAACGGGCTCCTTCGACGTCTGCGATCATCGAGGCCGTGATGTGCCAATCGAGCTTCTTCGTTTTCGTTGTCACGAATCCGAAACGTTCTTCAACACCATGCTCGACCGGTAACCAGAACTTCTCATCATAGTTCGAATCCTCATTGACGACATCGCCGTCCAAGTAAGGTGTGAATTCAACTTTCGCTTCGTAGTTCACCGGAGTGACGTTGTAACGGATTGCCAAAATCTCTTTATCGACGATTGAGAAGAAACGGACGACTTCGACGTTCGTCTCTTCCGTTCCGTTCACGAGCGTGAACGTCCGTGTGAGGACGCCGCGTTGCATATCGAGCTCACGCGTGAAGTCTTTCACTTCCCACTTCGCCAAATCAACCGGTGTCCCGTTGATGGCGACACGAAGACCGACGACGTTCGTCGCGTTCAATACTTTTGCGAAGTACTCCGGATATCCATTTTTCCACCAACCGACACGCGTCTTATCTGGATAATAGACGCCGGCCACATAGAAGCCTTGGTGTGTATCGTTTGAATAATCTTCTTCAAAGTTACCGCGCATCCCCATATGACCGTTACCGAGCGAGGTAATCGATTCTGCGAGGCGGTTTTCTTTCGGATGCAAGTTCTCTTCCGTTACTTTCCATTCATCGACTGCAAACAATCGTTTCATCTGTCTGCCACTCCTTTTTCTCTACAAGGCTACTCGTCATTAGACAATCGAATCATGCAACCACTTGTCTATGAAAGCGCTATATTTCAATCTCACCTCTCATTTTACACGACTCACACAAGAATGCAATCGTTTGCATAAATTTTTTTCTTACTTTTTGGAGCAAACAAAAAACCTACTACCTTTTCAAGAAGGCAGTAGGTGCTCTAGTCACTTGTCTTGGTCGCGTCCAAACGCGGCGTTCGCTTCGTGACCCTCGAATGCCGGGTTGTTCCCGTCATTGAATCCCGTATCCGGTTCGTCGAGGATGAGGGCGTACCCTCCGTTTAAAATGTCTCCGTAAGCCTGGTTGACGTCGTCGTCAGCGAGACCGAGGTCCAGCAAGGCCCGCTTCACTTCCTCCTCGCCTTCCGCGACGCCAGTGAATTTCTGCATCCAGTTCGCGCTCGCTTCTTCCACTTTCGCATCGGTATTCCGTTTGACGAGCGAGACATCGTCCTGATCTTTCGCGACGACGAACACATCACTTTCATCGTAACCTTCTTCGGTCAGTTGATCGATTTTGGCGACGAGTGCCGCCTCCTCTGGATACGTATCTACAAAACGACGTTTACTCATTGTGTCTCATCCTTTCGCGTTGTATGGTCTTCGACCATGACATCGGCTTGTCCGACTTCGGTCACTTCGATTTCTTCTTTGCGGAGCGTTTCCGTCATCGTCTTGACGTCTTCGGTCACTTGTTTTCGAACGATGATTTCTTCGACGACGACAGGACGCTTCACGATGAAAGCCCGTTCTTCGATGACTTGGATCCGTAAGTGGTCCCCTTCGTCGATCGTGCGGATACCGGGTTGATCGAAGTCATAATCTTCGACCACATCTTCTGATCCGGTCGTCCGCTCCACATGGACCTGTTCCCTCCGAACGGGCACTTCAATCTCTTGTTCGGTCTCCGATACGTGACGATTGATGACGACTTCTCCTGCTTGGACCGCTTGCTTCTCGATCGTCAACCGTTCCTCGTGTAAGGCGAGCGTCTGTTCCTCCGTCTTCGGCGCGGGTTCGGTCTTCGAACTCGTCGCATTAAACTGTTGTTCACTCCGGTCCGCGTCGACATAGAGGAAGAGTCTACCTTGTTCAACTTCTTTCGCAAAGCGGTCTTGTTGCTCTGACGTCAAGCGCATGCTTTTGAGCCAGCGTTCGATTGGCCGCTCACTCGACGTGACGAGCGAGGCGACCGTTCCCGGTTCATCGGTGACGAGAACATAGAGGTTCGAGTGACGGCGGACAGCGTCCGCCACATCGGCCCGCTTGACAAGGACGTACATGTCTTCTTCTTCATACCCTTCTCGTTTTAAATCGACCGTTCGATTAAGCAACTCTTCGGGATGATCAAATACTTCTGAGATGATTGCATGTTTCATGGCGTTCGTTCCTCCTCTAGTCAATTGGCGAAAAAAAGGATGGTCCCTCAGAGAGAGCCATCCTTGTCGAGGTGCTTAGTCAATCAGATTAGAAGCGGTCGCGCTCATCACGACGTGTATGGTCGCGGTCATGATCACGATGGCGAAGGTCGTCTTCCCCTTCGACGTGCGCCTCTTCTTTACGTAACGTCTCACGTACCGTTTCTGTATCTTTCACTTTCTCTTTGCCGACGACGATTTCTTCGGCGACGACATCTTTCTTCGTCACATCGACGCGTTCTTCCGTGACCGGCACGCGAATCTCATCGCGGTCCGTTGTCGCATCGAATGAATGTCCTGTCGCTTCACGGTCCCCATCGACGCGACGGCGTTCGACGTAGACTTCGTCGCGCTCGACTTCGACATCGACACGTTCTTCGTGTTCGACGACATCTTTCTCGACGCGAACCTCTCCTGTTTGAACACGCTCTTTGTTCACTTGGAGACGCTCTTCATGCAATTCGAGCTTTTGCTCATCCGTCAAATCCGCGCGGTTACGAATGTCTTCATCCATATCGTTGAATCGTTCCGATGGAATACCAGTGCTTGAAGCTCCTGTCATCCCGACGTCACGTGCGGTCATGTTGCCTGCTTCGTTGCCTTCTGAACCGTAGCCGGCTGATGTGCGGCCACCTTCGAACGTCGAGTTACGACCGTCATCTAAGATGCCGTCGTTCGAGTCCAACAAGAGGACGAATCCACCGTTCTCGATGTCTTGACGGTGACGTGCTGTCTCTTCTTCTGAGAAACCGAGTTTATCGAACGTATGTCGAACTTCGTCTTCTCCGTCCGCGACTCCAAAGAAGCGATCAAGCCATGACGCTTTCGTTTCTTTTACTTCTGCATCCGTTTCGCCGCGAACCATCGAAAGGTTCGATTTATCTTTCACAACGACGTACAAATCGTCTTCGCGATGCCCCTCGGCACGAAGTTGATCAATTTTTGCCACGAGCTCTGACTCCTGATAGTAAGTGCCTACATAACGTTTGTTATCCATGATTGTATCTCCCTTTCACATTCTGTATTTTTTGGTTATTGGCTAGGCGGATTCGTAATGATCTGCCATTCGGCCGGTAATGTAGATATTCCCTTGCAACTCCGTTTCATGCATTTCTTTCATGATTGTAATCTGTTTGTAACGTCATGACTTTTGACCGATTGCTTTCGCTTCTACTATATGCATTGAGATTTTTCACAAAAAAACCTTCCGCATGATACGGAAGGTTTGCACTCATTCAACGATTTCAGTCTTCTTTTTCTGACCGCACGACTGGCGGACGACCAAATAGTGCGGCACGATGACGCGTTTCCCGTAAGGTGGCGCGCTATCGCCGATCTGTTCAATCAAACAGTTCGTCGCCTCGAAACCAAGGCCGAAAATGTTGATTTCGACCGATGTGAGCGGCGGGTTCGAGTGTTCCGCGATGTAGACGTTGTTGAAACTGACGACGGCGACATCCTCAGGTATCTTAAGGCCCATCTCACTGAGCGTGCTGATGACACCGAGCGCCATCATATCGTCACTGACGACGACGGCTGTCGGTGGTTCCTCTAGTTGGAGCAACTCGCGCACGGCTTTGGCGCCGCCTTTCGTCATGAACTCGGCCCGGGCGATATAGTCTTCGCGAACCGGGATCCCTGCTTCCATGAGCGCCGTCGCATACCCGTTGCGCCGGTCTTGCGTGACCGCCAGTTTATCCGAGCCTCCGATGAAGGCGATGCAGCGATGGCCAAGATTGTAAAGATGTTTCGTCACTTCTCGTCCGGCCAAATAGTTGTCCGTGTCGACGTACGTGATTGACGAGGCATCCCCAAACGGCTTCCCGACGACGACGAACGGGAATTTCGTCTGACGTAAGTATTGAACGACCTTGTCGTCTTCTCGTGAATACAAGACGATGACTCCGTCAACGCGACGTCCTTGCACCATCTCGATGACCCCGGACAATACTTCTTCTTCGGTCACACCCGTTGTCATATAGAGCGAGTAGCCATTTTGATGCGCTTTCGTACTAATCCCGCGTAACACTTCCGGGAAAAATGGATTTTGCAGCGTCTTCGTCGCCGCGCTCGGCATGACGAGACCAATCGACTGCGTCGAGCGGTTGGCAAGGCTTCGGGCGTGAATGTTCGGATGGTACCCGAGTTCTTCCATCGAACTGCGTACACGCTCTTTTGTTTTTTGACTGATACGCGGACTGTTGGCGATGACGCGAGACACGGTCGACGGTGCGACATTGGCGTGTTTGGCGACATCTTTAATCGTGATTTGCATGATGCTCCCCTTTGCTTCCGTTAGTTCAAAGTTCCCTATCACAGGGTATCCTCAGCTCGCGCTCTTGCGACGCTTCCACATGACCAATCCAGTCAAGAAAATCGGGATGGCGACCACGAGTAGACCGATCGTCCACATGTTCACTTCCGATTCTTCGACGATGTAGGCGTTCGCACTTTCTCCTGCGAGTTTGATGGTGAACGTGCCACGGCTGTCCGTGACAAGTTGTGAGAACAAGAGACCACGAAGCCGTGTATCTTCTCCGACCTCGCTTACCTCGAATTCAATCTCTCTGTCCTCGGCGTTCATATTGATGGCGTACAGCGCGACATCTTCGCCGTCACGACGTTCAAACACGGCCATGCCGTCTTTCGAAGCGATCATCCGTTGTTCACCGGTCGCAAACACCGGGTATTCGGCGCGCATCCGGTTCATCGTCGCAACGTATTCATGGAGCTCTTCATTTCCAGGGAAATCGGTCATGACCCGGTTCGCGGGATCAGCCCCGCCCTTTTGTGCGTTCTCCGTTCCTTGGAAGACGATTGGCATCCCCGGTGACGCGTAAAGGGCGAACAATCCGAGGCGGAGCCTGCGTTCGGCCGACTCGGCACCACCTAGTTCCGCGACGTGCATGAAACGTTCGACGTCATGGTTATCGAGGAAGGTCGCCATTTGGTTCGGATCATTAAAGAACGTCTCGGCGTAACTTGCGGCCACGTCGATTTCGTCGACGTTCGCCGTCTTTTGTGTCATCGTCTTCGAGACGCGGTCATAAAACGTGAAATTGGTGATGCTGTTGAAGCCTAAGTCATCATACTCGGCGACATACTGCGGGTCCGGATCGAACACTTCGGCCAAGAGATAAAAATCTGGATCGACTTCACGGACCGCTTTGACGAAATCTTCCCAAAACGGCTTATCGACGTGGCGCACCGTATCGAGACGATAGCCGTCGATCCCGGTCTCTTCGATCCAATACGTGGCCGCCTCGAGCAAGTAGTCTTTCACTTCCGGGTCTTCGGTTTTAAAATCCGGCAAGTCGAACAACCAGTGCGTCTCGACTTGTTCTTGATCGTTCCACAGCACAATCGGTAGCTCGTCATGGAACCAGTCTGGTTTTTCTTCGACCCACGGATGGTTCGGCCCGACGTGGTTGACGACAAAGTCGAGGATGACTTTCATATCCCGCTTATGCGCCTCATCGACGAGTTCCTGCAAATCTTCTTTCGTCCCGAATTGGGGATCGATGTCATAAAAATCTTTAATCCAATAGCCATGGTAACCGTCCGGCATGTTTTCAAACACCGGCGTCAACCAGATGGAGGTGAATCCGAGCGACTCGATGTAATCAAGTTTTTCAATCACGCCTCGGATATCGCCCCCATGAAAGGCTTTCGGGTCATTCTGATCGACCTGGTCATTGTTGTCCGGATTCCCGTCAACGAACCGATCGACCATGATAAAGTACATGCGTTCCTGTTCCCACGATGCTGCTTCTTTCGCTCCGACGACTGTTGGAAACAAAAGAAGCGACAGAAGAACGAGCACGACGCCTCGCCTCATATCGCTTCCCCCTTAAGTGAGTATTATCCTTTCGTACCACCGGCAGTGAGACCCGAGACGAAGTAGCGTTGGAACATGAAGAACAAGAGAACGATTGGGAGGGCCGAAAGGACGGCGCCTGCCGCGAACAACGTGAAGTTGTTGTCGAACTGTCGAGAAATCATATTGTAAAGACCAACCGCGAGCGTCTGTTTCTCTGGTGTCCGAAGGACGAGCGATGCCAAGATGAAGTCGTTGAACGGGCCCATGAAGTTGAAGAGGGCGATCGTTGCGACGATTGGCTTCGCGAGCGGCAAAATGATTTGCCAGAAGATACGAAGGTGACCGGCACCATCCATCCGAGCGGCTTCATCGAGCTCTTTCGGAATCGTATCGAAATAACCTTTTGCCAAGTACGTATTCATCGGAATCGCGCCACCGGCATACAGCAGAATGAGCGCTGTGTGCGTGTCGAGAAGACCGAGCATGTTGAGCAATACGTAGATGGCGATGATGGCGACGAATTGCGGCACCATTTGCAAGACGAGGAACAAGACGAGCGAGTTCTTCCGTCCGACGAAACGATAGCGCGAGAACACATAACCAGTGATCGTCACCAAGATGACAGCGAGCGCCATCGTAATGAAAGCGATTTTCAACGTGTTCACATACCATAAACTATAATCCGAAATCGTTAGATCGAACAAGTTTTTATAGTGAATGAACGTCGGATTTTCTGGAATGATTTTTGACGTGATGGTACGACCCGGGTTGAATGACGTCCCTACCACCCAAAGCATTGGATAGAGAATGATGATCGACGCAAGCGTCAAGATGACATAAGAGAACGCCAAATTGATTCGTTTTTGTTTTTTCATATCAAATCATATCCTCGTCTTTGAAAGATTTTGTCCGACGGAACTGGATGACGGCAAGTGTCATGATGAAGAATGACAAAATGAGCGTGATCGCAGCCGCAAGTCCGTATTGCGGGTTGGCTCCGAGAGACAATTTGTAAATCCATGAAATCAAGATATCGGTACCACCGGCAGTTTGTCCCGGTACAGCCGGTCCACCGCCGTTAAAGAGATAGATGATGTTGAAGTTGTTGAAGTTGAACGTGAACTGCGTGATGAGAATCGGTGCTGTTGCGAACAAGAGCATCGGTAACGTAATCAAGCGGAACTTGTCAAAGATGGTCGCACCGTCAATCGTTGCCGCTTCATATAAGTCGCCAGGGATCGATTGCAATACCCCAGTCATGAGCGTCATGATGAACGGGAAGCCGAGCCACCATTGAATCAAGATGAGCGCGCTGCGTGTCGCCGTCGGATCGGTCATCCAGTTGATCGGATCAAGTCCGAACGCTGGAAGGATCGTCGTGTTGAACACACCGAACGATTCGTTGAACATCGAACGGAAAATCAAGATTGTGATGAACGCTGGAACGGCCCATGACAAAATCAAAATCGAGCGGAACAAGCGACGGAAGCGAAGACCTTCTTGGTTCAAGAGGACCGCGAGGAAAATCCCGATCGCGATGACACCGACCGTCGAAGCGACCGTCCAGACGAGTGTCCAGCCGAGAACGCCGACGAATGTGTCGCGCCAAATGTCGATTTCAAAAATTCGTGTGAAGTTCTCAAACCCGATCCACTCGACAAGTTTTGCCGGTGGTGCGTTGTTGTAACGATAGTTCGTGAACGCGATCAAGAATGTGAAAATGAGTGGTAATACGACTGTGAAGACGAGCAAGATGAGCGACGGGATCAACATCAAGTATGGGAATCCATGGTCGCGCAAGTTGCGGAGTTGCACTTGGAACGTTGGGACGTTTAGGTGCTGATCACGAATGCGACCGACTCGGTAGGCGTCACGAATGTTCCAGATGTAGAACGCGATTCCGAAGAAAAGTAAGATTAATGCGACAATCCCTTCTACCATCAAGAAGATGGAGTGGTCGTTACGAGGTCCTGCCACTTCGCCAAGCGTGATCAATCCCCAAAGGCCACCACGGTCGCCAGGTCCTGCGCCCGCTCCTTTGAAAAAGAGATCGTAGTTTACTGCAAAATAAGACATGATGACGATAAAGAAAGCGATCGCTTTCGCTTTTTGATTGTTATAGAATTGACCGGCTCCCGGAATGATCGAAAGTAATGCGGCGTTCCGAGCATGATTGGTCGGTTTTTCCGGACGTTGTTCCGGCGTTTTAGGGTTCGCGATTGAAGCCATCCTCAATTTCTCCTTTCAATTTGAGCAAATCAATCGAGCAAGCGTTTGCTCAATTCTAGAAAATGAGGGGGAACGCCAGTCGGCGTACCCCATCATTTCATATCCTTATTGGTTGTTTGCTTGGATTTGTTGCTCGATGACTTTAACAGCATCGTCAGCTGATTTTTGTGCATCTTGCTTGCCAGTTGCTACGAGCTGAAGTGCTTGTGCCATTGGCTCCCAAACTTGTCCCATTTCAGGAATGTTAGGCATTGGGATTGCGTTCGTCGCTTGATCGAATACCGCTTTCGCAACTTCGTTCGACGTGATTGTCTCGTTCGACTCGAGTGCTGCTACTGGTGGGATCTCGTTGTAAGCTTCAAACATCTTCAATGCGTTCTCTTCGTTCGTAAGTTCTGCGAGGAACATTTCAGCCCACTCTTGGTTTTCTGTGTAAGCAGAAAGTGCGTATGTCTTCACGCCCATGAACGTCTTGATTGGCTCACCGTTTGGAAGTGTCGGCAATGCAGACGCTCCAAGGTTGACGCCGGCATCTTCGTAACCATCTACGGCCCATGGTCCGTTCATGACTGTGTGTGCTTTCTTCTCAGTGAAGAGTTGGTCCATCGCTTGGCCACCAGACTCGCCGATCAACCCTTTAGGGAAGAGGCCTTCTTGGTACCATTTGCCGATGTAGTCGAAGCCTTCAACTGCGCCTTCGTTGTTCAAACCGACGTCGGTTGGGTCGAGCGCGCCGCCGTCTTCTTTGAAGACGTAACCGCCGAAGCCAGCCACTACACCGTGAGCGAAGTAGAAGTTATCCCAAAGACCGAGGAAGCCGTACTCGCCTTTGTCTTTAAGATCTGTAGACAACTTGTACAAGTCGTCCATTGAAGTAGGAGCTTCTGATACCAAATCCTTGTTGTACATGAGGACTGGTGTTTCAACTGATTTCGGATAGCCGTAAGCTTGTCCGTCGAACATAACAGCCGATTTCGAAGCGTCTGTGAACGCTTCAAGTGCGCCTTCATCCGTAATTGGAGCCAAGTGACCTTGATCAGCGATCGTTCCGATTTGGTCGTGTGGTACGAGAACGATATCAGGACCTTTACCAGCTGGGCCATCAAGCGCCAACTTGTCTTTTTGATCCGTCATTTGAACTTCAACGACTTCAACTGCGACGCCGTGTTCTTCTTCAAACGCCTTCGCAACTTCTTTCGTCGTTTCCGACTTTTCAATATCTTCCCAAATTACGATTTTTTCTGGCTTGTTCTCGCTAGAAGAACCGCCTTCGTTAGTAGAACCATTGTCCGTACCGCCACCACATGCAGCAAGTGCACCGAAAGCGAATACTGCCGTTGAAAGTCCTGCTACCATTTTTTTCATCTTCATGATGAAAAACCTCCCCAAGGAAATAGTATGGTCAGATTTGCGCAATCGCACTGACCTACTGATTTTAATCGACTCCGCTACAGAATCAGTAGGTTAGTGAAAACGTTTGCATCCTCACCTCAATTTTTATTATACAGTTGTGTAAGCGTTTTACAAGTCTTTTTTTTCGCTTTTTTTATTGTGGTTGTCCCATTTATCTCTTTTTGAATTATTTATGACCCTATTTCGCAAAAAATGACGAATCAGGCGATTGACAAAATGTAAACGCTTTATTACCCTTTGCTTGAGCAAACGTTTTCACAACTGTTGTTTCTTTTCTGAACAGACAGTGTAAAATGGTTATAACCCTTAATAGAGAAAGGAATTCAAACCCATGATCAAAGAAGCCATCTACCACCGCGCCATGTCCCCTTTCGTGTACAAGTATGACCGAGAAACGATACATATTCGCTTCCATACGAAAAGAAATGATATCCAATCTGTTGACTTAATTTGGAACGACCCATACGACTGGCACTCGGAAGACCCGGCCATGTGGAATTTCGACCCGGACAAGCCGAGCTTTTGGCGCACGTTCGAGACACCGATGGAAAAAATCGGCCATGATGATCAATACGACTATTGGTTCATCGCCATCAAACCGCCATTCCGCCGCCTCCGTTACGGCTTCCGGCTCCATGACGGCAATGAGACGGCCGTCTATACGGAAAAAGGTTGGTTCGAAGATAAACCGCTCGACGACACGGGCTACTATTTCTGCATCCCGTTCATCAACCCGGTCGACATCTTCCACGCCCCATCGTGGGTGAAGGACACAGTCTGGTATCAAATCTTCCCGGACCGGTTCGCGAACGGTGACCCTTCTAACGATCCCGAAGGCACGCTCCCATGGAATAGTACCGAACCGACGATCACGAACTTCTTCGGCGGCGACTTCCAAGGGATCATCGACCATATTGACCATATCGTCGATCTAGGGATCACCGGGATTTACTTCTGCCCGATCTTCAAAGCGACGACGAACCATAAATACGACACGCTCGATTATATGGAAATCGATCCGCAGTTCGGAACGAAAGAGCAGTTCAAACAACTCGTCGATCTTCTCCACGAGAACGGTATCAAAGTCATGCTCGACGCCGTCTTCAACCATGTCGGCTACAACCACCCTTGGTTCTTAGACGTCGTCGAAAAAGGACCACAGTCAGAGTACCGTGACTGGTTCTATCTTCGTGACTTCCCGATCGAGACGACGCCGAAGCCGAACTACGACACGTTCGCGTTCGAGAAGAACATGCCGAAGATCAATACGGAGCACCCGGCGTTGAAAGCTTATCTATTAGAAGTGGCCCGGTACTGGGTCGAAGAATTCGGCATCGACGGGTGGCGGTTAGACGTGGCCAACGAGGTTGATCACGCGTTCTGGCGCGATTTCCGTAAAACGGTCAAACAAGCGAATCCGGATGCGTACATCCTCGGTGAGATTTGGCACGATGCCCAGCCATGGCTCAAAGGTGACCAGTTCGATGCGGTCATGAACTATCCGTTTACGAACGCGAGCCTCAACTATTTCGCGCTCGACCGGACGTCCGCTTCCGAGTTTCGCAATGAGTTGACACGCGTCGAGATGATGAACACGACGAACGTGAACGAAGTGACGTTCAACTTGATCGACTCGCACGACACCCCGCGCGCCCTCACTCGGGCAAAAGGACATAAAGGGAAGTTCAAGTTGCTCATGACGTCGATGCTCACGTACACAGGAAGCCCATGCATCTATTACGGGGACGAGATCGGCCTCGAAGGTGAACAAGATCCGGGTTGCCGCCGTTGTATGCCGTGGGACGAAGCCGAAGAAGACCGCGAATTGTTCCGCTATGTGCAGAAATTGATTCGACTCCGCAAAGAGCATCCGGTGCTCGCGAACGGCGGCTCGTATCGTTTCAATCTCGTCGACGATGAGGATAACGCCCTCATCATCGAGCGTTGTACGAAAGATGAGACGTATTTGATATACTTCAATAACTCTGATTCCGTATCGAAACTTAACCCGCTCGGCCATACCGGAAGCGCTTACGACTTGCTGCGCGACCGGGATGTAGACTCGCTCGAAGTCGAGCTCGCACCGTACAGCGCCACGATTTTAAAAATGAAATAAATTCCGTTTTGCACCCGTTTCGGCGGGTGTTTTTTTTGTTGAAAATAATTTGCCAAATCCCTTTCTTTTTCATTTCAAAAGGAGTAACATGACCCTTGTGATTTTGACAACGTAAATATTTCATATAGAGAATTGTAGAAACAAGGGAGAATACAACATGCCGACAAAAGACACCGAACAGCTCAGTTTATTTAAAATCTCGTGGCCGATTTTCATCGAACTCGCACTTCATATGGGGACCGGGATCATCGCCACGCTCATGCTCGCCCATTACTCCGATGCTGCCGCTTCCGCGGTCGGCGTCGCCAACCAAATCTTGAACGTCTTCTTAATCGTCTTCAGCGTGACCTCGGTCGGTGCGACCATCTTGATCGGTCAAGCGATCGGCGCCAATCGGATGAAGAAGAGCCGTGACTTCGCCCGTTCCGCCGTCAGCTTGAACATGTGGCTCGGCGTGCTCATGGTCGCGGTCGTCTTCTTGTTCGGTGAGACGTTCCTCCGTTTGTTCGGCTTATCGGATGAGCTGTTCGACCATGGCCTGTTATTTTTGCAGATTGTCGGGTTGTCGCTGTTCACCGAAGCGCTCATCATGGCGCTCAGTTCCGTCCTCCGGAGCCACGGGATGACGAAGCACGCGATGCTCGCGACACTTCTCATCGATATCATCACAGCTGCCGGGGCGATGCTCGCCGTCATGGGCTGGTTCGGTCTCCCGGTCACGGGTGTCGCCGGCGTCGCATGGGCCATCGTCATCGCCCGCTTCTCAGCCATGGTGCTATTGTTCTGGATCGTCAAGAAGCGGCTCATGCTCCGCTTCCCGCTCAAGGAATTGATTCGTCCGAAACGTGACGACATTCGCGCCTTGCTCCAAATCGGCGTACCATCAGCCGGAGAGAACTTGTCATATCAGTTCTCGCAAATCATCATCACCGGTTTCATCGCCACGATGGGCGAGGCTTCCCTCGCCGCGCGGGTATACGTCATGAACTTGTCGATGCTCGCCTTCTTGTTCACGGTCGCCGTCGCGCAAGGGACGCAATTACTGATTGCCCGTGACATCGGCGGGAAACGATTTAAAGAAGCGTATACCCGCGCCGTTAAGACATTGAAGATTGCCATGTTCGCTTCACTCGTGGCGTCGCTCGGACTCGCCGTCTTCGGCAAGTCGCTGCTCGGCTTGTTCACATCGAACCCGGATATCATCGCCGTCGGGGTGCCGATTTTATGGGCGACGCTCATCCTTGAGCCAGGTCGCGCCATGAACATCGTGTTGATGGGATCGCTCAAGTCGGTCGGCGACGTTCGCTTCCCGGTCATGATCGGGATCGCCTCGATGTGGGGCGTTGCCGTCGTCTTCAGTTATTTGTTCGGACTCCAAATGGGACTCGGCGTCCTCGGCATTTGGCTCGCCTTCTCGCTCGACGAGTGGTTCCGCGGTTTCTTCGCCTTCCGTCGTTGGAAATACGGCACGTGGCAACAAAAAGGCTTCCAGTTCGAACCGAAGCCAACTTCATAATCAACCAAAAAGAAGCGGTCGCTGTGACCGCTTCTTTTTTCATCGATTTAGAAACGCCTGCATCGCCTGCCGATGAACGTCCGTCTGACCACATTTTCGTTGCCAGATGATCTCTTGCTCGAGACCGTCCTCGAACGAGTCGGCCCGGAATAACGCCTTCATGCCTTGCACCGCCGTCGGTGACTTGGCTGCGAGCGTCTCGGCATAGGCCGTCAACCGCTCCAAGTACGCCTCATCCTCGACGAGCTCGGTGACGAGACCGAACGTTTCGGCCTGTTCGGCGTCAATCGTGCTGCCGCTCCACATCCAAGCGAGCGCGAGATCGGGCCGCATCAAGCGCCGTAAGTGATACGGACCCCCGGCATCGGCGACAAGGCCGATCTTGATGAAGGCGGAACTGAACTTCGTCGACCGGGCGACGAGACGGACGTCCGCCGCGAGCGCCAGACTGAGTCCCGCCCCCGCCACGACCCCGTGAATGCCGGCGATGATTGGTTTCGGACAGTCGGCAAGCGCCCGCACGAGCGGATGGTACACCTCTTCCAAATACACCCCATAGTCGGCGTCACTCTCAATCGTCAAGTCCTGTCCCGATGAGAAGGCACGCCCTTGCCCGACGAGCACGATGACGTGGACGGCCTCATCCGCCACAAGCTGCTCCATCGCTTCCCTCGCCTCACGAAGCAACGTCTCATTTAATGCGTTCAATTTTTCCGGCCGGTCCCATTTCAGCCAGCCGACCCCGTTCCGCTGTTCCAGTTGAATCGTTTCCATCCCATTTCCCCCTTTACTAAAATGAATCACTATTCATTTCTATATCGTTCATTCTGTTTCCTTCTTGTCATAGAAACTTTCCGAGTTCGATTGCCCGACGCTACCACTATTTGCTATTCTTAAAAGAGTCGTTCAACGAAAGGGTGGGGCTGATGCAACTGACGAATGCCGCAAGACAATTGAAACAACGGAACATCCCGTTCACGTACCACTCCTACGAAGTGGACGCGTCCGACGTCTCCGCCAAACATGTCGCCGCGTCACTCGGTAAACCGCTCGACCAGCTCTATAAAACAATTTGTCTCGAGAATGAGCAACGGCGCTACGCCTTCTTCCTCATCTCAGGAGATTTAGATATCGATTTGAAAGCGGCCGCGAAAGCCTGGGGCGCCAAAAAAGCCTCCCCTGTCCCGATGAAGGAGCTCGAAACGCTGACCGGCTACATCCGCGGCGGTGTCTCGCCAATCGGGGCGAAAAAACGGTTTCCTGTCTTCTTGCATGATAGTGCCAGACAAAAAGATACGATCATCATCTCGGCCGGCAAGCGCGGCTACCAACTCGAACTCACACCGACCGATTTGCTCCGGTTCACGGACGGTCACTGGTTCACTCAATGACAAAGAAAGATGGAGGCAATATCTATGTGGAAAGAACGAATCCGCTCATGGATTCCTAACTCGTTTACGTTCGGCAACTTGTTCTGCGGCGTCTTGGCGATCGTTTATGCGGCGCGCGGTGACTTCTCGAACGCGACGCTACTCATCATCATCGCCATGATGCTCGACAGTTTGGATGGACGGCTGGCCCGTATGCTCGGCGTGGCCGGTGATTTTGGAAAAGAACTCGACTCGCTCGCCGATGTCGTCACGTTCGGGGTCGCCCCGGCGCTTCTCGCCTACTATACGTTTTTCATCGATTACGGCAACTACGGTCTCTTCTTCGCCGCCTTGTTCCCGTTGTTCGGTGCTTACCGCTTGGCCCGCTTCAACTTGTCGGCGACGAACGTCACGGCCAGTTACTTCTCGGGTGTCCCGATCACCGCGGCCGGTGGCTTGCTCGCCGTCGTGACGACGGTCGGGGACCAGATCAACGAGTTGCTCACCCCGATCTTCTTCACGGGTCTCGCTCTGCTCATGGTCAGCCGTGTCCGCATCCCGAGCTTTAAAGACGTGCCGCTCCCGCGCCACTCGTTCATCATCACGGTCAGCCTCATCTACTTGACGTACATGATTTTTGCCCGGTGGAAAGAATGGCCATCGTTCTGGTTCATCGCCGTCACGTTCTATGTCTTATTCATCGCTTTCTCGTTCGTCAAAAAACGAAAACGGATGGCGAATTGACGGGTCCCTCTCGAGGGACTCTTTTTTTTGCATGCATTTATTAGACGCAAGCCGCAAACCTCTCTAGAATGAGAATAGAGGTGATGAAATGAAAGTGTATCCATGGATTTGGAAATGGTTTTTGGTTTGGTATGTCGTCGGGGTCGTCCTCGTCGGCTTTGATTTGTTGCCGAGTTGGCTCGAATGGGCAAACCCGGTCTTCTTATGGCTCGCCGGTCTCATCGGCGGTTGGGTGATTGCGGACGGCGTCCGCCACGCCCGCCTGATCGTCCCGTTCATCTTCTTCGGTTCAATCGCTGTCGAGACGCTCGGTGTCAAAACCGGGTTCCCGTTCAGTGAGTACATCTACGCGGAGGCGTTCGGTCCGACCGTGTTCGGTGTACCGGTCACGATCGGGGCAGCTTGGCTCGCCGTCATCGGCTCGAGTTTTGCCGTCGCCCGCTTGTTCTCGTTCAAGAACCGGACGCTCTGGCTCGTCCCGTTCCTCGCCGTTTGGCTCGATATGGCGATTGACCCGGTCGCAGCAAACGTGAAAGGCTACTGGGAATGGGCCAATGACGGTCTGTATTATGATATCCCGACGCAGAATTTCGTCGGTTGGTTCGGACTGTCGCTCATTTTCTCTTGGTTGCTCGAC
Organism: Exiguobacterium mexicanum; assembly: GCF_005960665.1. Taxonomy (GTDB): domain Bacteria; phylum Bacillota; class Bacilli; order Exiguobacteriales; family Exiguobacteriaceae; genus Exiguobacterium; species Exiguobacterium mexicanum_A. Next base: position 1,996,019 of record NZ_CP040676.1, read on the forward strand.
CGGTTTGAAGTCGAAGCCGAGCCGATGTTACTCGGACACGGACGTTATTTGTTCGTCATGCTGCACGCCCTGTTCGGTGTCACGGCCGTCAACGCCGGTCTTTACGGCATCGGCGTACTCAGCGTTGTCACAGCCGCAGGCCTCATCTTGATAGAACGGAGGAGCCGACATGATCGAAGCGAGCAAAAAGAAATGGTTCAATAATTTGTTCTCGACGTTCGTCAAAGAACGTCAAATCCGTCCGTTTTTCCATACGATCCACGTCCGGGCCGATGACGTGCCGACACCAGGATTGTTTTTGAGCACACATAGCTCGTGGTGGGACGGGATGATTTTGCTCATGTTGAATGAATACTATTTGCGTCATGACGTTCACGTCTTGATGGATGAGGATGGGTTGCGCCGCTTCCCGTTCTTCCGTCACTTGGGCGCGTTCTCCATCAAAAAAGGCAAACTGTCGGATGTGCGCGCCTCGCTCGACTACGCCAATCGGCTCTTACTTGCAGGCAAGTCCGTCTGGGTGTTCCCACAAGGACGCGAGTATCCACAAGAGCATCGTCCGCTCGAGATTGGCTCAGGTGTGACGATGCTGCTCCACCAGCCGGAAGTCCGGCTATGCGCCATCTATTATACGTTCGCGTCGCACGCCGCTCCGCTCGTCTACGTGCGCTTCCGCAACCATACGGTCGTCTCCGAGACGCGGCGGCTTCAAAAACAAGAGCTCGCCGAAGCACTCGAACGCCTTTATGACGATACGCGCGATGATGTAATCAAGCAGTCCGACCGCTATATCGCCTTGTTCCCACCGAAGCGCAGTTTGGCAGATTGGACGGAGCACTTGCTCCAAATCGGAAGAGGCCGCTGATGGTGATTTTGTCGCTTACATTTTTGATGCTGCTGTTCACGTTGGTCAACTTGCTATTCCTCCGTCCGCTCACCGCACCCATCCCAGCTCCTCCGACCGCGGTGTGCATCCCACTGCGGAACGAGGAACGGAACGTGCCAAAACTCATCACGAGTTTGAAGGCCGCCTTGACGGATGAAAGCCACGTCTATTTATACGAGGACCGGTCCGAGGATGCTACATACGAGGCACTCGTCCGGGAAATCGCGGACGATGCCCGCTTCACCATTTTCCGTGGTGTGCCGCTCCCGGAAGGTTGGGCCGGCAAAGTCCACGCGTGTCACCAGCTGGCGACCCGGACGACCGAACCGTACGTGTTGTTCCTCGATGCCGACGTGACGATCGACCCGACGTTCATCGGGCGACTGCACGGCACACTCGCCCGTGAAGGGGCGGTCTTCTTGTCAGGTTTTCCTCGTTTCCCGACACCAACGTGGCTCGGGAAACTGTTGATTCCGATGCAACACGTCTTGATCGCCCAACATTTGCCGTTGTTTTGGCGAAAGGTGCGTCATCCCGCCTTCGCCGCCGCCAACGGAATGAACGTGCTCGTGGAACGGAAAAGTTATGACGACGTCGGTGGACACGCCTCGATCCACAATTCATTGATCGATGATATCGATCTGTGCCGTGAGTTCAAGCGACGCAAAAAAGTCACGTCGCTCGTCAACGTCTCGCCTTACATCACATGTGACATGTATGCGACGAATGAAGAAGTGTGGAACGGGTTTTCAAAAAACGTATTCAAGGGAATGAATGAAGCAGTGGGCATCGCCCTTTATTTCTTCTTATACTACGGCACCCAGCTGTCTGCTTTCATCGCACTCCTCGTCCGCATGGACTGGATCTCGTTCTTGGCGTGCGTGTTCGTCTTGCTCGCTCGACTGGCGATCGACGTCAAATCGGGAGGACGCCACTTTTGGCTCCATCCGTTCAGCCTCATCGCCTACTTGTTGCTCCTCGCGAGCGCGGTCGTGCGCAAATGGCGACGAAAGCCGATTTCATGGAAAGGCCGGACGTATCAATAATCTCGCTAGGAGGCACAACATGAAACATATCGCTATTATCGGGGCCGGGCTCGGCGGCTTGAGCGCCGCCGTCACCCTTGCCGCCCGCGGTTACGACGTGACCGTCATTGAAAAGAATGAACACGTCGGCGGAAAGCTCATGCCGATCATCACCGATGGACACCGGTTCGACTTCGGGCCGAATACGATTACGATGCCGGACGTGTTCCGCTCCGTCATTCGCAACAGCGGGGCCAACCCGGATGACTATTTTGAGCTCGTCAAACTTGAGTCGCACACGGTCAATCATTTCTCTGACGGTTCGACGTTCACGTTTCATTCAGACCGCGAGAAAATGGAAGCCGAGGTACGCCGTCTGACCGGCGATAAGGCCGACAAGAATCAATTGACCGACTACTTAGACGAGGCGGAGAAGTTGTTTGAAATCGCCAATAACCGGTTCTTCACACGGATGGATTCAAAAATCGATACCGGCCTTTGGGCTGACATGATGAAAGTGCATCCGCTCAAGAGCCTTCATGCGCTCCATAAGAAGTATTTTAAAGACCCACGCATCATCCAGGCGCTCGACCGCTATGCGACATATATCGGCAGCAGTCCGTACGTCACACCCGGCACGTTCGCGCTCATCTCGCACCTGGAGCTGAATGATGGCGTCTATTTCGCCAAAGGTGGGAACTGGACGATCGCGAAAGGCTTCGCCAAACGGGCGAGCGAGCTTGGCGTCGAGTTCCGGCTCGGTCATGAAGTCACAAAAATCGAAGTGACGAACGGAAAAGCGCATGCGGTCGTCATCGACCATGAAGAAGTCATGTCTTGTGACGCCGTCTTATTGAACGGAGAACTGCTCACGCAGTATCCGCGACTCGTCGATGCTTCTGACCGTCCGTCGTTCCCGGTACCGACGCGTGACACGATTGAACCATCGGTGTCCGCTTTCGTCATCATGGTCGGCTTGAACAAGCGGTTGAACTTGGCGCATCATAACGTCTACTTCTCAGACGACTACGAAGCGGAATTCCGGGCGCTGTTCGACGAGGAACGGTATGCCGATGAGCCGACGATTTACATCTCGAACTCGGCCCATACCGACCCTTCGATGGGAGAAGCTGGCGACAACTTGTTCATCCTCGTCAATGCGCCGGCCCATATGACCGACATCGATGCCGAGACGTATGAACATTTGATTCGCCGACGCCTCCGGAAATTCGGCGTTGAATGGGAAGATCGCGATGTCGTCTTCCATCGCCGTGTCACCCCGCTCGACTTGACGCGTGATTTTTACGCATATTACGGGGCACTCTATGGGACATCGGCCAACTCGAAAAAAGGAGCGTTCTTCCGACCTTCCGCTCGTTCGGAAGATGTGTCCAACATTTGGTTCGCCGGAGGCTCGACCCACCCTGGCGGCGGTAGCCCGATGGTGACGCTTTCAGGACAATTTGCGGCCCGGTCGATGTTAGAGGACATACCTCTGACAATTTGAACATTTTGTGAACAGAAGATTCGACACTTGTCGACACGGGACAGACGTGATAATATCATATTCGAGTTCAAGCAGTTTTGTAACGTTTGTTACACCTGTAGCGATCGAATGGCTTCCCCGAGCCTATCGCGTTTTGAACTTGTCACACCCGAGAAAAAAGTGATGAGCGAGTTTCCCCACTCGTATCTCGCAGCTGGAACAGCATGCATCTGATGTTCCCCCTTAGTCCATCAAGCATCCTGCTTCAGCGAAGATGCCCCATCGTTTCATTCCCTATGAAACGAGGCACATCTTTAGGGTTCATCACGTCCGATTCGTTCGTTTCCCCGATGAACGAATCACACAACGCTTACACCACTTTTGGTCCCCCGCCAAAAGTGGTTTTTTTGTGCAGACGGTTTGTCAAATTAAGCGCAACACTTCCTCCGCGAAGGCCTCGTGTGCGGTCTTCCAGCCGAGACATTTCCTCGGCCGCCCGTTGATCTTGGCGAGCGCGTCCACGATCTCTCCCTGGCCGACCGTCGCGAAGTCCGATCCTTTCGGGAAGAACTCGCGCAGGAGGCCGTTGGCGTTCTCGTTGCTGCCGCGCTGCCAGGACGAGTACGGGTCGGCGAAGTACATCGGCACGCCGAGCGATGCCCGGACGCGCTCGTGACAGCTGAACTCCTTGCCCCGGTCCGTCGTCGCCGTCCTGAACGTGCCCGCCGGGAAGGCGGCGTGGACCGTGTGGATCGCTTCCTCCATCGAGGCCGCGCTACGGTCCGTGATCGGCAGCGCGAGGTAGAACCGGCTCTTGCGCTCGACGAACGTGGCGACGCAGGCCTTCGATTTCCCGCGCCCGGAGACGACGGTGTCGAGCTCCCAGTGCCCGAACGTTTGGCGCCCCCTGACCTCCGAAGGCCGTTTCGAGATGGACAGCCCGACATTGAATCGCCCGCGTGTCTCCACCGGTTTCCGGCGCTTGCCCTTCTGACGGAGCACGGTCGTCGGCACGTCGATCAAACCCACATAGATCCATCGATAGATGGTCGAGAAGGCGATCCTGCCGCTGAAGAGCCGCCCCACGATCTGTTCCGGGGACCAGGTCGCCCGCAGTTTCTCGATGATCGTCAGACGCATCATGTCGTCGAGCTTCGTCTTGGCGCCGCAGTTCGCTTTCGCCCTCACGTAGCGTTCCTGTGCACGGTCCGACTTGTACCCGGGGTTCCGTCTGATCTCCCGCGAGACGGTCGAGGGCTGTCGCCCGAGCCGTCTCGCGATGGACCGTACGGACATCCCGAGCTCCAGATAGGTCTCTATTTTCACGCGTTCGGCTGTGGTAAGATGGGTGTAGCTCATAGCGATTCCTCCGTCTGAATGTTTGTGTGGTAACTTCATTCTACACGAGGCCGTCGCTATGGGCTTTTTTGCGTTCACGTTCAGGTGTTGCACTTAATTTTATAATTCATCGTGCACAAAAAAGGCAGCCGTTTTGCGACGGCTGCCTGATTTTATAACTTGGCCAACAGTTTCCCTTTTTGAATCGTCGAGACAAACGCCCGCTTCGTGAAGACGTCGTGCCCATTCTGCCGGGCCGCGTCCAAGATGCCTTCATAGAGCAATCCCGCCGCACTGACCGGCTTCCGGCTCGTCGCAGGATATAAGTGATGGGTCTCCCGGGCCCGAGCGTATAGGTGTTCGGCCCGGCGCGCCATCGTCTCCCAGACGTCGATGAACGCCGGGGTCACTTGCCGCGCGAACAAATCGGCTTCCGCGACACCGAACTCGGCGAGCAACGATTGTGGGACATAAATCCGATCTCGATCGAGGTCTTCCCCGACGTCACGCAAAATATTCGTCAACTGCATCGCGATGCCTAAGTCGATCGCACCTTGTTTCAACTGGTGCCGTCCCGTCGCATCCACGTCCGGAGCGAGGATCGGCAACAGCATCAAACCGACGGTGCTGGCCGCATAGTAACTATATTGCTCCGTCTCCTCGAGCGTCGCGTAGCGCGTTTTATGTAAGTCCCACTTCATGCCTTCAGCCAATTCAAAGAACGGTTCGACGTCCATGTCGTACCGTCCCCAAACGTCACGCAACGCCACCCAGAGCGCATCGGTCAGATGTTCACCGGCCAAGAAGCGATCGAACTCGGTCAAAAAGTCCGTCAAGCTCTCTTCAGGACGGTCGGATTCATCGACCGCGTCATCGAGCGTCCGACAAAACGCATAGACCGCGGCCACGGCCTGACGGTCTGGTTTGGAGAGCAAAGAAAAGGCCCGATAAAACGTGAGCGAGCCTTTTTTCATTACGTCTTCACAGTGACGATACGCTTCTTGTGTCGTCATGGTACAATGCCCCCATTTCTTCTTCCATTCTCTTCACTAACAGCTGCGAGCCGATCATGACGATCGGGACGCCTCCGCACGGATGCACCGATGCTCCGACGGCGTAAAGTCGGTCGATGTGCGCGTACGGGCGAGCCTGTGGTTTGAACGCGGCCGATTGGGCCAATTTCGGGGCGATGCCGAAGCTCCCGCCTTCAAATAACCCAAATCGTTCCGCATCCATCGGCGTCCGAACTTTCATCTCAATGACACGATCCCTGAAGTCGGGGACTATCTGTTCGATCCGACCAATCAAATGCTCGATCGCACCGCTCGTTTCAAAGTCCTCACGCTCCAATTTACGTGGGACCGGCACGAGGACATAGAGAACGCTCGTCCCGTCCGGTGCCAGCGTGTCGTCCATCAAAGACGGATTGAACGTATACATCGCCGGATACTTGCTTAGTTTACCATCTTCGAAGATGGTCCGCATCGACCCGGCAAAATCATTCGGCAAGTCGAATTGGTGGATCGGTAAATCGATGTCCCCGGTCACGGTGAAGTAAAGCAAGAGCGTCCCGCTCGACGGTTCGTATGATTTCGGCTTAACGCCATCAATCAACCGTTCCATGAGGGGAAAATCACCGTTGACGACGACCACATCATACGGATGAACGACACCATCCACGATGACCGCGTTCGCCCGGCTTTGTTCCACCTGCACCCGTTCGACGTTCGCGTTCAACTCGAACTTGACGCCGCGTCGTCTCAACTCTTGTTCTACTTTCGTCGCAAGTGAGAAATATCCTCCCTTGACGTACCAGATTCCTTCTTCTTGTTCGCGGTACGGGATCAAACCATAGAGGGATGGGGTATCATATGGGTTCCCACCAATATAGAGCGTTTGGAGGCTGTAGGCGACGCGCAGACGCTCGTCTTTGAAGAAGCGTTTCATGTTCTCGTGGGCCGTCTCATACGCCTTCAAGCGCATGAGGAGCATCAATAGTTTCGGTTCGAACAAATCGGTCTTGCCTTTATAGCCCCGGTCTAAGAATACATCGAACCCGAGGCGATACTCTTCTCGTTTTTGAGTCATATACTTTCTAAAGCCGTCGCCCTCGTTGAACAGACGGTCGATTTCGGCCGCCTGACGTTCGATGTCACGGTATTTGTAGAACGTCGTGCCATCCTCGTAACGGAGGCGATAAAGCGGGTCGACCTCGATCAACTCGAGCTCTCGCTCCGGAAAACCGGCCTCGAGGAGCTGACTTTTCAATTTTCCGGGCAATAAGACGATGGTCGGCCCTTCATCGACGCGGGCGCCGTTCTTGAACTCGACATAATTGAGCCGGCCGCCGACACGAGCTTCTTTTTCATAGATGGTCACGTCCAGCGACGGATATTTGTGGGTCAGGAGCAAGGCCGCGTAAAGCGACCCAATGCCGGCACCGACGAAACTGATGTTCATTGGCCGACACCTGCCCGGTCACGCAACAGGTTGGCGGTGATGCGCGCCGATTCAAAAATCGTTGGCAGTCCGCTGCCTGGATGTGTCCCACCGCCGACGAGCCAGACGTGGTCGAGCTCCTCGAACTGGTTATGAGGACGGAAATACATCATCTGTGACAAGTTATGTCCTAAGTTGAACGTCGCCCCTTCATAGACACCGAACGCTTCCCAATCGTTTGGCGTGAGCGGCTGCATCACCTCGATATGGTTCCGGATCTCACGATACGGCGAACGAGTCTCAAGTGCATCGAGGACGCGCTCGGTCATCGTCGTCTCGAGCGTCTCCCACGGTAAATTCGACAGGTTGTTCGGCACCGGGACGAGCACATAAAGCGAGGATTTCCCTGACGGTGCGAGTGTTGGATCAATCCGTGAAGCATTTTGGACATAGAACGAGAAGTCTTCGCTCAGCTTCAGGTCTTGCGTCATCTCTTTCACATTACGCTCGTAGTCGTCGGCGAAATGGATCGAATGGTGCGCGACATCATCATAGACACGGTCGAGTCCAAGATAAAGCATGAACGTCGAACACGAGTAGCGTTTCTTCTTCAGCTGTTTTGGACTCCAACGTGTGAGTGCGTCGCTTGGGACGAGTGTCGTCATCGCATGTGCGAAGTCGGCACCGACAATCACTTCGTCAAAGGCATAGTGGACATTGTTCGCTACGAGTCCGTTGACGCGTTTCCCGTCGAGCAAGAGCCGGTCGACGCCTTCCTCGAGACGAATCTCCCCACCCTCTTCTTCGATGACACGGGCCATCGCTGTGCAGAGTTGATTCACGCCGCCAATCGGGTGATGGACGCCGTAAGCATGTTCCATATACGACAAGATTGAGAAGCCACCCGGACAATCCCACGCCGACATGCCGAGGTATTTCGCTTGGAACGTGAACGCGTACTTCAGCTCTTCGCTCGTGAAATACTCCGACAAGACGTCGTATAACGACTTGCCGATCGATAAGAACGGGAGCGCCTTCAAGACGCGTGTCGCCACATAATCGGTCAATTTGTCATGTGCCGTCTGGAGCACCGGCATCAGTTTCGACAGCTTGATGGCTTGTTCGGCCATGAAGCGTTCGTACCCTTCCCCGTTGCCTGGGAACTGCTCTTCAATCGCCTGATGCATTTGATCGCGATCGGTCGTCATCGATAGGATCCGATTTCCTTTATCAAAATAAAGATCATACATCGGCTCGAGTCGTTTCATCTCGACATAGTCATGTAAATCTCGACCTGTCTCTTCGAAAATCTCTTCTAAAATGTATGGCATATTTAAAAAAGTCGGGCCACGATCGAACGCGAATTCTCCGACTTGCAGACGCGACGTCCGTCCACCGACGAACGCCTGCTTCTCAAACACTGTTACTTTCACACCACGGCTTGCGAGCAGCATGGCGGCCGCAAGTCCTCCCGGTCCGGCACCGATTACGGCGACTCTTTTTTCCGACACGTTGAACAACTCCCTATGTGAAAAGTCTCTTATGCTTCTATCCCATTATAGAAATGACTGGAGAAAAGTTCAAATCTGAATCGGCTCGTCGTGTGTCCGCGATGTGTCAATTGTCGCGTTTCGCGATGACAATGTACCATGACCCTTCTGGGATGAACGGGATGAAACGGACGTTGTCAAAGCCGACCTTGTGCATTTGACGACGTAACTCACGAATCGTTGGGAGCGGATAGAGGTTATCATGCAACGTCATGAACGCATTGAACGCTGAGGCAAATCGAGCACCGAGCGGCGTCTCGGCGAGCGGAGTGACGAGTACCGCGACACCAGCTTCGTCTAAGTTTTCGAGCATCCGTCCGAGCAGTTCGATTCGTTGTTCCGGAGAGAAATAATACAACATATTATTCATCATGACGGCATCAAATCGTTCGTCGTGATCCCACTCCATAAAATCGGCTACTTCATAGCGAATCTCACCGGACTCATCTTGTTCCCGCGCCTCTGCGATCACGTCTTCCTCGAGATCGATGCCGGTCAACTGCCAATCGGGTTCGAGTCCGTGCAGTTTGCGTAAGTAACCCCCGTGGCCGCACCCGATATCGAGCATCGTCTTGACGTCGGCTTGCCGCAACAGCTGCTGCACGACCGGGAACGCGACCGTCTCGACGAGCGTCGACGTCTGTGCGACGACCTGGCCATGTGTCGCCCCATCGAACGTTTTCTGTTTGCCCGACTCTAAAAAGTCAGGATATGCGATGAGTGCCGGAATATGAAGTTCCATCATCTCTTGGAGCATAAAGCCGATGCTGCGCTCATCTTCGTGCGACAACTGATATTTCAAACTACGGGTCGGGAAATAGCGCCAACCTTTCTTCTTCAAATGGCGCACGGCGACCCCGACGTCGAGCCAACGCTCGAGCGCGAGTTTCGTCAACGGTTGCTTCAAGCGAAGCGTCATCTCCGCAAAGCTCGCCCCGCCTTGGAGCGCATCGAACAACCCATATTTATAGCCGATATATCCGTGCCAGAGCGGCAGGAACGATTCGGTTTGTTTCATCCATCTGCGTGCGTGCAAGACGCGTGACCATTCATTCATCTGTTGTTCCATCGTTTCACCTCATCATCGTTATCACTGATTTTTTTATTTTCCCCTAATAATTTACGGACAAACAAAAAAATCCCACTCCGATGTGCGAAGTGGGAATCAAACTTAAATGAAGTTGCTGAAGAACGACTGTCCATACGGCAACGCATAGCCGATGAAGATTGTCACAAGCGCGAGAATCGCAAAACCGCCGAACATCGTGCCCGCAGGTTTGTTCTTCTTCACACGGATGAGCGTCATCTCACCAAAGATGAGTGTCAAGAGTCCGACCGTGATCTTCACGTGGTAGAACATGCCGCCTTCGAGTAATTGAAGATACAAATAAAGTCCCGTGCCGAACGCGACGAGCAACATGAGTCGAAACGCCATGTGGGCGATCTTCCCGCTCTTGTTGGCATTTTTGTAGCCGATATAGGCGACAGCGAACAAGACGAGTAACAAGACCCAGCTCGTGACGTGCGTGTGTAGAAATGCAATCAATGGCATTCTAAGTCCCCCTTTCCATTATGTACAACCTCTATTGTACACGAGTCGCTCTGATTACGGTCAAGCAGGACACTGAAAAATCTGATCGCCTATCAAAAAGACGCCTGATCGAGGAATGATCAGGCGCCTTGTCGTATTTCATTTATTAAGCTGTCGTTGACTCTTGTTCGCGAACCGCGTATTCGAAGCTCGGAATCACGACCGTGAACGTCGACCCTTGATGTTGGACCGACTCGACATGAATCTGTCCGGCGTGACCGCGCACGATCTCTTGACAGATCGGAAGACCGAGTCCGGTTCCGCCGATTTCTCGGCTATCGGAATTGTCGACCCGATAGAACTTGTCGAAGAGACGGTCGAGCGCGTCGCTCGGAATACCGATACCTTGGTCCTTCACTTTAATCGACACTGATTGATCGTGGTGGGCCAATTCGACGGTGATCTTTCCGCCGCGCGGTGAATACTTCACGGCGTTCGAGAGCAAGTTGCTCATCAACTGCTTGAACTTTTGACAGTCGGCGAACAGTTCATACGGTCGGTCATCGGCTGTGACGAGCTCGAACTGGTGTTTCAACGATGACGCCTCATAGAACGTCATCATATCGCGAATGACCGGCTCGATATCGAGCTGTTCGCGGTCGTACATCTGACTGCCGGCTTCCATCCGTTGCACGTCGAGGAAATCGTTGACGAGATGCGTCAGGCGCTCCGTCTCGGCGTGAATCGTCTGCAAGTACTTCGCTTGCTTCTCGTTCGGCAACTGCTTCTTGACCATGAGTTCGGTGAACCCGTAGATCGACGAGAGCGGTGTCCGCAACTCGTGAGAGATCGTCGAGATGAATTCGCTCTTCAAGCGTTCCGCCTCGGTCTCGCTCGTGATGTCACGGAAGACGAGCAACGTCCCTTTCGACAACCCGCCGACGACGATGCGTTCCGCATACATCTGCAAGTTCATCTCGCCTTTACGGATTGAGAAGCTGACGCTGTCATGCGGGAAGTCGTCGGTGAAGAGGCGATCGGTATACTTCAAGAAATCATCTTCTTGGTCGACTGTCGTCGAAATCGTCTCTCGCCATTCGTTCCACGACAGTTCCGCGAGTTCTCTCGACGTGATCTCATCGAGTTCAGGGAACATTTCATAGAGTGGTCGGTTGACGAAGACATCATCGGTCGAATGCTCGACATAGATGACCGCCTCGCGAATCGAATCGAGGATCCGTTCCGTCTTCCCTTTCTCACGGGTCATCTCTTCAAACAGACGCATCCGGAGAAGCGAGAGCGACAACTGACGAGCGAACGACATGATGTCACCCATCTGTGTCTGCGTAAAGCGATCTTTATAGCGGACGAGATAGATGAACGCGATGATCGAGTCATCTGTCGGGTCATGGACCGGTACAGCCGTCTCATACATATAGTATGGGTACGGGAGCGGGTGGTCGCTTGCGACTTGTTTCGACGAATGGACTGTCGTCCGAAGCGTCATCGCCCGCGTCAAGACTGAGTTCTCGCTGTCGAGCAACTGACGCGTGAGCGTCTCGTTCAATCCGTGGCTTGTGATTGAGAACGAGCCTGTCGCATCGACAAATACGAGGGCGCCGACTTCGGAGTCGGTGATGGCGACCAGTTTCTCGATAATCTCTGGGTAAGCCGTCAACGAATCGCGGGCCGCGAGCGTCTCGGTCAACTCGTTGCGGTAAGCCAAGTGTTGCTCGTTCTGTTGCGTCTGCTCCAAGATTTCTTCAAGTTCTTGCTGTTGCGCTTGAAGCTCTTCTTGTTGAGCAATCAACTCTTCTTGTTGCGCTTGCAACTCGTGGTTCTTCTCAATCAAGTGACGTTCGTTGTCACGAAGCGTCTCGGCCATTTTGTTGAACGACCGTGACATCGTCCCAATCTCATCTTCACGCTCCATCTGGTCGCTCAAATCGACGATCTCGCCTTTAAGCAGACGGTCCGATGCGATCGAGAGACGTGAAATCAAACGCGTTTGACGGCGCAAGAACGGTTGGATGAACAATAAAATCAAGGCCGCGAACGACAAAATGCTCGCAATCCACAAGAACTGAAGAATGTCGTTATTCAACTTCCAAGCATCGTACACTTTTTGTTTCTCGCTATTCATCAAAGATTTATAATCTGACAATGATGTCTCAATCTGTTGAATCGGTCCGAGCGTATCAATCCCGCGCTCTGGGCTGTACGGGACGACGCCCTGCTCAATCAAACGCTGGGCGGTCGGTAAGCCTAATACGGTCTCCGGGTCAATCGTATCTTCGGTAATCTCACCTTCTGCCCGCAATTGACCGTACTCCGTCGTCACCGGAAGGATGACACCGAAATAGAAGTCATGAAACTCTTGCAAGTCCTCCGCGAAAATCTCACCTTGCTTCGTCTGGACGACGCTCTTGAACCAGTTTATTTCTTGTTGGAACTCGTTCTCTTTCTCTTTAGCCCGCTCGAGCGCCTCCGTATCACCAAAGACGAGATAACCTCGAGCCTCATATTGGACGCCTTGCCAGTCGTCCCAAAGCGTATTCAGACGTTCGATGCGTTGATCGACGTCTTGTAGCCGTCGTTCGCTCTCCGCGACACGTTCTTCCATGTACATATACATGAAAATCGAGCCGACGAGCGCGAGCGCGAGGAACGAGTAGAGGACGACCATGAGGTCGCGACCGAGTTTTTGTTTAAACCATCTGTTCAATTCACGATGCCTCCTATAATCTTCACCAATTCAAGTGGACTGAACGGCTTCGAAATAAAGTAGTCGACGCCAATCTCATTCGCGCAATCACGATCAGATTGTTGGCTCTTCGCCGTGAGCATCATCACTTTCGTATGTTGACGTCCTGGCAGTTTTCGTACTTTCTCAATGACCTCAAGACCGGTCATGCCTGGCATCATATGGTCGACAATCACGAGGTCGTACTCGTTCTGTTCGATTAGCCGATAGGCTTCAAGGCCGTCTGGCGCTTCATCAATGTCATATCCTTCATCTTCTAATGTATCTAAAACAAGCATGCGTAATACTTCTTCATCTTCTGCTAGTAAAATTTTTACCATGACGATTCCTCCATTTTTTATCCCATTCCATTATTTTAACGGATTCAGTTCGTAATCACAAAAAATAAGGGTGTACGGTGTATAACCGTACCCCTTTTTCTTCACAACGTCTACATTATAATACAACAATTTCCTGCAATTCGAGCGAATAAATGAGCATCTGCCCGACCGTGATTCCCCAAATCGCCTCAATCGCCTCACGATAAAGCGAGAGTTGGACGTGATAGCGGTCACGTAACATCTGTTTTGCCGCGTCACGGGAGTCGCTCGAGAAAAGCACAGAGTCCGATTTATAATCGAGAAGTACATACGTCTCTCCGTCATAAAACAGACAATCGATAATCCCTTGGATCAGCACGTGCTCGTCGGTGAACGTCCCCGTTGGATTGACTCGCTCGGCCGGGACCGTGTACGTGAATGGTAGCTCACGCCAACCTGTCCCAGTTTGAAGCGCTGCTGTCAACGCGCGTCCCGTTTCCGAGGCAAAGAACGCCTCGATTTCAGGACTCGCAAGCCGTGCCGTTTCGGACTCGACCGGGCTGAGCATGCTTTCCGCTTCCCAGCGGTCGATTTGGACATCGAGCGGCTCGGACGGGTCGATCAATTGGAAGACGAGATGTAGCGTTGTCCCCCGTTCGGCTCCTGTCTGCTGAGATTGCTTCCATTTTGGTTCTCGATACGGGGTGTCCGTCGCCCGGTACGTCTCTTCGAACGCAGCCTGTTCAAGCTGGAGCGCCCGCTTCAATTCGGTCACCGTTTGTTTGGCCGCTGTCTCGGTCGCAGCCTGTGCCGGATAGGCGTAGGCGAACGCCTTGTGGACGAACTCACTGACGTTCGCTTCGTCTTTGACCGGAAAATCGATCGCCTCGAACTGTTTGACGTGATGGAGCTGCGCCATCATCTCTTGGAGCGTGGCGACTTCTGCCAAATCTCCCTCACCGATGATGCGATACGTCCACGGTGTCGCTTCTTGTTGCGGAGCGATAACCGGCAAGCCCTGTTGTTCTAAGAACGAGGCAGCCCCTTCAAGTTTCAGGAGTGCCGGAGCGACCCAATCGAGATACGTCTTCGCGTCACGACGCGCATCGGCCGATAAAGTCGTCCCGGTTTGCTCGACGTGCAACCATTGCCCAATCTGTTTCCCAGGCTCTTTGACCGTCCCGACCAAAATCAGTTTTTCTTTCGCGCGCGTGAGCGCGACATACAAGACGCGCATCTCTTCGGCTTTCATCGTCGCATCGAGATCGCGGCGAATCATCTCTTTGACGAACGTCTCCGTTTTCGTGCGCGTGACGACGTCAATCGCGTCGAGGGAGATTCCGTAACGTTTATGGAAGATGACGCGCTGCATTTGATCGCGCTTGTTGAACTGCTTCCCTAGCTGAGCGACGATTGTAACCGGGAATTCCAGTCCTTTCGACTTATGGACAGTCATGATCCGGACGACGTTTTCTTCTTCACCGAGTGAACGCGCCTCGGACAAGTCCTCGCCGTTATCCTGAAGCCGATCCATCACGCGGAGGAAACGATACAAGCCACGGTAACCACTCCGCTCATACGACAACGCCCGGTCATAGAGCGCCTTCAAGTTTTCTTGGCGCCCTTTCCCGCCTGGCAGTCCGCCGGCAAAATCATAAAATCCTGTGTCGTTGAACACTTGTTGAATCAATTCTGACAAGCTGTGGTTGCGAGCGAACGTGCGCCACGCTGATAACGCGTCGAGGACATCGCCACACTTCAGACCGAGATCGTCCTCATCATCCGCTTTCGCTTTGAGCGCCTCAAAAAACGACTCTTCCGACTCAAGGCGGATTTTCGCCAACTCTTGGTCGCTGAACCCGAACATCGGCGAGCGAAGCGCCCCGGCGAGCGGGATGTCTTGGAGCGGGTTGTCGATCAGTTTCAACACTGCGAGCATCATCCGAATTTCCGTCGCTTGGAAGTATCCCCCGTCCGAATCGGTGTAGGCCGGAATGTTGTACTGTGTCAAAATATCCATCAACTGTTCGACCCGCTCTTTCTTTGAACGGACCAAGATGACGATGTCACGATATTCACACGACCGGAGCAAACCTGTCGCTTCATCGGTCACTTTGAACGGTTCCTCGCCCGAGACGAGCTCTAAAATCCGGGTCGCGATGGCCCGGCCTTCGAGTTCTTGTTTCGACAAGTCGCGGCTCTCCCCGTTGACGAGAATGAGTTCAGGACTCGCCTCGAGCGCCTCATAATCACGCCCCGGGACGAGACGCGCCGCCTCATCGTATTCGATTTCGCTCACTTCCTCGTCCATCAACCGGACGAACAAATCGTTAATGCCGTGAAGTACCTCGGCTCGGCTTCTGAAGTTTTGGGACAAGTCGATCCGTTGTCCCGACCCATGCTGTTTGAAGCGCGTCGCCTTCTCGATGAACAAGCGTGGTTCGGCATGGCGGAACCGGTAAATCGACTGCTTGATATCGCCGACCATGAACAGATTTCCGACATGCTCGACTTCATTGCTGACAAGCCCGATGATCGTCTCTTGAATCTCGTTCGTGTCCTGATACTCATCGATCAATACTTCGGCGAAGCGTTGCTTGTAAAGCGAAGCGACCGAAGATGGTCCTCCCCCGTCTCGTAAAATGGAGAGCGCATAATGCTCGAGGTCGCTGAAGTCGACAAAAGCACGGTCCCGCTTCGCCTGTTCATAGGCGGCACCGAACGTCCGAACGGTCTTAACGAGCGTCTCGACGAGCGGACGTTGTGTCATCAACACGTCCAAATAATCTGCCCCACTCGTGCTCGCTTGGGCGATGGCTTCACTTAACTTCTTCTTCGCCTGATCGTATGCCGGCTTCAATACCGTGTGATAGACGTGATGTTCTTCTTTCTTTTGAACGGATTTCATCGTCCCGAACTTGACGGCGCGGGAAGCTGTCTCGAGCTCGCTCCACTTGAACGAGTCCGGATCGAGATTCGCAAATGGTAAAATCGCCTGTTGCACGTTCTCGGATTGCGCCTCATAACCGGCGAGCCGAAGTTCGATGGCGACGCGACGGAGCTGACGCAATGCTTTTTCGATGTCTCCCCAAAGCAGGCGCCCGAATTCAATCAACAGTTGTTCCTCATCAGGATCCCCATCGAACTGATACAACGACACAAGTTCGTCCAAGTACGCTTCCGGGTCCGGTAGCGTCCGTGCATAGTGATAGAGACCGAGAATCAATTCCTCGATCTCACTGTCCCCGCGGTCCGACGTATAGGCGTCAATCAAAGCGAAGAAAGCTTGGTCTTGTTGACCGTACGCCTCCTCGAGCACATCTTCGAGCACATCGTCCTGCAAGAGCACCAAGTCCCGTTCCTCGGCGATTTTGAACGCCGGGTCGAGGTCGAGCAAATAATAATTCTCCCGAATCACTTCGAGACAGAACGAGTGAATCGTCGTGATGAGTGCCCGGTTGAGCATTTGGCGTTGCTTTCGAATATATGCGTTCTCGGGATCATCACGGAGTGCCCCGTCGAGTGCTTTGGCGATTCGACGTTTCATCTCGGCCGCCGCCGCATTCGTGAATGTGACCACGAGCATGCGGTCCGCCGTCAATTCGTCCGTCTCATCCAAGAGACGGCTCGCGAGCCGTTCCACGAGGACGGCCGTCTTGCCGGAACCGGCTGCCGCCGAGACGAGCACGTGCGATCCTCTGGCATCGATGGCCGCTTGTTGGTCATTCGTCCACTTCATCGACGTCACCTCCTAATCTTGACAAGACGTCATCTTTTTCTAATTTCTTCAATTGCCGTGGCTCATTAGACAGCGCCTCATCAAAGTGACAGACACTTTGGAACGGGCACGTCTGGCAGGGCCGGCGCTCTTTATATTCATATGGCTCGACTCCGATTTCACCGTCATACATCGCCTCGGCGCTCGCCTCCGCCAAATTAAGGGCATGGTCCATCAATTGCTCGAGCTGTGGCGGGGAGACGACTTTTTTCGTCGTATTCGCATCGATCGTCCCGTCTTTCTTGTACTTGACGGGGATGACGATTGATTTTTTCTGATCGAGTTTCGCCGTCCGGTCCATCGCCTCTAAAATGGCAGGATCGTCGACGAGCAATCCTTGCATCTGATACGACTCGAGCACCTTCCGCTCGGTGTCCGTGTCCGTCTCGCCCGGTGCGACGAGCGGCCGGTGGACGTGGAAATAAAGCGCCGCTGCTGGGGCGACATTCTCTTGCGTCCACGCGTTCGCCTGCTCGATCAGCACTTTCAAGTAGATGAGCATCTGCATGGCGAGCCCGTAATAGATTTCGGCGAAGTCGATTTCTCGTTTGCTCGACTTATAGTCGACGATCCGGACGTAGAGCTGATCATGGACCGAGGCCGTGTCAACGCGGTCGATGCGACCGACAAGTTCACACGTCGCCCCGTTACTGAGCGTGAACGACACGGGCGGGAAATTGCCGCTGCCGAAGGCGAGTTCGAAAGCGACGGGGTCGAATCCGTCCCGTTTCGATTGCTCGATCAATACTTCCGCCGTCTTGCTGACGACATCGGTCAATTTCTTCTTCAAATAGCCATACCGGTTCGAACTCATCAAAATCGCATTTTGAATTTCCGGCGTGACGAGTTCGACGGCCGCCTCGGCGAGTGACGAACACTCGTCGCGGCTCACATCCCGCCATTCTTTCCCGTCCATTTTCACGGTCTGGGACATATGCTCGATCGTGCGATGGTACAAGTTTCCGATATCTGGCGCTTCTAACCGATACAGGCGACGTTCTTTCAAACGGAGCCCATAGCTCGCAAAGTGACGGAACGGACAAGCTTGGAACGTCTCGAGCCGTGAGACGCTCGCTCGAATCGAGTTTGTATAAAGTGACTTGGCGACATCTTCCGGCAACGGTTGTGGCACGTTTTGATAGAAGAGTGCACTCGTCAATAAGCGAATCCGTTCGCGGCCTTCCGGATGTTTCAACAGTTCGTTGTACACCGTGAACCACGTATCTTGAATCGGATAATGCCGGCTGAGTCGTTGCAGTTCGAGCGCTGTCACCGCTGCCGTTTGATTCACGTTCGTGATAAAAGATAACTGGTCGCTCGGGCGATGTTCCCCGGCTTCCGCGAAATGGGTCGTCACGACTTTCCCGCCACTGAGGCGGGCTTTTAGGTCAGCGATAAAACTCGCCGGTTGAATCGCCTTGCCGGCCCGGTCGACGAGGGCATAGCTGACGAACACACGATGGCTCGGTGCCGTGAGCGCCTTGTATAAATAGTACGTCTCGTCATCAAATAAATGCTCGGTCGCTTTCCCGGCCCGAACGCCGTTGTCATGCATGAAATCAAGGTCCTGGTCGGTCAACAGTTTCGACTGGGTCGCTACGAGCGGGATTTGATCTTCGTTTGCCCCGAGTAAGAAGACGACCTTTTTATCAATCAAGCGGCCCCGGACGTAATCAGTGACCGTCAATTGGTCCAGAGATGGCGGGACGAGCGCGTAGCGCAAACTGTCAAGCCCGGTATCCATCATCTGCAGGAACAGTTCGGTCGAGAGCGTCTCATCTGGCGCCGCCGCTTCCAACTGCTCGAGCAAGTGCAACACGGCATCCCACACTTGGGTATGTTCTCTCGCTTCGAGCAATCTTGATTCCTCGAGCGCCTCCTCGCGCCAATAGGCGAGACAAGACGCCACATCAACCCGTTCTAAAAAGGCATAGATGGCGTGCGTGTAAGCTTGCATCGTCTTCGCCGCTTTTAAATCGGCCAACAGCGGGTCGAACGTGTCAACGACGGTTTGGCGGTAACGATTGAGTGCCGTCTCCAAGTCAAGTTCTTCCCCGGTCAGCCGCGCCTCTTCTTCGGCTCGGCGTCGCAAATACCAATCCTCGTGCCAGTGATAGTGTTTGATCCCGCGCTCGATGACGAACGCCTCGAGTCGGTCGACCGACGTGCGTCGATGCTCCGCATCGAGCAAAATCAGTTCGGTTTTGAGCGCCCGAAACACCGGTTCTTCCCGGTAGCCGCGCATCGCGACCTCAATCGTCGCCTTCAGTAATTCGACGACGGGATGATCGAGCATCGGTTGCCGCTCATCGAGGAAGAACGGCAACTGCATTTTTCGGAGCGCTTGTGTCGCCAAGTCGCCGTACTCCTCAAGCGAGCGTGACACGAAAGCGATATCGCGATAGCGGAATCCTTCCTCCCGGACGAGCCGCACGACCTCACGGACGGCTGCCTCGACTTCTACCGACCGGTCGACGGCCGCGTTCAACACCACGTTCGAATCAGGACGCGTGTATGGAGCTGCCGTCACTTGCCCGAACGTCGCCTCGAGATAGGCCAGGCTCGGATGTTGGAAGCGCGGAGATCCTGTATGAGGGTGGTCGTTTGACGAGAGACCGCGCTCGGCCAACAGCTCTTTGAAACGCATGAGTGTCCGTTGCGTCGGTCCGAACGACGGATGAGGCCGATAGAGCGAATCCGGGTCAATCGTCAACAGCACGTCGAGCGGCGCCTTCTCCGCTAAAGCGACGAGCACGGCTAGCTCCTGTTCCGAAAATTCATTGAACCCATCGACATAAAACTGCGTCCCGGTCAAATCGATGTCCGGCAACAGTTGTAGCAACACGTTGAAATAGTCTTCCGCGTGGAGCGATTTCCCTTCCGTCATCATCAAGAAACCCTCGTAAAGAATCGACAAATCTTGGAGTTTGAGGGACCGATGTTGGTCTTGCTCGCTTAAGCGGAGCAACTGCTCGGGATCGACGAGGCCGCGCTTGAGGAGCGTGATCAACTGGTTCAGTTCCTCGTAAAAGCCGAACTGGTTCATCGTCCGGCGGAACAACGTCAATCGTTCCTCGTTCATCTCGACGACGCGGCGCAACAGCAAGTGCGTCCCTGTCTGATCTAAAAACTGTTCGGTCGCGACGCCCCGGTCGCGCATCATCAAAAAGGCGAGTCGACGCATTGATAAGACTTGAATCCGGGTCGACCCGTTCAAGCCGTCCGTCATCGCCATCTTCCGTTCCATCTCAAACGACATTTGGTCTGGGACGAGCATATAGATGGTCGGTCCGCTCGGATCACGCTTCAGCTCTTCGATGACATGTTTCGTCATCCATTCGCTTTTTCCGCTCCCGGAACGCCCGACATGAAAAGTGACCGTCATTTAGGCGAACACCCCTTCCCTTTTTTCTTTATTATGACCCATTCGACCTCGTTTGTAGAGGGAAATCCTTCAACAGCCCGGGAAGAAAATTGACCAGCCCGCTTCAGTCCCCTTTTCCGCAAAAATCGATTAGACTGAACGTATGAGGGGGAAAGAAGATGAGTGCATATGAACAATTTGGAGGCGAACGTGGCGTTCAGCAACTCGTGGACGCTTTTTACGACCTCGTTTACGCCGATCCGATCTTATTGCCGTTGTTCCCGGACGACAAAGACCGGGTCAAAGCGCATCAGTTTGAGTTTTTAACACAACTGCTCGGGGGACCGAAACTGTATACAGAACGTCGCGGTGGCGGCAACTTGGCGATGATCCATCGCGACCACCCGATCTCGGAAACGCACGCCGGCCACTGGCTCGGCTGCATGGAGCAAGCGCTCAAAACAGTCGATGCCCCCGAATCGGTCAAGCAACAACTGTTCCATCGTTTGATCATGTCATCCTCGAACGTCGTCCGCGTCTGCTCCCACCATTTTGAGTAGTCAGCCTTTCGAAAAGCGGGTATGATAAGAAAGTAAGTAAAGGAGGTCGTTTTTCATGACAGAAGAAGAAAAAAAAGAGGCCGTTTCCTCTGAAGAACAAACGGAAGAAGTAGAACCGACGGCAGTCCTCGCCGACGCCCTCGCAGAGGATGAAGAGGAAGAAGACCAACCCGAAGAAAAGAACATGGACCATATTAAAGGCGTGTTCAACTATCCACATGAGAATGGACGAGAGTACCGCGTCGTCTTCTATAACGATCGCAAAAACCTCGTGTTCCGTGAACTCGGGAACGGGAAAGTCGAATTCGTCGGCCGTTTCACAGACGAGTCGTATGACCAAGAGAACGAAGCAGAGATGCGTGAACTCGGCGAGCAACAGCTCGAACGGATTCTCGCAGATCGCCTCAAATAAAAAAATCGCCCGCGGGCGATTTTTTTATTTGTGCTTGTTTTTGTTTTGTTTTTTCTTACGAAGCGCGTAAATTGCACCCGCAAGTCCTCCGGCGACAGCAATCCCGGCCATGACCGGCACGAGCACTTTTTTCGTCGGAATCATCTCTTTCACCCGTTCATACGGTGTCGGCACCGACAGTTCGAGTTGAACCGCCGACTCGCCGTGACCGTGCGCACGCGCCTGACGAGCCGCATCGGTAATGACGACACGTCCCGTCGTATAACGACGAACACCGTGTTCATCGGTGTACGGGCGACGGACACGTTTGACGCCACGCACGGTGCGCCCACGAGCCGCATCGGGTCGGACTATCCGTTCACTCGTCCACGAGCGACCCCCTGTCGCGCTATAAGCAGGGCGCATCTTGCGCCGATTGATCCATGTGTACGAATCATTCATGTCTATTCCCTCCAATATACTGAAGTACCTTTTCTTATTATACCCATACAACATCTGGGGGAAACATGAGTTGTCGTGAACGTTCGTTCACAAAAACAGAGGATGGCCCGGTTCGGACCACCCTCTGTTTGCCACATTACTCCGTGAACGGCTTATCTCGATGGCGACGTTTCGCCAAAATCAAGTAGTAAGCTGGAACGAGCACGAGCGTCAATACGGTCGAGAAGAGAATTCCTGACACGATTCCGATAGCAAGCGGTCGGAACAGTGGGTCTTCTCCAAGCGCGACCGGCAAGAGTGCCACAACAGCGGTCAACGCCGTCAACAGAATCGGACGAATCCGGGCGCGTCCCGCCTCATAGACGGCGGTCGTGACGGCCATGCCGTCGCGAATTCCTTGCTCGATGAACTCGAACAAGACGACTGCGTTCCGAACGACGATCCCGGCTAGTGAGACGATCCCCATCGAGGCCATGAAACTAAATGGTGTCTGGGTGACGAACAGTCCGACCACAGCACCGGCAATCGCCAAGTAAATCGTGAACAAGACGAGGAGCGGAAGTGACAGTGAATTGAACTGGAACGCGATGATCAAGAAGATCAAGAACAAGACGACGACGAACAACGTAGCAAGTTCAAGGAAGAACTCGTTCTGTGTGTCGCTCGCGCCAGATTGGTCAAACGCGATTCCTTCATCGGTCAATGACGCCTCGGCGTCAGCAAGCACGCGGTCGACGTCTTGTTTGAACGCCTCTTCGTCCATGCCTTCGCTCGCATAAATTTGGAGCGTCACGATCCGTTCCCCGTTCTCACGCGGAATCTGTTGAATCTGTTCTGTCGTCGTCTCAGTGACGAACGTACTGAGCGGTGCGACCGGAGGACCTGCCTCCGTCTGAACTGGGACGAGGATATCGTCTAAGGCGAGCGCCTCACGGTTCGCTTCCGCATCGACGACGATTTTCACATCGCGTTGTTCGACTCCGTCATCAAACGTGCCGATCGGGATGCCGTCCGTGACGAGGCGAATCTGGTCACTGATTGATTTCGCGGTCACACCAGCGGCCGCCATCGCGTCACGATCAAGTTCATACGTGAGCGTCTGGAACGGCTCTTTAATGTTGTCGAGCACGAGTGCACCGTCGATGGCTTCAAGGTTCGCTTTCACGGTATCCCGGGCCGTGACGAGTTGCTCGATCGTTTCACCGCGCATCGTGAACTCGACTGGTGCCGAAGTCGGCGGCCCTTGTTGCTGCGTATCCAAGAAGATTTCAGCATCCGGGTTGTTTTCCCGGATTTGTGTCGTATATTCGTCGATCAATTGAATCGCGTCAATCGTCTCGTTGTCGACACGAACGACGATTTGACCCGTGTTTTCACCGGTCTGATCGAGCCCTCCCGTGAAGAGGCTCGGTAGGCCGCCACCCGCAAAGACAGATGTCTCGACGACACCATCAATACTTTGGAACTCTTCCTCGATCGCTCGAAGTCTCTGTTCCGTCTCCTCAAGGTCGGTTTGGACCGGCAAGGTGACACTCGTCACGACTTCTGGCCGGTTCGCAGCCGGGAAGAATTCGAACGGCGTCAACAAGATCAAGCCGTACAATGCGGTCGTGATGACGAAACCGACGAGACCGAACGTCCATGGACGCTTCGCGACTTTGGGTAATAACGTATCTGCATAGAAATTACTGAGCCGGTTCAGTGGCCCACCTAACCAACCCGGCTCGCGTTTCGATACTTTCACTTGCTTCCGATTCAACCAGTACTGGGCGATCGGCACGAGCGTCAAACTGATGAGCATCGAAGCGAGCACCGACAAGGCCAAGACGGTCGGCAAGGCACGGATAAAGTTCCCGTTCGCTCCCGAGAGGAGTGTCAATGGCAAGAAGGCGAAGACGACGGCGAGCGTCGATGTGACGATCGAGCCCCACACTTCTTTCGTCCCGCGTACGGCACCGCCCATCGCCGTGTCACCTTTTCGGTAACGGCGCAGGATATTGTCATTGACGACGATGGCGTCATCGACGAGGATCCCGAGCGCAATGATGGCCCCGATGATTGAGATTTGGTTCAAGTCGACTCCGGTGAAACGAAGTGGAATCAACGCGAGCAAGAACGACAATGGAATCGCTAAGCTGACAATCAGCGAGCCTGAGAACGTGAGCCCAATCGTCGTGACGACGATGACCGCAATCATGGCAATGATGAATTCACGAGTGAGGGATGAGAAAATATCATCGACCGCTTTGGCCTGCTCGTAATATGGAACAAGTTCGACACCATTCACGTCCCCGACTTCATCCGCAACGACTTCGTCGACGCGTTCTTGAAGAGTCGGGATATCTTGACCCGATTCAATCGTGACCGTCAAGGAAACGGCAGGTTGTCCGTCGAGTGAAACGAGGTCCGTGACCGCTTTCTCCGTCTCTTCGACCGTGCCGACGTCTTCAAGCAGGACAGGCGTCCCATCCATTGAGCCGACGACGACTTGGCCCATGTCATTGACGTTCGTCAAACTATCGATCGCCAATTGGTAAATCCCATCTTCAGTCGACTGGCGACCGAGCGGGGTCGTCTTATATTCTTCATTGATCGCCGTCAAGACGTCCGGAAAAGCAAGTTGACGCTCCCCGAGTTCCGCCGAGTCGAGCGAGACGACGAATTCCGTTTCCGGTAGTCCTTTGATCGTCACACTGGTAACCCCATCTGTCCGCAACAGACGTTCCTCCAACCGCTCGATATCTTCACGCACTGTCTGGAGTGTTTGGCGATCATCTGCCGTCAACAAGTAAGAAGCGACCGGCAACTGCCCGATCGAGTCATTGACGGTCGGGGCCAGCGCATTTTCTGGCAAGCGAGGCGCAGCGTCTGAGATCGCTTGGCGTACATTCGACTGCAGCTCACTTCGATCGAAGCCGTCTTCATACTCGACGGTGATATTCGAGAACTCGGATGCGGATAATGATGACACATTCTCGATACCATCGAGTCCTCTCAATTCAGTCTCCAAAATATTCGTAACGTTCCGTTCGACCGTCTCTGCGGTCGCGCCCGGATATGGCGTTTGAATCAAGATGATATTGACACTCGTCTCTGGAATTTCACGCTTCGGAAGTTGGAAGAACGTGAGCACTCCAACGACGACTGCGACGAGCAAAAACACGATGACCAGTTTTCCTCGTTCAATCATTTTTTGAAAAAACATGTTGACCCCTCACTTTCAGATAATGTGCAAATACACATATGAACTATTCTTCTTTATCATAGAGGGGTTCACCATTCATTTCAATCTTTAAACACAGTTGAATGTGCTTCAGTGAAAGCGTTTTTGAAACGAATACGATAACTCGATGGACCGTTGCTTTTGCTTATAGACGGTATGATTCGAGACCGGGACCTCGACCGACTCACCCGAATGAAAGATAATCCGACTTCCTTTACCACTCTTCTTAGCATCGAGGACTTGAGAAAAATTTATCCAGGCACAGTCCGGACTCTCTTTTGCAATCGTCGGGAAAAAGATTGCATCTGCATGCCAATCCATGATGACAGGTGTCTTCCGGTGCGGGCCGAGTACGTTACGGGCCGCCTCGATCCGTCCTTGAATGCTTGAACCGTAATACAGACAGGCCGATTCGAGTAAATACAGGGGCGATCCCTTCATTCGCGATACACCGTCGGATTGATAGACGAGCGTCTCCGCCTCCCCATACTCATTGAAAACTGGAATCAAAGCTCTTGTTTCATTCGTCAACTGAGTCATCTGATTTGCCTCCATCATGGATATAGTGACTTACATGTCATTCATACCAAGAAATGAAGACTTAAACAAATCGCGTTCATATATTTCCCACTAAAAAAACCAACCGATTATCGGCTGGTTTTTTAATTTCAGTGATCTAATTTCTTATTCTGTAACGATTTCGATTGAGGAAAGTGAAAATGTACACGTACTCCGTCTTTTGTATTTCCCAAGGCGACCGTCCCCTCATGGAGTGTCACGATTCGTTGAACGATGAACAGGCCAAGACCGAACTTCCCTTGTTTCCCTCGCGAAAACTGATGGAACAAGTCGAGGTTCGCGTCGACCGGGGGACCGTCATTCTCAATGGTGATGTCGACACCCGCCTCGGAGCGTGTCAGTTCGATTCGAATCGTCGACTCGGCATAGCGCAAGGCATTATCGAGCACGTTCTCGAAGGCGACACGGATTTGTTCTCCGTCCCCGAGCATCTCGCCGGCATGTCCTGTCACCGACCAGTCCAAGTTGCCGCGCAGTTTGAATCGGCTAACGAGCAGTTCCATCAACTTATCGAGATTGATCGGTTCAAGCCGCATCTCCTGGCCCTTAAAGTATTCGAGCTTCGTGACATATAACAAATCGACGACTTTCTTCTCGAGCCGGGACGCCTCTTCATCGATGACTTCGGCCGACCCTTTCAAATCCCCGGTCGGATAAATCCCGTCCCCGATGGATTGGGCGTAACCGCGAATTACCATAATCGGCGTCTTCAAGTCGTGCGAGATGTTTTGGAGCAGCGCCTGTTGGGCCACGTCTTGCTCTTGAAACTCTTGCCGCATCGCGTCAATCGAGCGGGCCAACTGCCCGAGCTCATCTTGACGAGCGAGCGGGAGCACCGTCTCCCATTGTCGGTTCGAGATTTTCTCGACCGCCCGCTCCATCTCGACGATCGGCTTCGTCAACTCTCGCGACATCCATAAAGCCGGGATTAACGACAACAGGCTGATGACGCCGATTAAAATCGAGATGCGCCAGTAGAGCGTCGAGACAAGTTCACGCCGGTAAGCGTCCCAGGCGTAGGAAGCTTGGTAAATCAGAGCCCCATCGTACTCGTTCTGGCGGATGATATAGTAGACGTCCTCTCCATCAATCGTCGTCTGGTATTTGGCGACCTCGCTCGTCTGTGTGAGCGCCTCTTGATACATTCGGTTCGTCAATTCGAGCGGGGCCGAACCATAAATGATGCGTCCGTTCGGCAAAAAGATGAGCTGGTTGACCGATCGGGATTCTTGTTGGCGACGGTCATACTCAATCGGATTTTGCGGAATGTTTTCTAGCTCATTCGTATTCCCCAGGTAATAATCCACATCTTGCAACGTCTCGTACACTTGTTCATCGATAAACTGCGTGATCGAGGAACGAATCGTCAACAAAATCATCAAGGCGAGCGTCACGATGATCAGAAGGATCAATACCCAAATCTTCCACATGAGCCGTTTCGGCTGGAGACGATCGAGCTTCATGGCTTAACGAGTCGGTAACCGACGCCATAGAGCGTTTCGAGCTCAAGGCGATGCAGTTTCTTCCGGAGACGGCGTACCAAGTCATCGACGACGCGGTCCGAGCCGAAATAGTCATGGCCCCATACCCCTTCTAAAATCTGTTCGCGTGATAAGGCAGAGCCCGGATGTTCGAGGAAGAGCAGCAGCAAGTCGAACTCTTTTGATGTCAAATCGATCTCATCTTGTTCATGCTTGATGAGACGTTTCTCAGGATAAATCGTATATTCCCCATATTCGATATGCTCATTCGATTTCGAACCGTAGACACGGTCGATCAATTTTTTGACGCGGATGACCAGTTCCCGTGGCAAGAACGGTTTCGCGATGTAATCGTCCGACCCCATCTCGAGTCCGATAATTTTATCGATATCCTCATCTCGCGCCGAAATGAAAATCGTCGGCGTGAACGCGTTTTTCGCTTTGATTTCTTTCAGTAATTGGAACCCATCGAGGTCCGGGAGCATGATATCGAGCACCCATAAGTCTGGTTCGTCTTTGATTGCGGCCTGGGCCGAGGTCCCGTCGGTGAACGAACGGACCTGATACCCTTCTTGCTCTAAATACGTGACGAGCATCTTATTTAAATTGATTTCATCATCGACTAAATAGATTGTGTACATTCCAGTCACCTCTGCAACGTTTTTTATTTATCATATCAAACAATTGTGGATGAATGATGGGAATGCAGCCGTTTCCTCCGCGCTCAATGTGTTCACGACACGCAAACAAGCCCACAAAAAAAGAAGGGTTCCCCCTTCCTTACCGCGTCGGCCGAGTGCGCATCTGTTGTGCGAGGAATACCGTGCCGCCACTAAGGAGGGCCAGTACACCGCTGATCATCATGAGTTCCATCATGTTCCACCTTCCTACTGATATCGATTCTCATTATCACCTATAATATAGCATACTTTTCTTAGCATGAACATGACAAAAAAACTCCCGCCATGGTAGGCGGGAGCTCTCGATTATGCGTTGACGTCGTAACCCTGTTCTTCGATGGCTTCGATCATCGTTTTCACTGAAATTTTATCGTTGTGGATGACATCGACCCGATGGTCCTGTAACGAGACGATCGCTGACTCGACGCCTTCAAGTTCTGTCAAGGCGCCTTCGACCGCCGCCTTGCAGTGATTACATGTCATACCTTCTACTTTTAATGTCGTTTCATTCATTTGGATGTTCCTCCTTGTGTTTTCAATCGTAACGCGTTCAAGACGACCGAGACCGAACTGAACGCCATGGCCGCCCCGGCAATCCACGGGGCAAGCAAACCGGCGGCTGCGACCGGGATACCGAGACTGTTATAGGCAAGCGCCCAGAACAAATTTTGACGAATGTTACGCATCGTCAACGCACTCATCTCGATGGCACGGTTCACCCCATCGATATCTTGCCCCATCACGGTGACATCGGCCGCCTCAAGAGCGATATCCGTCCCGCTTCCGAAGGCGATGCCCACGTCAGCGACAGCAAGTGCCGGCGCGTCATTCATCCCGTCCCCGACCATGGCCACACGGCCCTGGCGTTTCAGCGCCTCGACATGATCCGCCTTCTCGACGGGCAGTACCTCGGCGATGACGTTCGTTTCCGGAATCCCGAGTTGACGGGCGACGTCGAATGCGACTTCTTTCCGATCACCGGTCAAGACGTAGACTTGTCTCGTCTTGGCAAGTTGTTGGACGACGGCACGGCTTTGGTCTTTCAACCGATCTTGCAGACCAAACGCCGCAACGACCCCAGACTCGTCGGCCACATAGACCGGCGTCATCGCCTGCATGTCCCACTCCGGTAATGCAAATCCGGCTTCTTGCATCATACGGACCGAGCCGATAAGAAGAGGTTTCCCATCTACGACCGCTTTCAATCCTCGACCGGCCAACTCTTCAACGCGTTCGACCTGACCGTCCCCTTCGCCCCGACCGATTGCCTCGGCGAGCGGGTGCGTCGACTGACGTTCGGCCATGACGGCTTGTTTCAAGAACGACGTCTCTCCGAACGTCGCCACGACTTCCGGCGTACCTTTCGTGAGCGTCCCCGTCTTATCGAAGACGACGATATCGACCCCATTCAACGATTCGAGCTGACCGCCACCTTTGAACAAGACACCACGTTCGGCGGCACGGCCCGTCCCGACCATGATCGATGTCGGTGTCGCGAGACCGAGCGCACACGGACAAGCGATAACGAGAACGGCGATCGAGGCCCGGATCGCCATGTCCAAATCATTGAAGCCAAGCGTCCAGACGGCGAACGTCAAGGCGCTGATGGCGACGACGATTGGAACGAACACACCGGAAATCCGGTCCGCTTGTCGTTGGATCGGGGCTTTGTCCGTCTGCGCCTGTTCAACAACACGAACAATTTGAGCGAGCATCGTCTCGCTGCCAACACGTTCGGCGACCATCAAGACCCGGTGCGAGCGGTTAATCGTTCCGCCGACAACATCGGCGCCGACACTTTTCTCAGATGGGATTGATTCCCCGGTCAACATCGACTCATCGATGACCGTCTCACCTTCGACGATTTTTCCATCGACCGGCACTTTTTCGCCAGGGCGGACGACGATGACGTCACCGGCTTTGACCAAGTCGATCGCGACTGGCCGTTCCACACCGTCAACAAGTAAAATCGCTTCTTTCGCCTGTAACGATAAAAGTGACTTGAGCGCGTCCGTCGTTTTTTCTTTCGCTCGGGCCTCTAACCATTTCCCGAGCAATACGAGCGTAATCAAAACGGCACTCGTCTCAAAATAGAGCGACGGATGCATCGGATGCACGAGCATCTCGAAGACGGAATAAAAGTAAGCCGCCGATGTCCCTGTCGCCACGAGCACATCCATGTTGGCCGCGCCGCTCTTCAGGCTCTTATACGCCCCTTTATAAAACTGGGCCCCGATCCAGAACTGGACCGGTGTGGCGAGCGCGAATTGCCACCACGGATTCATGAGCCAATCGGCATGGAACGTCACACCCGGGATGTGCGTAATCATGACGAGCAGAAGCGGTGCTGACAATAGCGCCGAGATGAGCACTTTTCGTTCGAGCGGGCGGAGGTCGTGTTTCGGGGTCAATTCCGCTTTCCGTTCTGCGCCGTAGCCGATCTTCTCGATTCGGGCAATCAACTCTTCTTCAGTGATACCTTCCTCGACGCGAATCGTCGCCGTTTCAAGCGGCAAGTTAACGGTCGCTTCGACGCCGTCCATTTTATTCAACACTTTTTCGATTCGGCCCGAACATGCGGCGCATGTCATCCCTTGAATCGACAGTTCGACGGTTTTCATCGGTCCACCTCCTTACTTTTTGATGCGGCTGACGATTGTCATCAATTCGTCAATGTATGGGTCCATGTCTTCCGTTTCGCTGGCATGGACTAGACATTTGCGCATGTGGCGTTCGAGCAGTTGCATCTCAACTTGTTTGAGCGCAGCTTGAATGGCTGACGTCTGAGTCAAAATATCGACACAATAACGGTCGCTCTCGACCATCTTTTGAATCCCTCGTACTTGTCCTTCAATCCGGCGCAGCCGTTTGCTGAGCGCTTCACGCTCCGCGTCTTCGCGCGGAACAATCGGTTCGTCATGCATGAATTCTTCCATGGTTATCACCTCACCTTCAATATACCCCTACCCCGTAATGGTGTCAAATCATTTAATCAAAAAAAGAGCGACTGATTTGTCGCTCTTCCCCCTAATCAATTGCGTTGGAATGCCTCGCTCTTCAAGACGGTCCGTAAAATTTTTCCGGTCGTGTTCCGAGGCAGTTCATCAATGATTTCAATCTGTGTCGGCTGTTTATACTTCGCCAGTTTCGTCGCCGCGAACGACCGAATCTCGTCGAGCGTCACATGCTCGTCACGAGTGACGATGAACGCTTTGACTGCTTCCCCTTGTTCTGCGTCTGGCACCCCGATGACGGCCGCCTCGACGATCCCCGGATGCTGATACAACACTTCTTCGACTTCGCGCGGATAGACGTTATAGCCACCGACGATGACCATATCCTTCTTCCGATCGACGATATAAAAGTAACCGTCCTTGTCACGTTTCGCCAAGTCGCCTGTATAGAGCCACCCGTCGCGAAGTGTCATCGATGTCTCTTCTGGGAGTTTGTAATACCCTTTCATCACGTTCGGCCCACGGACGATCAGTTCACCGACCTCGTCGATCCCGACCTCTTCCCCGAGCTCGTCGACGACTTTGTTCTCGACGTGGACGATCGACGGACCAATCGAACCTGCCTTCCGCTCCCCGTGGAGCGGGTTGAAACAGGTGACCGGTGACGCTTCCGAGAGGCCATACCCTTCAAGGATCTTACATTCGAACTTTTGCTCGAACGATTCGAGCAACTGTACCGGCAGACTCGCTCCACCGGAGACGAAGACGCGGACGTGCTTGAGTGCCGAGGCGTAGGCCGGGACTTTCATCGCCGTCTGTAACAAGAAGTTGTACATCGTCGGCACCCCGGCGAAAATGCTGACGCGATGTCTCGGGATGAGGTCGAACACGTCCTGCGGCGAGAATTTCGGCAAGATGACAATCGTCGCCCCGCGAAGGAGCGGTGCGTTGACGATGACCGTCAAACAGAAGACGTGGAACATCGGCAGCGCCGCGAGCGCTTTATCTTCCGGCGTGATCTCCAAATATTCGCCGATCGAATGGGCGTTCGAGAACAAGTTGAGATGCGTCAACAACGCTCCCTTCGGTTTGCCGGTCGTCCCACTCGTATAGAGGATGACGGCGACGTCTTCCTCATCGACCGTGACGAGTTCCCCTTTCGTCGTCGCGAACGCCTCCTCGAACGGCAAGAACTCGATGTCGCCGTCCCGTTTCAACGCCGGTACGTCCGCGTACGGGACCGAGATGACGAGGCGGAGTTGCGGTAACTTCGCGAGCGCGGCCTCTGCTTGCGCGACGAGCGGTGACAAGGCGACGATTGCCTTCACGTCCCCATCGACTAAAATATAGGCCATCTCATCCGGTGTGTATGTAGGGTTGATCGGAATGACGACCCCACCTCGTGCGAGCACCGCAAAATAGGAAATCAAGAATGCCGGGCTATTGCCGAGGACGAGTGCGACGTGGTCGCCTTGTCCAATCCCTTTTTGCTCAAGTGTCGCCGCCATCGCCTCGATTTGACCGAAAAACTGTCCGTAGCTGACCGTGTCTTCCCCAAACACGTAGGCCGCCTTATTCGGATGCGCGGCCACAACGCCCTGTAGTGCCGTGACTAAGTTTGCCATGGTAATCCCCCTTTGAAAATGAATGACTATTCACTTTTGAGCCGTAAAAAAGAGCACGGCATCCGCGCTCTTTTTCAGTTATCTTCATTGTACATGAAACGGCTCAATAAGAAAACGCTTTCAAGTCCATCGTCTTCAAATGATACAAACCGGTCCGGCTCTGTACGTGGACGAGCGCCTGCAGTGTCTCGTCATCCATGAGCAAATCGTCCATCAATTTGTGGAGCGCCGACTTCTTCGCTTCGGTTGTTGCCGTGATGAAAAAGATCGCCTCGGCCCGAATGGTTTCAGCAGCAATCGTCTGCATCGCAAACGGGTGATTAAGATGTAACAACGTGATTCCATCTTGTTTCGAGACGTGGAGCGGTACATCGACGACAGCGACCGGTACGGCGACATCTGTCACGCCCGACGGGATCGTCCGCTCTTGTTCGATGACGACGCGCGCGAATGACTCATCGACAATCCCTCTTCCTTCTAACTCAAGACCGATCGCGCGGACAGCGAGGTCAAACGTCGGTTGCTCCGTCACCCACATCCAATTCGCGTCCATCCACTCTGTGATAAATCGGTACATATTGTTTCCTCCTATTGGTTGAACCCAATTTAAGAAAGCGCTTGCATTGATTATGATACGCCTCGTCGAAACGACGCGCAATGGTCCACACAAGATGTCACGAAAACGCCAAAAAGAAGGGACCCTATTCAGAGCCCCTTCTTCCCTCAAACCCGCTTCAGCTAATGAGATCGACGAGTTCTTCGAGCTCGACGTTGCCAAAGTAATGTTTGACGTCAAGCTGTGACAATTGTTCCCGAATCGCGCCGCGTTCGAAGCGCGTCCCGACGAGCACTTGTTCAACATCCTGGATATCACCGACGCCGAAGAAGTCGCCGTAAATTTTTGCTTCCGTAATCGTCCCTTTGTTGACGTTCAAGCGGACATCAATCGTGCCGATCGGGAAACGACGTTTCGACTCGACATCAAACTTCGGCGATTTCCCAAAGTTCCAATCCCAGTTCGCGTAGCGTTCTTTCGAGATGTCCTGAACGATCTCCCAGTCCTCATCGCGAAGCACGTAACGCTCGGGTTCTTGCCCGTCATAGATTGAGTGAAGGAGTGCCTCGACGAAGCGCTCCATCGCCATCTCTTCTTCTAAAAACTCGGTGATGTTGGCGACACGGCTCCGGACCGACTTGATTCCTTTCGAGCGCATCTTCTCTTCCGAAACGTTGAGCGAGTTGACGACTTCCTCGATGTTCGAGTTGAACATGAGCGTCCCGTGGCTGAACATGCGGCCGCGCGTCGTGAACTGGGCGTTACCGCTGATTTTGCGTTCGCCGACTTGGATATCGTTACGTCCCGTCAATTCCGCCTCGACGCCGAGCTGTTTCAAGGCATCCACGATCGGTTGCGTAAACTTCTTATAGTTATTGAACGAGTTACCGTCATCTTTTGTGATGAAGCTGAAGTTCAAGTTCCCTTCGTCGTGATAGACGGCCCCGCCGCCTGAGAGACGACGGACGACGTCGATCCCGTTCTCTTCGATATACTTCAAGTTGACTTCTTCTGACGTGTTTTGGTTCTTACCGATGATGATTGACGGGCCGTTAATATAGAACAAGAAATAATCCTCATGCTCGACGTTCAAATGTTTGAGGATGTACTCCTCGACCGCCAAGTTGAGTTTTGGGTCCCGGATGTCCGGGTTGAAAATAAATTTCACAGTAAGTTCCTCCTAAGGATGTTCGTTAGTTGTATTATACGAGACGTCGGCCCGGCGCTACAACTCGTTTACTTCCATTCTCCTGTCATGACGCGTTTCAATGCGTTCGCGACACCATATTCGTCGTGACGCTCGGTGACGTGATGGCTGATGGCGATCAAGTCTTCGTGACTATTGCCCATCGCGATTGCTTTGCCGGCGACCTCAAACATCGGAATGTCGTTCAAGTTGTCGCCGATGACGACGACTTCTGACAAATCGACACCGAAATGCTCGGCCAGTTTTTTGATGCCGTGCCCTTTGTCGGCCCCGTTCGCCATGACCTCGATGTTATCGTTGCCTGAAGACGTGACGTAAACGCCTTCGACGCGCTCATCGATTTCCGTCCAAAGTGACGACATTTTCTCAAAGTGGCTCGAGAAAGCGATGAATTTATAGACGCGTCCGGCCTCATTCTTGATGAAGTCCTCGATGTCTTCGACGAGACGAACGTCCTCGTTAACGTAATATCGTTTGCGGAAAAACTCATACATCTCGAGCGACCGATCGTCCCCGTTCTGTTTCAAGTTCTCCATCGTCGCATCGATCAAGTCGAGTCGACTCGCGACGAGTCCCGCCTCTGAGTACATCTCATAGAAGACGTCCGAGTATTTATGGTCTTGATGCAACACCGATACGACCTCGAGCGCTTCTTCCATCGTCAAATCGATTTCATGTAGCACGTCGCCGGTTTCCGTCAACACTCGTCCGCCGTTTGAAGAGACGATCGGGCACGTGAGGCCGACCTCATCGAGGATTTCTTTCGCATTGAAGTAATTGCGTCCCGTCGCAATCGCAAAGCGAATCCCTTGCGCTTCTGCCGCACGGACGATTTCTGCCGTCTCGGGTGCGATTTTCGTGTGGTTGTGCAGGATCGTGCCGTCCATATCAGATACGAACAATTTATACGTTGTCATCAACATCCACTCCTCTTTTTCTGTTTCGCTTATAACTATAACAAAAAGAGAGGCCATCGGAATAATCCGACACCTCCCTTCATAAATCTTTAATCTTCTTCCGAGAGCGCCTTGATCTGTTCATGGACGCTCTTGATGCAGTCCGGCATGCCGATCCCGTCGTAGGCGATGCCCGCGAGCAGGATGCCTGGATAGACGCGGCCCATCTCGGCGCGTAGCGCGCGGACCCGGTCGGAATGGAAGACGGCGTATGGCGGCAGCCCGTCCCGGAGCCGGCTGACGACCGTCTCGAGCGGGGCTGCTTTAATCGTCATCAAGCCGCCAAGGTCCCGAAGTGCGGTCGTCACAATCTCGTCATCAGACGCATCGACGATGTCATCGGCGCCCGGTCGTCCGAGAAAGACGCGCAGGACGTGATACCCTTCCGGCACGGCGTGCGGCCATTTTTGGTCGATGAACGTGCACGCGGTGATCGTCACGTCCGCCTCTTGGCTCGTGACGAAACCTGTCCCGACGAACGGCAGCTCGATATCGTCTTGTTTAAACACGAGCGAGCACGTCGCCGTCGCGTGCGGCTTCATGTCCGCGAGAAAATCGCTGTCGACTTTCGGCAAGAACTGGCGGATGAGCCGGGGCGGGACCGTCAAGATGAGGTGATCGGACTCGATATCCCCACGGTTCGTCAGCAGGCGATAGCCGCCCTCAATCTCCTCGACTTGTTCGACCGAACAGTTCAAGACGATTTCAGTGCGCTCTAGCCGTTCGGCTAGACGGTCGGTGAGCGACTTCAACCCTCGTTTGAGTGAAGCGAACTGTCCGACTTTCTTCGCCCCGACTTCAGCGACCCGCTGCTCGGGACGAAGGTGACGCATTCCCTCATACAAGTTGCCGTATTTCTTCTCGCCTTCGATAAATTGCGGGAACGTCGACAACGCACTCATCTGATCGATATCTCCCGCATAAATCCCGGAAAGAAGCGGCTCGATCAACCGGTCGACGATCGGGTCCCCGACGCGCTCGCGTAAATAAAGCCCGAGCGAGACGTCCGTCTTCGGCGCTTCGACGTCCGGGGGCGACAACAGCATCTTCCGAAGCGTGGCGTGTTCTTCCTCGGACAAGAGTGTCGTATCCTTGAACGCATCGACGTCGAGCGGAATGCCCATGACCGTCTGCTTCGGAATCGGATGTAATCCGTCATGATGGAGCACGTACGCTTGGCCGACGCCGTTCCGGACGATCTCATCGCCGAGCCCGACCTCATGAATCAAGTCGGTCATCGCCGTTTTCCGGAACACATACGAATCCGGCCCTCGTTCGACCGCAAATTCCCCGGTCTCGAACGTATCGATTTTTCCACCTAAACGGCCGCTCGCTTCGACGAGCTTGATGGTGACGTCTTCCGGCAAATAACGCTCGGCATAAAAAGCGGCGGTGAGACCTGTGATCCCACCACCGACAATCGTTACATTACGCATGATGTACAATCACGCTTTCCATTCGATCGGCGATGGCTTCAATGAAGCTACGCTCCGCGTTTGGCATGTTTGGACGTGCATAGTGGACGCCTAGGCGGTCACAAACGACTTTACATTCCACGTCGTTATCGAAGAGCACCTCGAGATGATCCGCGACGAATCCGACCGGCGTATAGACGAACGCCTCATAACCATGCTTTTCATAAAGTTCAGCCGTCAAATCTTGGACGTCCGGTCCGATCCACGGGTCAGGCGTGTTGCCCTCTGACTGCCAACCGACCTCATAGTTCGGTACGCCCGCCGCTTGGGCGATTTTATCCGCCGTCTCTTTCAATTGATCCGGATACGGGTCGCCGCCTGCCAAAATCTTCTCTGGGAGACTGTGTGCCGAGACGATCAAGCATGCCTTCTCGGCCGGTACCGGCAAGTTCGCAAACGTCGCTTTGATCGCTTCCGCCCACCAGTTGATGAATTTCGGCTCATCGTACCACGATTCGACCGAACGGATCTCGATGCCGTATTTCGCGGCTTCTTCATGCGCCCGCCCGTTGTACGACTTGACGCTGTATGACGAGTAGTGCGGAGCCAATACGACCGACACCGCTTCTTTGATGCCGTCGTTCGCCATTTGCGCGACCGCATCTTCTACGAACGGTTCGATGTGCTTAAGCCCGATGTAGAGTTTGAAGTCGATCTCACCGGCGTGACGCTCGTTCAAGATGTCACGGAGCGTCTCCGCTTGGTCGATCGTGATTTTCGCGAGCGGTGACACGCCTCCGATGGCCTCATAGCGCTCCGTCAAGTCTTGGAGTGCTTCCGGTGATGGTTTACGGCCATAGCGGATGTGTGTGTAGTAGCGCTCGATATCTTCAGGTTTGTATGGTGTCCCATAAGCCATTACGAGTAATCCGACGGTTTTCATAATGATTTGCCTCCCATTTTTTCACGTGAGTAGTCATGGATAAATGCTGTCAATTTGACGAGAACGGACGGATCGACTTCCGGGAACACCCCATGTCCCAAGTTGAAGACGTATCCAGGTTGTTTCATCCCCTCGTCGAGGATTTCTTTCACTTTCGCTTCGATGACCGGCCACGGGGCCAACAAGAATGACGGGTCAAGGTTACCTTGGACCGCTTTCGTGATGCCGCGGTCGCGCGCATCTTGAATCGATAGGCGCCAGTCGAGTCCGACGACGTCGAGCGGCTGGTCTTGCCACTCTTCGACGAGATGGCTCGCTCCGACACCGTGCATGATGAGCGGGATGTCGAGCTTGCGCAACTCGGTGAAGATCCGTTCTGTCGTCGGTTTGATATAACGGACATAATCCTTACGGCTGAGCGTCCCGACCCATGAGTCGAACAATTGGAACGCCTGGATCCCGGCTTCTGCCTGCGCCGTCGCATATGTGATGACCATGTCGCCCAGTTTCTCCATAAGCGCGTTCCACACGTCCGGCTCGGCGTACATGAGTGCTTTCGTTCGGTGGTAGCTCTTCGAAGGACCACCTTCAATCATGTAGCTCGCGAGCGTGAACGGTGCGCCTGAGAATCCGATGAGCGGAACTTCCAAACGTTCCCGAAGCAAACGGATCGTCTCGAACACGTACGAGATGTCTTCCGGATTGAGCGGTTTCAAACGCTCCACATCTGCCATCGTCCGGTATGGGTTATCAATGACCGGACCGATGCCGCTCTTGATTTCCACATCGACGCCCATCGACGGGAGTGGCGTCATGATGTCTTTATACAGAATGGCCGCGTCGACTCCAAGTTGTTTCACCGGGAGCTCTGTCACGTAGGCACACAGCTCGGCATCATGCGTGATCTCAAATAGTGTCCTCGTTTTTTTGATCTCACGATATTCTGGTTGGTAGCGTCCGGCTTGGCGCATGTACCAGACGGGCACATAGTCTGTCGCCTCTCCTCGAAACGCCTTCAAAATAGTATCGTTCATACGTCGCGTCATTCCCCTCTATAATTCTCCTACACTCTTCTTCTATAGGTATGTGAACTCAAAAACATTATACAGAAATTAATTAGAATAATGCTAATGTGAAGCATTTTCATTGTGTTTTCTTTGTGTCATTTCTTTGTCGGATACGTGCGGAAGGCTGAATTGAGCTGACCTCGAATCAAATCGTCACGCTGTTTCGACGACAGACGCTTCTCGCGCTCTTTGATGTCTTGAATTCGCCAACCATCCTCAAGTTTCGACGCTATATCGACCAATCGCTCGACGTCATGGAAGGAATATTTACGTGACCCACCTTTTGTCCGATCCGGAAAGACGAGCCCTTTCGCTTCATAATAACGGACTTGTCGCTCCGAAAGTCCTGTCAGCTCAGTGATGACGCCCATCCCGATTACTTTCTTCGACTTATAGTCCATCCCTCGTCCTCCTCCTTCATAAAAAAACTATGTCAGATAATCTGACAAATTGCAATCCAAGTCGATTTTTTCGTCTTACACTGAAAACAACTTTTGAATCATCAATCGCAAAAAGGAGGAATCGCAACATGGAAGACATCTTATATTATATGGACACGCTGTTCGTACTCATCGCTGCACTGCTCGTCTTAACGATGCAACTTGGTTTTGGCTTGCTCGAGACGGGGACGCTCCGGGCTAAAAACGCCGGGCACGTCGCAGTCAAACAAATCATCAGCCTCTCTGTGGCGGCACTCGCCTTTTGGGCCGTCGGCTTCGGCCTCTCCTTCGGGGACGGGACCCGCTGGTTCGGGACGGAAGGATTCTTCATGAACGGATCGTTCACGAGCCTTGATTGGGCCAACGTCTCGATCGACATCAAATTCTTGTTCCAGTTGTCGTTCGTCGCTGTCGCACTCGCCATCGCCTGGGGCGGTTTCGCAGAGCGGGCCAAACTTTCCGCGTACGTCTTGTTCGGTATCTTCTTCGTCGCCATCCTCTATCCGATCGTCGCCCGCTCCGTATGGGCCGGTGGACTCCTCGGATCGATGGGCATGCAAGACTTCGCCGGTTCGGCCGTCGTCCACCTTCAAGGCGGAATGGCCGCCCTCATGGCCACGATCATCTTGAAACCACGTCGTAAAACCGAATCACTCGCCGGTCACAACCACGTCTTGACGGTCGTCGGTGGACTCGTGCTCTGGCTCTGCTGGTTCGGATTCAATGCCGGGTCGACGATGTCGGTCGCAGATGGATTCTTCGGTTACGTCGCTCTTACGACGATGCTCGCCACGGCTGCCGGTGCCCTCGGCGCCCTCGCCATCGTCATGATGCATAAGAAGACAGCGGACATCCCGACAATCGTCAACGGTGTGCTCGGGGCGCTCGTCGCGATCACTGCTGCCTGTGCCTTCGTCGAACCATGGGCCGCCGTCGTCATCGGTGCCGTCGCTTCAATCGCCACATACGGTACGAGCATCCTCATGGCAAAATATATCGATGACCCGCTCTGTGCTTTCTCGGTACACGGGGTCGCCGGAATCATCGGGACGCTCGCGCTCGGATTCTTCGCCTCGCCTCGCTTGGTCGAGATCACAGGCATCGGTTCGGCCGGCCTCTTCTACGGCGGCGGCTTGGGTCAACTCGGTGTTCAAGCACTCGGCGTCTTGATTGCAATGGTCATCGCTGGTGGCGGTAGCTACGCCTTCTTGAAATTGCTCGACGTCACGATCGGTCTTCGTGTCACGGAAGAACAAGAAGATATCGGCCTCGACATCGCCGAGCACGGTGTATCCGCATACGGTGAAGTCGAGACAGAACCTGAAACTCCGGCACGCCTCCCGAAAATTCTCGGGTCGAGTGTATCGGTCATGTCACCGAAGAAATAACGACAACAGTCAGGGACACCCAAAGCGGGTGTCCCTGTTTCATGTCAGTTGGCTCAAATAGTACCGGACGACCATATATGCGAGCACGAGACCGACGAGCGCGTCCCACGTCGCCCCGAACATGAGCGAAGCCGCGCCAAGGGCGAGCATTTGCGCGAACAACAGCCGTGTCGCCCACCATTTATAGGCGACGAGCCGCTCGGCACGTGTGATCGGCAACCACGACGCCATCGACACCGTGTCGAGTCGTTTAAACAATGGGACGAGTTGCAAGGCAGTCAACCCGACGAAAAGCGGGACGACCAACCCGACGTACCACCCGCCCGAGAGCCACATGACGACGAGCGCGACGGCGGAAAGACGCAACACGAGATCGAGCGAGTCGTTCGAGCGCATGACCCGGAGGCCATAGACGTACCGTGCCGCATCGGCCCGTTTCAAGACCGAGCGCTCGAGCAGGCTGACGATGAGCGATCGTTCCCGCACATCTTCCCGCATCGCCGGGACATCGACGAACCAACTGACGACCCGGTTGAACTGGGCTTTGCTCTTCTCTTCAAGCAAGAGCCAATCGAACAGCGGGATGCGTCGATTTCGTCGCACGTGGAGCAAGATGAATGGGATGAGCGCCGGCACCGGTGTCAACATCGGCACACCAAACAGGATGAGAAAGCCGCTGGCGAGCGCGCTCGGCAAGACGACATATTTGACCCCCTCCAACTTGGCGAGCCGCCCCGCCACCGAGATCAGGACACTCGTCGCGATGATGGCCCCGACTTCGACCGAGGTGAGCGCTTGCGTCCGGACGAGCAACGGCAACACGACGAGCATGATGAGGACGGCACGGACGGCAGCGAAGACGACGTTGAATAGTCGAACGCCGTTCATGAACGTTTGCATCTCACCGAGTCGCGGCAATAAGAAGACTTGGTCCGCTTCTTGAATCAATGTGCGGGGGCGATGCCCGAGCGGCAGAAGCAACCAGAGGAGCGCCACAATCCATTCACTCGGGAATGCCGGGTCCAAGTCCGTCAAGAACTGGTTGTAAACGAACGCTCCGTAAATGAGCGTGAAATAAAGTGTGAACAACAAACCGCCGTTCGCCACGTACCGGCTGTATTTCACGACGTCCTCCACCCAGACGCCAAATCGTTGTTTGAACACGTTCATTGCTTCCGCTCCTCGGCATCAATCGCCTCGACATAAATGTCATCGAGCGTGGCGTCCGGACGAAGACCATATGTCTCGCGCAACTGCGCCGCCGTACCGGTCGCGATGACCGACCCCTGGTGCAAGAAAACGAAGCGGTCGCAGTGACGTTCCGCCGTCTCCAAGATGTGGGTCGACATCAAGATGGCGCAATCTTCCTTATACTCATCAAACAATCTCAATAGTTGACGAATCGCGAGTGGATCGAGTCCGACGAACGGCTCATCGACGATGAGGAGCGGCGTCTTTGTCACGAGTGCACAGAGGATCATCGCTTTTTGCCGCATTCCTTTTGAAAAAACGGACGGAAACCAGTCCAATTGCTTCTCCATCCGCATATCTCGGGACAATCTTTCGGTCCGGATTTTCAGGTCGGCCTCGTCGATGTCATACGCTTTCCCGATTAGCGTCAAATGTTCACGCAACGTCAATGTGTCGTATAAAATAGGGGTCTCGGGTATATAACTTATTTTCTTACGATAGTTATTTTCCGAAGAAGCGAGTGTCTCACTATCGACTTCGACCGATCCCGAAATCGGATCAAGCAATCCTAAAATATGTTTGATCGTCGTCGATTTCCCGGCGCCGTTTAGCCCTATGAGCCCCACGAGCTCACCTTTTTTCACTTCAAACGAAACATCGTGTAACACTTGTTTACCTATATAACCGCCGTTCAACTGGTCGACGTGCAACATGAAAACTCCACCCCTCATTTTCAACTTTTTTTCGTGATATATGTTTTAAAAGCTGTCACATGGGAATAATCTGAACTGTAAGGCATTTTAAAACTTATTCATTACTTCCATTGTTCCATAAAATTGTTAGGAAGAACAATGGACAAAACAGAAAGGAGAATGTTTTTATGGGTTGGATTATCACTTTAATCGTCGGGGGTATTATCGGTTGGTTAGCAGGTCTTATTTTAGGTAAGGATGTACCAGGTGGCGTCATCGGGAACATCATTGCCGGTATCATCGGTGCTTGGCTCGGTGGCCTCATCTTCGGAGACTTCGGTCCTGCAGTTGGCGGCATCGCGATTATTCCAGCACTTCTCGGTGCGATTATCTTGATCTTGATCGTATCGTTCGTTATGAAGTCAATGAACAAAAAGCGCTAATCCAGTGCTAGAAAAACGGGACCCTCGCCTAATCTGTACCCCTTGTAAAGGACATTAATAAAAAAACTTATGCTGATTCAAGGAGATGATTCCTGTACTGTACGGGAGTCATCTTTTTCATGTTCCATTGATAACGATGATGGTTGTAATAGTTAATGGTTTTTCGGATTTCACGCTGTAGTGAATCGAACGTGGTACAGGCCTTTAACTCGACGATATCCTTGAAATGTCCAAAGAATGATTCCTGGACAGCGTTATCCCAACAGTTGCCCCGTCGGGACATGGATTGACCTAGCTTCATACGCTTCACCTCTTTCTGATAGGTCGGGCTCGTGTAGTGCCCTCCTT
This sequence comes from Exiguobacterium mexicanum, assembly GCF_005960665.1. Classification (GTDB taxonomy): domain Bacteria; phylum Bacillota; class Bacilli; order Exiguobacteriales; family Exiguobacteriaceae; genus Exiguobacterium; species Exiguobacterium mexicanum_A. The sequence goes on from NZ_CP040676.1 coordinate 2,039,080, forward strand.
GATCTGAATGGATGAATGCGTCCTTGTCCAAGCGAATCCTCCGGTTCTTCCGTAAACGCTTCAACGTATCCAATACAATGTCGAGATTGATGTTCTCAGAGAGTTGATGCGCCAGTACCTCATTGGTCGAACCGTCCACGATGGTCGAAAGATAGGCTCGCTTACCGTTCCCGTAAAATATGTAGGTGATATCGGTGAGAAGCACCTTGTAGGGAGTGCCCTGTTTGAATTCGCGTTTGAGGCGATTCGGCACCACCCGGTGCTCGGCCGTCGCCTTAATGAGCCGTTTGTATGGCTTCGCCTTGCGGATTGGACACACGATGTTGTATTTCCGCATGATACGTCGGATACACTTCAGGTTCATCGTCACACCGAAATGACCAGACAGCACCATCTTGATCTGCCTAGCACCCTTCTTGCGCTTCTTGAAGTGGAACGCCTTCAGAACGAGGTCACGAAGAGCCACGTCTTTCGATTCGCGCTCCTGTCTGGTCTGTCTCCTCCGTTCCGAGAAATAGGCGTGGTATCCCTGACGTGACACCCCGGCCACCTGGCAGAGATGGCTGACCATCCCCTTCATTTTGTGCTTGATGATGACACCTTGAATCAGCTCATACTTTTGCGATGCGTTAAGTCCAGCTTTCCTCTCCCTTCCGCCAGGCGGATCTCCTTTAATAGTTCGACCTCTGCTTTCAACAGTTTGTTTTCGGCCTCGAGCTTCGCGTACCGTTCTTCTGTCGACAGCTCTTTATCTCTCCAACGTCCTGAATTACTTGATCGTGTATCGCGCAGCCCCATTACCCCATCTTTTCGGTAAGCTCGTGTCCAACGATTTTTACAAGAACTCATACGCCGTTCACCGAGTACCTCCACATCGAATCCACATCCCCGGAAGATTTCCACAGGGAACTTTCCTTCCAACGTCTGTGCTATAAAAAGTTCCTTAAACTCATCGGTATACGTGATCCCTTTCGGGCTCACAGATTTAACGTAAGGATTTGCGGCTAGCGCATCTATTTCTTTTGACGTAAATATCTTCTTCGACACTCGAATTCACTCCCAATATGATTTAGTCCAGTGTACACAAAAACCCTGAGCAGTAGACTTTTTTTTAGTGTCTACTACTCAGGGTACAGTTTAGCCGAGGGTCCCGTTTTTTGTCATGTGAGGATGAGATAGAGGGCCTCATCCCGCTCGATGAATCGTTTCTCGCTCTCCAAACGCAAAAACGTGAAAATCGACTCGAGCAACGTCCGGTCGTAGCGCCATTCGACACCGAGGTCCGTTTCGACTCGCTCGTTCGGTTCACCTAAAAGCGCAATGAGGTCATCCGGCCGCTTCTGTAAATCGATGTCGATGCGTTCGACGCGCCCGTCAACAAACCGTAACTCCATCCCCTCATAGCGCCAAACGTCCCCTCGCTCCATCGGTTCACCAATCTCATCGAGGACGGTTTGTTCCCGTTTGTTCATCAGCCCTTCGATCGTCTCAATCGAGTGACCTGTCTGAGCTTCGACTTCGATTTCAATCAACTCGGCCCGATCAAGATCGAACTGCCCGGCGACGGTCTCAGCTTGTTCCGGCAACAAGGCAAACGCCAAGTCATCGTCTTCTGTCAGCGTCACGACCTCAGTCTCGGTCACCGTCGACCCATCGATGACAGCGACGGCTTTCACGTCATAACGACCCGGCATACGCTCGAGCTCCACCTCACCGCCCCCCTCATCAATTCGACCGACTTGTGCACCGTCCACCCACACGTTCGTCAACGGTACGTCCGATGTCACAACGAGCGTCTTCGGCAACAATTCAATCCGATAGTCCGAGAAACCAAACCGTCCTGCCCCCGTATCGACGAGCCGGAACAACCCATCCGTCTCCATACCTTGCTCCCGGTCGGCGCGGTCCCGCGCTACTTCCGAGATGGCCTCGCCCCGAATCGTTTTCTCTTCATTCAACCAGCCCATGAAGCGGAGCGCCTCGGCTCGCGTCAGCGGTTCCGATTCATACTCGACGTTCTCCTGGAAGAAGCTGACGTCCTCGTTCAACAGCGCCTCTTTGAACCGGACATGAGTCTTGTCATTGGCTGCTGCCGGTTGATATCCCCAGCGATAGACGGCCCCGGCGATCAGCCCGAGCACGATTGTCGCAAGGAGGACATAATAGATTCGCCTCCGCCGTACCGTTTTTTTCGATCGTACATACGCCATCCGTTTACTTCCTCTCTTGATTGCTGTTGTTTCTAGTCTAAGACGATTCATCCTCCCGGACAATCATTCTTCCGCCTGAATTTCCATGTTATGATGAAGTGGAATAGTCATTTACGAATGGAGGAACCCACATGCACACTGAAGCCAACTGTATTTTTTGTAAAATCGTCCAGAACGAGATTCCTTCTTATAAGGTATACGAGGACGACGCCGTCGTCGCGTTCCTCGATATCTCGCAGGTCACGAAAGGCCATACGCTCGTCATCCCAAAACATCACGCCCGAAACATTTATGAACTGCCAGCCGACGTCGCCCGGGACGTCTTCCAAGCCGTGCCTTCTATCGCAAACGCCATCCAGCGCGAGACGGGTGCGATCGGCATGAACATCCTATCGAACGCCGAAGCAATCGCCGGACAAACGGTTTACCATTTCCATATGCATCTGTTGCCACGCTATGGCGAGACAGATGGATTTGACGCAAAATGGGAGACGCACCAAGACGATTACTCCACTGAAGACATGCAAGCCATCGCTGCCGGCATCAAAGCGAAGCTATGAAAAAATGGACCGCCGCTCCTGGAGCGACCGGTCCATTGTCTTATGTGCCCTTATGACGAATTGATCGAATCGAGATGACGTTTCCGCTCTTCCTCGATTTGGGCCCGTTCGACTTGTAATTTAATCGCTTGCTCGTACAACTGTTGCCGCGATTTGACAGATTCCGCTTGTTCGAATTCTTTTCTTAACAAATTTAGACGGGCGTCTATTTCAACGAGTCGCTTTTCAAGCAAAGTTTGTTTACGCGTCTGTTCATTCTGTTCCGACGCTTCATATCCCGCCTCGAGTGCTTCCAATATTGTCTGTGCCCAAGGGTCATCTCCCCGTCGCTTGGCCGCGTTATACAGGTCTAGCATGTCATCAACCCAACGCTTTTGCATGTTCACTGGAGGTCACCTTCCTTTACCCATAGTTTAAAATAAAATGATTTTTCGGTCAAAATTGAATGTTCTGAAAATTTTTATTTAAGATATAGGTTTTTAATCACTCTTTTTTGGTAAAATAATATGAAAAGAATGTATTGTAGCATCAGTGTGCTTGAGGAGGGGAATGTATTGTCGAGTCACAATCGTCGAGAGTGGGTTGCATTTGGCTTCGTCGTAGCGTTTTTAGGGGTTGCGACCGTGAAGAAAATCGCCCGTGGAACGGCAAATGACGCCGCGGCCAATCAACACCGGGCGTCCACAATCACTACGTTGAAAGAACAATTCCAAAAAGTTGCCAAGGACGCGTCGCAAGTGGCCGCGGCCGGTAAATTGCAAGGGAAAGAATTGACGGATCAAGTGAAAGCCGAAGTCGAACGTTATCAACAAGACATTCAGCCTTCAATCGAGCGGATCCAAGGAAACCTAGACGAGCTTTCGAACGTACAGTCAGACATGACCGAAGCGAAAGCGGAAAAGACCAACTGACCGGTCTGTTGTCATCGCCCGTCGTTTTAGTCACATTGTATCCGGAAAGGATGGATCGACATGGAACATGAAAAAGAATTCACTGGCCCTGAGGCCATGCTCTATAGTCATAAAATCATTCAACTTAGTAAGGCATTGTGGAAGACGGTCGAGAAAGACTGGCAGAATTGGATCAAGCCGTTCGATTTGAACATTAACGAACACCATATTTTATGGATCGCTCACGCCCTCGGCGGCGCCTCGATCTCAGAGATCGCCAAATACGGGGTTATGCACGTATCGACGGCGTTCAACTTCTCGAAGAAACTCGAAGACCGCGGTTTACTCACGTTCTTGAAAAAGGAGACGGACAAACGAAACACGTACGTCCAATTGACGCCTGAAGGTGAAGCGCTCTTGCTCGAGACGATTCATGCGTTCGATCCGGAAGAGAACGGCGTCTTCCGCGCCTCCCTCCCGCTCCAAGAATTGTACGGGAAATTCCCGGACTTGACGGACATCACCGCGATCGTTCGCCGCTTGTATGGCGACAACTTCATGGACATCTTCGCTGAAACGTCGAAGATGATCACAGAAGAAGCCGGACGTCGCCCTGAGGATGACGAGATCAGTAAAGAAGCTTGACCTGCCGATACAGCGGTTCCGTGACGTCTAGCGCCATTCCTTGGCGCACGCACGCCTCGAGAATCGTCTCGGCCTCTAAATGAGGATGAAGCATGCCGACGAAATGAACGAGCAAAGGCTCTACGGACGACAGACCGTAGCGCGCTTGCTCGTTTTGTCGTTCTCGGATATCATCAAGCAGCGCGAAAAACGCGACGACTTCTTGCCGTGTCAGATTCGCCTTGAGCACCTCATGTTCAAAGGGCCGCTCCGACCAATCGACCGCCCCGAGCAACAGTTCCATTTGAAACGATAATTGATTGATTTTCTCTTCTAACGACACGTTCTCCACCCCATCATTTCACATTCTCTTTCATCATTATACGACACGTTTCTGTGCTATGATACTACACAGGCAAGAGAACAGCTGTTATCATTAACAAAATGTGGTATAGTCGGATTTAGAAACTTATAGATTTTTAGGGGTGGAATATATGTCAAACGGAATGACGAACGAACCGAACAAACAAAACAAGAAGTTTTCAACAGGCGCCCTCGTCGGCGCATCAGCGATTGCACTTCTCATCGGTGTCGGCGGCACATATGCGGCGACAAACGGCGGGTCTTCGGACAACTCAGAAGTTGTTTCCTTTGAAGGCGGCGAAGTGACACGCGGCGAGATCGCGGACATGAGCTACGACCGTATGGTCCCACAACTAGCTTTCCAAGAAACGATGAACGAGTTGCTTGAAAAAGAATACGGCGACAAAGTCGAACAAGACAAAGTTGACGAAGAGTTCAGCAAGACTGAAGAGCAGTTCAACTCGAAAGAAGAGTTCGAGCAAGCGATTCAACAAGCCGGTATGACTGACACGGACGAGTTCAAAGAAGCGCTCCGCGGACAAATGCTCGTCGATGCAGCGAAGTCAGAACTCGTCGAAGTGACGGACGAAGACATCGAGGCACAATTCGCGAAAGAGAACGTCGAAGTCAAAGCGAGCCACATCCTCGTTGAGACAGAAGAAGAAGCCCAAGCGATCATCAAAGAATTGAACGATGGCGCCGACTTCGCAGACGTCGCGAAAGAGAAATCGACAGACACAGGTTCTGGTGAAAAAGGTGGCGACCTCGGTTACTTCTCAGCCGGCGCCATGGTCCCAGAGTTTGAAGAATACGCGTTCCAAGAAGACGTGGTCGGAAAAGTCTCTGAGCCGGTCCAATCACAATTCGGTTTCCACGTCATCAAAGTCATGGATCGTAAAGAAAAAGATCTTAAACTCGAAGACGAGAAAGATCGCATCCGTGAAGAATTGGCAACTGAAAAAGCAGCCTCTGTCGACGCGAACAAGATCTACGCCGAGTTGATCGAGAAATATAACGTCGACGTGAAAGATGCGAAAGCTTCAACACAGTTCGACGCTGTGAAAGACGCCATCAAAGCGTCAGAAGAAGGTACAGAAGAAGCACCGGCCGAAGAATCGACCGAGCAATAAGCAAAAGACGTCCCGCGGGACGTCTTTTTTGTATGCCTTCATAGCTTCGGTTTATAAAACGCACGGTTATCGAGTGCCATGACCCGCTCAGTGAACGCTCCGGGTTCGATCCCCTCGAACGCCTTCTCGAACATGTTCATCCGGGCATCGATATTGTCGATGAAGAACAACATCTCAGCTTCCGGGAGCTGTGGCGCGTTCGCCGATCCCCACTCCGGTTTCCCGTGATGACTGAGGACGAGATGTTGGAGCAACGTCACGACTTCGCGGTCGGTCCCGAGTTCTCGGGCCACGACCTCGATTTCAGACGCCATGAGCGACAAGTGGCCGAGCAGTTTCCCTTCAAGCGTATACTCCGGCGTGATCGCATCCGACAACTCGATCACTTTCGCCAAGTCGTGGAGCACGACACCTGAGACGAGCAAATCACGATTCAATTGCGGGTACAAGTCACACATCGTTTCAGCGAGTTTCAGCATCGACAAGACATGGAACGCAAGGCCCGAATAGACCGCATGGTGGTGTCGCACCGCAGCCGGATACGTGAAGTAAGCGCCTTCGTTCCGGTCGACGAGCGCAGTCACGAGCTCACGCATGCCCGCGTGTCCGATCGCATCGATATAGCCGCGAATCCCCGTCTCGAGTTCTGACTTCGGCACTGGGGCCGAGCGCACGTATGGCGCGATGTCCGTCTCACCTTCGATGATGGAGATTTGTTTCAACTTCAACTGGGTCCGGCCACGGTAGTCCATCACTTCCCCGGAAGCATGGACAATCTTTTTCGTCGCATATTTTTCCGTATCGGCACTGTCCCATACTTTCGTCTCAATCTCCCCGCTCTCGTCGCATAGGATGAGCGTCAAATATGGTTTGCCGTTCCCGGCGAGTCCTCGATACGATTGTTTAATCATCACATATTGGTTCAACGTGTCGCCCACTTTGAGCTGCCCGATTTTAGTAGTCGTCAAAAAAAGCACCTCTCTTCTTGTCAGTACCTTCATCTTAACGAAAGTTCACGTGAGATGCCAACTTTCTTAGGAAAGCGGGAATACTTGAGGGAGAAGGAGATTGGGGGAATGGAAGATGAGTTGGAAATGGTATACACGACCCGAAGAAATCGTACAGGTCGACAATCACTATGAGGAAGCGTACACGTATTGGCTCGAACAATTGACGACGGCGAAAGTGACAAAAATCATCGTCGAACGCGATTATATGTACGGATCGCTCACGCTCGATTATGAACAGTTGGGACGCGAACCACAAAAAATCGGGCACTATTTCGTGACCCGGGACTTTTTATGGACAATCGGATTCGATGAGCTGTATTGCGAGACAGTGGCCCCGAAGCAGTACGACTCGCCAATCGAGGCGTTCTATGACCTGCTCTCTGAAAAGATGGACTATTATTTCCACGGCATCGATGAGTATGAAGAACGCTTGATGATGACCCAACGCGAGATGAGCGGGCAAGTCCCGCCCGAATTTATGAATGAGATTTTCGGGCTCCGCAGCGAGATTGAACGATGGTCTGACACTGTCGTCCCGTACCGCGAACTGCTCATGGCCGGGCGCGAGGCGTTTCTCGACATGGACTTAAACGAATTGAAAGCGTATCGTCTCGCCAAATATCGCGTCAATCGTCTTCTAACGTTGATCGAACATTACCAAGAAGACGTCATCGCGATGACCGATTTGGCTGCGACGTTATCAAACTTCCGTGGCAACGAGATCATGAAGGCGCTCACCGTTTTCACGGCCTTGACGACGCCCGTCGTCGCGTTCGGTGCGGTCTGGGGCATGAATTTCAAACAAATGCCCGAGCTCGAGTGGCCGCTCGGCTATTTGTTCGCCTGGCTTATGATCATCGGCTTTACGGTTTTGATCTATTTCTGGTTAAAGCAAAAAAATTGGATTGGGTCGCTCCTGCAATTCCCGAATCAAATCCGTAGCCAAGAAAAGTTAGATAAACAGCGCAACAAACGAAATAAGCAAAACTAGCAAAAAACGAACAAAAGTTCGGTATACTGAAAGGAGCAGATGATACAGAAAGGTGATGTTCATGGAACGATTGATCATCCATGTCGATATGGACGCGTTTTACGCCTCGGTCGAACAACGCGACCGCCCCGACTTACGAGATAAACCGGTCATCGTCGGTGGCGCCCCTCACAGCCGTGGGGTGGTCGCCACTTGTTCGTATGAGGCGAGAAAATACGGCGTGCACAGCGCCATGTCCTCACGGCGGGCGTTCGCACTCTGTCCGCAGGCGACGTTCGTCAAACCGCGGTTTCACGTCTATCGGCACGTCAGCCAACAAGTGATGGCCATTTTCAAATCGATCACGCCGCTCGTCGAACCGCTCTCGCTCGACGAGGCGTACTTGGACGTGACGGAGAATACGCTCATGAGCACGTCCGGCCCTTATATCGCGCGCTACATCCTTGGGGAAATCAAACGCCGGACCGGACTGACCGCTTCAGCCGGGGTCGCCCCGTCGAAGTTTGTCGCCAAGATCGCCTCAGGATTCAACAAACCGAACGGACTGACGGTCGTCGAGGCGGATGATGTCGAGGCGTTCCTCGCCCCGCTCCCGATCACGACGATGCACGGGGTCGGCAAAGTGACCGCCCAGACGTTGTTCAAGCACGACTACCATACAATCGCCGACTTGCAAGGCACCCGCCCCGAGCAGTTGAAGGCCATCTTCGGCCACGACCGGGGAAATCAGTTATATGAGCTCGCCCACGGTCGGGATAGCCGCCCCGTCGTCCCGACCCGGGAACGAAAATCGATCGGCTCCGAGACGACGTTCGCGTTCGACCTTGATGATCCTGAAGAAGTGTATGAACGCGTCATCCCGGAAATCGAAGACGTGCTACTCCAGCTCGACCGCCGCGAACTCAGTTGTCAGACGGTGACAATCAAAATTAAGACGAGCGAGTTCCAAGCCCGGAGCCATCAAATCAAATTGAACCATCCGACGCATGACCATGACGAGATTAAGCGACTCGCCCGCCGTCTGTTCGACGAGATGGCGATCACCGAACCGGTCCGCTTGATTGGGATGACGGTCTCGGAGTTGATTCCGCGTATCGAAACGGCCCGTCAGCTCACGTTCGAGGAGCTGACGAAACCTTCGCTTGAAGAATGAATGGTCATTCAGTACAATGGAAGCAAAGGGGGCGAACGGATGGAACAGTATACGATCACGGCGTTCGAGAACGACGGCACGGTCGTCTTGAACGATTCATTTACCGCGGCAAGCGATGACGAGGCGAAATCGAAAGGCCTCGCGATGCTCGAGGAAGCCGGGCACCTCCATAAAGGGGCCCGCATCGCACATCGCGGCCAACTCATCTACTTCGAGCGCTGTAAACTGCCAGGAAAACTGAAAGGCACGGCCTCATAACAGAAGCGCCTCGGGATTCCCGAGGCGCTTGTTCATTCGCTATATTTGGCTTCCCACTCGCTGCGCCACTCCATGTAATCGGGATGCAGCTCTTCCGCCGTCTTCCCATCGAGTGAATAGCTCGCTCCGGTAAGCGGCTCGGCCGAATCCGGATATGACGTCCCGCCGATGATCTCGCCGTCCACCATCATGACCGAGACGTTCGTCTGGCCGAGTTCTGCGACTTCATCGAGCGGATGGTTGCGGACGATGAAGTTCTCATGTCGAATGTCACGTCCAATATAGTCATCCGGCGGCGTCATCTGGACTTGCCACGTACTTTGCGTTGGCAACTCAAGCAGATCTGCATTTTCAAAGCTCGACGTTCTATACCCTTTATAAGAGACGACGTCATAGCCTTGCTCCTCTAAGTACGCCTTGGCCACTTTGGCGTCCGCCCCGAGCGTCGGTGCCGGCTGTTCGCTCTCATTCGAGCAGGCCGCAAGCAAGAACACAGCCAAAATCATCCCAACGCGTTTCCACATCATCTCTCACCTCACCGTTTAGCATTTTTTTACACATTCGGCAGAGCAAACAACATTTCCTTCAAAACGGAAAGATGAACAAAATCGTGAAGATGGCGATGACCGCTGTCACGACCTGAAGCGGCAAGCCGACTTTGACGAAATCGAAGAAACGGTAGCCGCCGATGCCGAACACCATCGCGTTCGTCGGTGACCCGAATGGTGTCATGAACGCGAGCGAGGCCGCGATGGCGACGGCGACGACGAGCGGGACGGGACTGACTTGGAGTGCCGAGGCGAGCGACAGTGCGAGCGGAGCGAATAAGACGGCCGTCGCCGTGTTCGAGATGATTTGACTCAGCACCATCGTCGCGACGAAGAGCGCAACGAGCACCCAGACCGGACCAGACTGCCCGAACGACTCACTGATCCATGTGACGAGCCACGCCATGATCCCAGCATTGTCGAGCGCTTGGCCGACCGGGATCATCGCTGCGATCAAAAGAAGCGAGGACCATTGAATCGATTGATACGCGACGTCCATTTGGCGGACGGCTCCGGTGAGCACCATGGCGAGCGCCGCGAGCCATACCGCTACCGTCGGGTCGACCCACTCGAACACGAGGAGCGTGACCATTCCGAGCATGATCAATCCCGCTGCTAGTTGATGACGTTCGGATACGGCTCGATTGGCCACTTCGGTCACATGCTCATTGGCAAGCAAGAGGTGTGTCTCGTTTCCGACCCGCTCTAAGTCGGTCCACTCCCCTTGGGCGACAAGCATGTCACCTCGTTCGAGTGGCACATCTTTCAATCGGGTGATGGCGATTTCCTCGTTCGGGCGTACGACTTGAAGCACGTTCAATCGATACTCATTGCGCAACCGGCTCTCGGACAAACAGCGGCCGACGAGCGGGCTGTCGGTCGGAATCGTGAAAACGGCGACGCCCGACTCTTTGCCGTACACATCTTTGACGTTAACCGGCTCGACGACCAATCCTTCTTGTCGGGCGATGCGGTGGACATCCGTCTCATCACCACTGACGAGGACACGCCCTTCCGTAAGCACCGTGTCGGCTCGGGCCGTGATAAACCGATGGACCACTCCTTTTCGGTGTTCGCCGACGACGACCAGGCCGTCTCGTGACCACTTGACGTCACTAAGCGTCTGACCGACGAGGCGGTGTCCTTTCGTGATGGACAGCGCATAGACGGCTACTTGCGGTATCATCAACGGATGAGCCGCCGACGAACGGACATCCCCCGCCCCGAGCAGACGGTTCCCAACGACATAGAAATATAACAGTCCGACCACAGCCACGACGAGACCGATCGGCAAGAGCGCAAAAAATCCAAGCGTTTCCCCCGCCCCTCGGAGCGTCTCCGCGGCGACTAAGTTCGGTGGCGTTCCGATAAGTGTCATCGTCCCACCGATGCTTGAGAAAAAGGCGAGCGGCATGAGCAATTTCGCCGGGCTCGTACCCATCTGCCTTGACATGGCGAGCACGACCGGAATCAACAAAGCGACCGTTCCCGTGTTCGACATCAGGCTCGACAGAAACGTCACGGTGACCATGAGGACGAGAAAGAGACGTACTTCACTCCCTTTCGCGTACGGGATGAGAGCGGCCCCTAACCGTTCGGCGAGTCCGGTGTGAAACAACCCGGCACCGACAATGAACAGTCCGGCGATCATGAGCACGACCGAATTCGAAAAACCGGCCATCGCTTCGACCGGTGTCAGTTGATTTGTCAAAACGAGCAAGAGGAGACCAATCAGCGCGACCAAGTCGGCCCGGAGCCAACCTCCGATAAAACCGATGATCATGACGGCTAAAATCACCAAGGTGACCATGACGTCCACCCTTTCTTGTGAAATGACCTACAAATAGAGTATACCACGCTTTATGTAAGCGCTATCATGAATTGGGTGACAATCTAGGCAACAAAAAAGCGGATGGCTCGATTGCCATCCGCTTCACTGTTATTGAACTTCGTTATCATTCACCATCGGAGCGTAGAGCTCTTCAAGTGGCTTCATGATAATTTTCGTCACTTCTGTGACCAGTTGATGCATGCGTTGCTCTTCTTGCATGAGCTCCATGATCAATTCGTTTTGTTGAACGCCCATCATTTTTGTCTGCGCATCCATCATCTCTTGTTCAGAGATTTCTTCGCCTTCCATTTGCTTCTGTTGAAGCGTCATTTGGATATCACGGAAGTCAGCGAATAACTGGTTCGCTTCTGCATCCGCATTGACACGGTCGTATAGTGAAGAGAGATTTGTGAACTCCTCAGAATCGCGAAGTGCTTTTTCCAATTGGTAAGCATGATCGTACAAGTTTGATTGTGACATGTGACGTCCTCCTAAAAACTATTAGGGCGTGCCGATCAAACGATGGCAATCAACCCTTGAATCAATCCAATCATACCACCTAATAAGGCGCCAAGCCATGTTATTGCCCGGAACTCTCGTTTTGAGATCGAAAGGACGATCTCTTCGAGGTACGAGGTATCGAGCGAGCTCACTTGCTCTTGAACGATTTGATCGATTTTCAGGCGATCCATGACCGTCTCCATTTGATCCGTGAAACGCGTGATAACGAGCCTCACGCCGTTCGGCACGAGTTCTTCGATGACACGGTCTTCGACGTCCCGCGTATAGGAGTGGACGGTCCGATCGAGCAGTTCCCCAACCGGGAGACGCGAGACGACTTCCGTCGTCACACCGTCAATCAACCGTTCCTCTAATCGGTCGTCGAGCAGTGTATCGACCGAGCGTTCACTGAACCGCTCGAATTCGCGCGTGATCATCGTCGCCATGCCAGACCGAGTCGAGCCACCTCGCAAGATATTGATAATCTCCGGACGAATCATTTCGACGAAATTCAAGTTTTGAACGAACCCGGCGATGAAACCAAGCCGACGTTGGACGAACGAGTCGACCATGTGCCGAAGTTGCGCCTCGCCTTCAGCCGAATAAAAGTATTCTTCTGACTTGACGAGCAGGGCGTCCACGATTTCGGGGATGATGCCGCGGACACGGTCCATCCCGTCTTCACCGAGAAGCTCATATAGTTGACGCGACTTCACATCCGCAAGGACAAGTCGGAGCTCTTGACGGAGCTTCGTATCCGCTTTTCCCAACACACGTGTCTCCGCATCGGGATAGAGCGGTTCGATGAGCGAACGAATCGTCTTGTCTGAACGAAGCATCGTCCGAACCTCACCTTGCACGAAGTGGGTAATATGACTACCGACTTGTTCATCGAGCAGGCGCTTACGCATCCCTTCAGGCGTCAACAAGTGCTTGACGACCGTCTTCCCGAGGCTCGTTGCCAATTCGTCGCGACGTTTCGGGATCAACCCTGGGGTGAACGGAACTCTCATCTTCCCGATGTATTTAGGATGATGGGGCCGAAACAACATTTTGATAGCGAGAAAGTTCGTGACTCCCCCGATTGTCGCCCCGATGGCGATCATGATGAAAATTTTTAGTAGACTGTCCAAACTGCCTGCCTCCGTTCTGAAATATGATACATTGTTTGAAGAGGTGATTGTATTGACTACGTATGATCGTATTAAATCGATTTTCCCGACCGTTGTCCATCGGTCGGAAGATGCATCCGGAGACTACATCTGGTACCAAGCACACGATGGGACCGTGTTTGGACTACCCAAAATGGAATTGAGCGAGCGTGAACGACAGCTCCTTGAATGGTCGGCGACACCGTTTGTGACGACGCGTGATCTGCGTCAAGAGAAATGGCAAGACCGCTTGCTCACAGATTCGTATCGGATTGCCCAGCCATTTCGGTTGTTGTCGCTGTCGCTCCATTATCAAGAGCCGGAATCGCTCGAGCAATTTTTAGAGATATTGCACGATTTCATGCCTGAAGCGGAAATCGTCGTCATGACGCGACATCACGTGGAAATCATCGAGATGAATCAACTCGTCGATTTGTCCGAGTTCGAGGACGTGTTACGGGCCGTGGCGAGCGATTGCTACGTTGAGGCCCATGTCATCTATAGCGAGCGACCGCTCGGTGTGTTAGGGACACTGTACCAACAACATCAAACGCTGCGCCCGTTCGCGAGACTCTCTACTAAAGCTTACCCTGCTAGTCAACTATTATACCATTACTTGCTAGAAGACCATGAGACTTTTGCCGAACGTCTCCAATTGACCGAGGCCGTATATACGACGCTCGACAAGACGAACATCGAGCTGTTAGAGGCATTATTCGCCTACTCTTTAAACGTATCCCATACGGCTAAAGCATTGTTCATGCATCGAAATACGCTCAATTATCGGCTCGATCGGCTGTACGAACTGACGGGATACGATGCCCGCCAATTCTATGATGCGAGTTTGCTTCAACTCATTGTCACGTTGCACAAATCTGAGTAAGCGTTTTTGTGCAACGTGTACATATCCAATGCAAGCGGTTTCACCGTATAATCAATCTTGTAAGCGCTATTATACAAGAACAGATTCTCAGGAGGCTAACGACATGGCAGAAATTCAATTGAACCACATTGATAAAATATACGAAGGTGGCGACTCAAAGGCAGTCAGCGATTTTAACTTGCACATCAAGGACCGCGAGTTCATCGTCTTCGTCGGACCTTCAGGTTGCGGTAAATCGACGACACTCCGTATGATCGCCGGACTCGAAGAAATCTCGAGCGGGGACTTCATCATCGATGGCAAGCGCATGAACGACGTCGCACCGAAAGACCGCGACATCGCGATGGTCTTCCAAAACTATGCCCTTTACCCGCACATGAGTGTGTATGACAACATGGCGTTCGGTTTGAAACTTCGCAAGTTTCCGAAAGATGAAATCGATCGTCGCGTCCAAGATGCGGCCCGTATCCTCGGACTTGAAGAATACCTTCAACGTAAGCCGAAAGCACTCTCAGGTGGTCAGCGTCAACGTGTCGCCATCGGCCGTGCCATCGTTCGTGATGCCAAAGTGTTCTTGATGGATGAGCCGCTCTCAAACTTGGATGCCAAGCTTCGCGTTCAAATGCGTAAAGAAATCATCCAATTGCACAACCGTCTCGACACGACGACGATTTACGTTACCCATGACCAAACGGAAGCGATGACACTCGCGACTCGCATCGTTATCATGAAAGACGGAATCATCCAACAAGTCGGTTCGCCGAAAGAAGTATATGAAAACCCGGACAACATCTTCGTAGCCGGCTTCATCGGATCACCTTCAATGAACTTCTTCCGCGGTAAATTGGCTGATGGGAAGTTCCTCGTCGGTGGTGAAGAAATCAACGTCCCTGAAGGCAAAATGAAAGGTCTTCGTGACCGCGGTTACGTCGGTAAAGAGCTCGTTCTCGGAATCCGTCCAGAATCGATCCACGATGAGCCGATCTACATCGACTCACCAACGACGCACACGTTCCGCACACATATCGACGTCGCCGAGCTCATGGGCGCTGAGTCATACTTGTACGCTGAACTTGGCGGCCACCAGTTCACGGCTCGCATCGATGGACGTTCGAACATCCACATGGGTGATGACGTCACACTCGCACTCGATATGACGAAAGCTCACTTCTTCGACACGGAAACGGAACAAGTCATACGTTAATACAAAAATCCCTTCGATTGGTTGCAATCGAAGGGATTTCTTTGTGTCAGCGAATCGCATACCGACGTTCGAGACGATGCTGCCCCGCCTGGATGAGCGTCGACAAGATCCAATAGATCGATGCCGAGAACAAGAGGAGCGGCATGACGAGATACGTCGTCGCGGCAATTTGGTCCGACACGTACGTCAACTCTTGGACGGCGATGACCGAACCGAGCGACGTCGATTTGATAATATCGATGACCGAGTTGGACACCGGTGGGATCGCACGCGATAGCGCCTGGGGGAAGATGATATCCTTGAAGCGCTTCGCACGCGGGATGCCGAGGGCGACACTCGCCTCGACTTGTCCTTGGTCGACCGAATTGATCGCCGCCCGGAACGCTTCCGAGATATAGGCCGCGAAGTGAAGGCCTAACCCGAAGATGAGCGCCTGCATCCCGCTCAACTGAACGAATCCGGTCAAACCGACGTACAAGATGAGAAGTTGCAACAAGAGCGGTGTGCCCCGGAAGAACGAGATATACGTGCGCGTGAACAAACGAACGACTTTGACAGGGCTGCTGTGTAAGACAGCGATGATCAGACCGAGCACCAAGGCGAGGAGAATCGACAGGATACTGGCGATCAACGTCAATTGTACGGCTTCGATATAGGCCGAACGGTTCTCGATGACGGTCGTGATCAGTTCACTCATTGACTGATGTCCTCACCGAAGTACTTCTCACCGATCTCAGCCATCGTGCCGTCTTCTTGCATTTCAGCGAGCGCCTCGTTCAAGCCTTCGAGCACGTCCGAGTCTTGGCGTGTCATGAAGCCGGCTTCGCTCTTGTTGAAGACGTCACCTACCGCTTTCACGTCGTAACCTGTCTTCTCTAGCTCCGTCAAGATGAAGAGACGGTCGTTGAGCGCCGCATCGAGACGTCCGACTTGAAGGTCTTGGAGCACTTGGTTCGCGCCTTTGTAGAACTTCACTTCAGCACCGGCTTCTTCAGCGAGCTTGGCGTAGACCGATCCTTGTGTCGAGCCGACGACTTTGCCGTCGAGGTCATCGATGCCTTGAATGTCTTCGTTGTCCGAAGCGACGATGACTTGCGCACCTGATACCGCGTACGGAGTTGAGAACGCGTATTTCTCTTCACGTTCTGGGGTGATACTCATTTGGTTGGCAATCATGTCGATGCGTTCCGCGTCGAGTGCTGGAACGAGTCCTTTGAAGTCCATCGGCTCGTATTCGACCGTGTAACCGGCACGCTCGGCCGCTTCGTTCAATACGTCGATGTCATACCCTGTGATTTCACCTTTGTCTTTGTACGTGAATGGCGGGTACGTCGCTTCTGTCCCGACTGTGATGACGGCTTCTTCTGAGCCGCTGTCTGTCTCTGTCCCGCAAGCCGCGAGCACCCCGAACGATGCTCCGATTGCAAGTACTGCTGTTAATGATTTTTTCATGGTAATTTCCGCCTTCCTGATAATCCGTATATGATTACATGGTTATGAACAATACACTCATCATACTGACGGGGGCATATCTTGTCAAACAAAAGACACCACCCTCGTCAGGGCGGTGTCGTCGATTAATCGATTGCTTTCGCTTGCTTCATGACATCGCGTTCAATCGCTTCCCGTTTCACTGTCGTTTTCTCCGCGCTATCGGCGTGGACACTGAAATAGAATTTGATTTTCGGTTCGGTCCCAGACGGACGCAGGCAGAACCATGAGCCGTCCTCGAAGATGAATTTGAGTACGTTCGACGACGGCAACTCGATCGCTTCCGTCTCGCCTTGCTGCAAGTTTTTCGCGACTTGTTGCTTATAGTCTTCAAAGCGGACGACTTCGTACCCTCCGACTTCCTGCGGCGGATTGGCGCGGAACGCCTCCATCATTCGACCGATCTGTTCGAGACCGGCTTTCCCTTTCAATGTCATCGATTGGAGCGACTCTTCATAGAAGCCATACTTCTCATAGACAGCTTGGAGCGCATCGTATAACGTGCGTCCTTGTTGTTTATGGAAGGCTGCCATCTCAGCGCCGAGCAAGCACGCCTGGACGGCATCCTTGTCACGGCAGAAGTCGCCAATCAAATACCCGTAGCTCTCTTCGTAGCCGAACAAGAACGTATATTCACCAGATTCTTCATATTGTTTGATCTTCTCACCGATGAACTTAAAGCCGGTGAGCGTATTCTCGAGGTGAACCCCATACGCCTTGGCGATGGCCGCGCCAAGTTCAGACGTGACGATCGTCTTCGCGACGAAACCGTTCGTCGGAAGCGTCCCCGTCTCGACTTTCTGAGACAGAATGTAATCCATGAGGAGCGCCCCGGTCTGGTTCCCCGTCAAGACGAACCATTCGCCGTTGCGGGCACGGACCGTGAAGCCGACACGGTCGGCGTCTGGGTCCGTCGCCATGAGCAAGTCGGCGCCGACGCGGTCGCCGTACTGCATCGCGAGCTCAAACGCGGCCCGTTCTTCCGGGTTCGGATAACTGACCGTCGGGAACGACCCGTCTGGCTCGGCCTGCTCCTCGACGATGGTGACATGTTCAAATCCATACGCCTTCAACCCTTCCATGACCGGGCGACGTCCCGTCCCGTGGAGTGGCGAGTAGACGATTTTAAGCGGGTCTCCTTGCACATCCGTATGAATGCGAATCGATTGAAGGGCCTCCATATAAGCCGCATCGACCGACGCATCGACGGTGACGAGCGTGCCGTCGGCGCGGAGTGGGGCTTCATCTTGGACTTCGATCTTTAATTCGTCTTCGATTGCGTTGACGTACGAGACGAGCTCATCGGCCTCGGCCGGTGGCAACTGTCCGCCATCGGCACCGTATACTTTAAAACCGTTATATTCTGGCGGGTTGTGGCTCGCCGTGATGACGATGCCTCCAAATGCGTTTAAATGTCTGACGGCGAACGACAACTCTGGTGTGGCCCGCAGGCTTGGGAACAAGTATGTCTTAATCCCGTTCGAGGCGAGCGTACGCGCCGCTTCGAGCGCGAACTCCGGCGAGAAGTGACGTGAGTCGTGGGCGATGACAACGCCGTGACGTTTCGCTTCTTCGCCCGAGGCAGCGATAAAGTCCGCGAATCCTTGCGATGCCTTACGAATCGTATACATGTTCATCCGGTTCGCACCTGGTCCGATTTCCCCGCGCATACCGCCCGTCCCGAATTCGAGCGTCTTATAAAAGGCGTCCTCGAGCGACGTCTCGTCTTGCTCCATTTCCTCAAGCTCGGCGCGCAAGTGCGGTTCGAGCGCCTCGTGTTGTTTCCATCGGTCATATGTCTGTTGCCATGTCATGGTCAGTTCCCCTTTCGACATTCAAAAATTCAATCGAAGTACTCGCCAATTTGTTCCATCTTGTATACGATGGGAGTAACGAAACTTCGAGGTGATACTATGTTTCCAACTATGCGTGCCCAAGAATTGAAACACATCGTCCATACGGACTCGATTCGCTTTATTGATTGTCGTTATTCATTAAACGACGCCTCATACGGAAAATATGTGTATCGACAGGGGCATCTCCCGAACGCCGTCTTCCTCGATTTGATGGAAGATTTATCTGGTCCCGTGTCCGAACACGGTGGGCGCCATCCACTGCCGTCAAAAGAAGCATGGACCGAGACGCTTCGCCGAATCGGGATTCAAAAAGATGACTTGATCATCATTTACGATGACGGATTCCCTTATGCCGCCCGTGCTTGGTGGTTATTCAAATGGGCCGGCCATGAGCGTGTCATCGTGCTCGAGGGCGGGATTCAGTCCGGAATCACTTACTGCGGCGAGACGACGACGGACGTTCCGTCCTACCCCGCCTCAGATTACGTCCCAGCGTTCCAAGACGAGATGATTGCGACGATCGAAGACGTCCGTGCCGCCACGGTCACGGGCGGGCTCTATGATTCACGGACGGCCGACCGGTACGACGGCAGCCATGAACCGATTGATCGCAAACCGGGCCATATCCCGAACGCCGTCCTTTGTCCGTATGCCGAAGCCGTCACCGACCTCGGCACACTTCAAGATTTTCATGATTTGAGAGAGCTGTACGCCAACGTCCTCGACGTCCCCAACCCCATCTTCTATTGCGGGAGCGGAGTCACCGCCTGCGTGAACATTTTGGCGTTACACGCCCTCGGTAAAGATGACGTCCGGCTGTACCCAGGGTCTTACTCTGATTGGATCAGTTATCCAGAAAACACGGTCCACCCGTAACGGGTGGATCGCTTTTTTTATTTCACGCTCGTCGGTTTGATGTTCCAGACGGCGTTCGCGTATTCAGTGATCGTCCGGTCACTCGAGAAGATTCCCGATTTGGCCGTGTTGACGATTGAACTCTCGGCCCAGCGTGCTTTGTCCGAGAACACCTCGTCGACGCGTCGTTGCGCCTGCATGTAAGACGCGAAATCTTTCAACACGAGGAAATCGTCATTATAGACGAGAAGCGAGTCGAAGATGGCTTGGAATTGGTATTCTCCGACCTTGTCGAACGTTCCGTTGACGAGGGCGTCGACGACATTACGCACTTCCGTGTTCGCATGGTAGATGTCGGCCGCATGATAACCGCCGAACTTCTTGTAGTTCATGACTTCTTGCGGTGTCAATCCGAAGATGAAGATGTGATCGTCCCCGACCGCATCGCGAATCTCGATATTGGCCCCGTCGAGCGTCCCGATTGTAAGCGCACCGTTCATCATGAACTTCATGTTGCCGGTACCTGACGCCTCGTAGCTCGCCGTCGAAATCTGTTCACTCAAATCCGAACCTGGGAAGATTCGCTCCGCCATCGAGACGCGGTAGTTCTCGAGGAAGACAATCTTGATGAAGCGGCTCGCCCGCTTATCGTTGTTGATCATGGCCGCGAGCGCGTTGATATAACGAATGACTTCTTTCGCGTAATAGTAGCCCGGCGCCGCCTTCGCACCGAAGATGAATGTCCGTGGCACCATCGTGAACGTCGGGTCCGCTTGAATCTTCTGATAGAGCGCGTGGATATGCATCGCGTCCATCAATTGACGTTTATAAGCGTGGAGCCGCTTGACTTGAACATCAAAAATCGACTCCGGGTCGACGGCGATGCCCGTCTCTGCTTGAATGTAGCCGGCGAGGTCAAGTTTGTTCTGTTGCTTCACGTTCATGACCTGTTCTTGGAAGCTCGCATCTTTTGACACGCCCATCAACTTCTCAAGATCGTTCGGGTGTTCGATCCATGACGAACCGATCGCATCGGTGATCAAGTTCGAGAGTCGCGGATTTGACTTGAGGAGCCAGCGGCGGTGCGTGATCCCGTTCGTCTTGTTGTTGAAGCGCAGCGGGAACATCTCATACAAATGACGCATCTCACGTTGCTTCAAAATATCGGTATGGATGCGGGCGACCCCGTTCGTCGAGTGCGAGCCGACGACGGCAAGGTTCGCCATATTGATGTGTTGGTTCGACACGATCGCAATCTCGCCCATGTGCGGCTCGAGATGTGGATAGTTGACGAGCACATCTTTACAGAAGCGACGATTGATTTCCGTGATAATTTGATAGATGCGCGGCAATAACCGTTCATACATCTCGACCGGCCACTTCTCGAGCGCCTCGGCGAGAAGCGTATGGTTCGTGAATGACATGACGCTCTTCGTCACACGCCACGCCTCATCCCACCCGTAACCGTGGTCGTCCATCAAGATGCGCATGAGTTCGGGGATGGCCACGACCGGATGCGTGTCATTGATGTGGACGGCGTAATGGTCGCCCAAGTGCTTCAACGATTTATTATGACGTAAGTAAGACGCAATCATCGACTGAACGCCCGCCGAAACGAAGAAGTACTGTTGCTTCAAGCGCAACACTTTTCCTTCATATGTCGTGTCGTCCGGGTAGAGAAACTCAGAGATGGTCGCAATCGACTGCTTGTATTTGAGCAAGTCTTTGTACGAACCTTTCGTCCGTTCCATGTACTCCTCGTCATCAAACGGCGACTCGGCGTTCCAAAGGCGGAGCGTGTTGACGACGTCGTTTTTGTAGCCGATAATCGGCATGTCGTAAGGTACGGCTCGGACGACTTCATCCGGATGGTGGACGACGCGAAGCCGGTCCCCGATTTGTCGCATCTCGATCCAACCGCCGAAATTGACGTCGACAGCCCGGTCAGCCCGTCGTGTCTCCCACATGTTGCCATCACGGAGCCAGTTGTCCGGCAACTCGACTTGATAGCCGTCGACGATCTTTTGTTTGAACAAGCCGTAACGGTAACGAATCCCGTTCCCGTGCCCAGGCAGGCTGAGCGCGGCGAGTGAATCGAGGAAACATGCCGCCAAACGACCGAGCCCCCCATTCCCGAGACCCGGTTCCGGTTCATATTCCGTGATGTCGGTGAAGTTGAAACCAAGTTCGTCTAACCCCTCTTGCACGACTTCTAAGACGTCCATGCTGAGCAGGTTGTTATACAGAAAACGGCCGAGTAAAAATTCAAGTGAGAAATAAATGACTTGTTTACTCTGTTTTTCTTCGTGCTTGTCGCGGGTGTTGATCCATTTCGGGATCGCCTGTTCGCGCACCATCGTTGCCAACGTTTGATACACTTCCTGCTCGGTCCCTTCATCAAACGACTTCCCGTTTAATGCGACGAATCTCTCTTGAAATGAAGTGACGAAACTCTGTTTATCTGTAAACATATGTGTGTAAAACTCCTTCCGGTCATGCGAATAGGTGATACAACTCACGGTATTGCTTTGCGGATTGTTTCCAGCTGAAGTCCGCAGTCATCGCTTGATGGACGAGGGCGTTCCAATTGTTGTCGTCGTAGAAGACACGAATCGATTTCTCAATCGTCGCGAGCATCTCGTGGGCGTTGTAATTCAAGAAACCAAATCCCGTACCCTCTTGTGTGTACTCATTATACGGCTTGACCGTGTCGCGTAACCCACCCGTCTCGCGGACGATCGGGAGCGTCCCATAGCGCATCGAGATGAGTTGGCTCAGACCGCACGGCTCAAAGCGCGACGGCATGAGGAATGCATCCGATCCCGCGTAAATCAATTGTGCGAGTTCAATGTCGAAGCCGATATACGACCCGACCTTGCCTGGATGCGTCGCCGTCATCTCGTGAACGATGCCCTCGTATTCGGGTTGACCCGATCCGAGGAAGACGAACTGACAGTCCAAGTTTCCGAGCTCTTCACTCACGGCTTCGATCAAATCGAGCCCTTTTTGCTCGACGAGTCGACTGACAAAGCCAATCAACATGATGTCGTCACGTACTTCGAGACCAAACCGCTCTTGCAGGACGCGCTTGTTGACGAGCTTCCCTTCCTTCACCGTATCGAGGTCATACGGTTGCGCGATGCGCTTGTCCGTGCTCGGGTCGTTCGTCGCCAAATCAAGGCCGTTCAAAATGCCCCGGACGTCAACTGACCGGTATCGAAGCGCCGCGTCGAGTCCTTCCCCGTAGTACGGTTCCATAATCTCGTCGCGATACGACGGACTGACCGTTGTGATTTGATCGGAATGAACGATTCCGGCCTTCATGTAGTTGACGAGACCGTTATGTTGAATCCCTTCTGCTGTGAAGTGTTCCGGACCGAACTGTAACAGCTCGCCGAGGACCGCTTCCGGGAAGATGCCTTGATATTGCAGGTTATGGATGGTGAACACCGTACGGATACGTTGATACGCCTCGAGGTGTTGATAATGAATCCGTAAAAAGGCCGGGACGACGCCCGTTTGCCAGTCGTGACAATGGAGCACGTCCGGGATCTCCTCTGCTTCGAGTTTCCCGATCATCTCAAGGACGGCCCGAGAGAAGAATGCGAACCGCTCGGCATCATCGTAATGGCCGTAGAGCACGCCTTCCCGTTTGAAATAGTACTCGTTATCGATAAAGTAGAACGTGACCCCATCGCGCACAAGTTTCAGGACGGCACCAAACTGCTTGCGCCATCCGACCGGTACGATCAAGTCGAATAGATACTCCATCTCGTCCACATATTCCTGAGCAATCGAGCCATACTTCGGCATAACGACACTCACATCTTCACCGAGGCCAGACACCGCTTGAGGGAGCGAGCCGATGACATCGGCAAGCCCCCCCGTTTTCATGAACGGTGCCGCTTCTGAAGCGACATACCATATTTTCATAATATCCCCCTTTAAACCGTTGTCCGTTTTCCGATGACGATCGGTTCGTCGACCGTACCTCGAATGACTTGTCCTCGTTTGACGACCACTTCTTTATCTAAAATGGCGTTCTCGACGACAGCGCCTTCTTCGATGATCGACTTGGATAAAATGATTGAGTTTTTGACACGGGCGTGCTCACTGACGACGACACCGCGGAAGAGAATGCTGTTTTGAACTTCTCCGCTGATTTTACAGCCGTTTGCGACGAGCGCTTCATTCACTTTCGACCCTTTCAAATAACGGGTCGGCGGCTCATGTTTAATCTTCGTATAGATATGCGGGAAGTCATAGATAATCCCTTCCCGACGAAGTAAGCGCATACTTTCATTATAGTATGAAAAGACAGAATGAATCACCTGCATTTTGCCAGTATAGTGATAACCGTGTACGTGCAGACGGTGAAGCTGCGGACGGATGACCCCGTCAAGCAAGTCGTACTCGCCTTTTGACGTCGCTTCGTCGACGAGACGAAGGAACAAATTCTTCGACATGATAATCGTCTCGGTATACGTGTACTCATCGTCCGGGCTGTATCCGCGCTCACCGATACCGACGACACGGTCGTTTTCACCGAGACGGATTGGGCGGCAATACCCGCATTTTTGTTCGTGAGCGGCATAACCGAGTGTGATGTCCGCACCCATCGATTTATGATGGTCGAGCATGTCTTGGAAGTCGATCGTCGTCAACACGTTCGATCCGGTGATCACGACGTACGGCTGTTTGCTGCGTACGAAGTGTTCGCGGTGCATCGAGAAGTTGGCCAAGTCGCCGAGGTACGCTTCCCCGTCGGGCTTGAGCGCCGGCGGGAAGATGTGTAGCCCCCCTTGCGAACGGTCCAAATCCCATTCTTTCCCTGAACCCAAGTGGTCCATGAGCGAGCGATACTTATCGAGCGTGAAAATACCCACTTGGTTGATGCCTTGGGTAATCATATTCGTCAATGTGAAATCAATCAGGCGATAACGCCCAGAGAACGGGACAGCAGCTAAATTGCGATGCCCCGTAAATTCTGGAAACAAGCCCTCTTCGGTCCCTAAGTTGATGACCCCTAACAAATCATTCGTCAACAATAACGCCTCCTTGCGTCGGTCTTTTTTTAAATTAAGCACGTTGTTTGAAGACTGTGCCGCTCTCGATATTTTCATGTGGTTCAATGACAACGATCTCACCGCCCGGCTCACCGACCGTCGCACCGTCCTCAATGACGGCACAGCTCGCGACGATGGCTCTATGAATCGTTACATCTTTTCCGATTCGTGCTCCAGGCATGATAACCGAGTCTTTGACGAGCGAGCCTTCACCGACGCGCACATCATAGAACAAAACTGAATGTTGAACTTCGCCCTCAATCCGGCAACCTTCATTAATGACCGATTGTTCGACACAGGCATCTTTGCCGATGAACTGTGGCGTCTGGTTCGGGTTGACCGAGTAGATTTTAAAGTCCGGATCATATAGATCAAACGGTGGATCTTCTTCGAGTAAGTCCATGTTGGCTTCCCAAAGCGATTGAATCGTCCCGACGTCTTTCCAGTAACCTTTAAATTTATACGCGAACACGTCTAAACCGTCGAGGAGCGTGTTCGGAATGATGTTTTTACCGAAGTCGAAGCTTGATGTCTCGTCTTCTGCATCTTGGATCAAGTGCTCCCGTAGCACTTCCCAGTTGAAGATATAAATCCCCATCGAAGCCAAGTTGCTCTTCGGTTTCTCCGGCTTCTCATCGAACTCATTGATGCGAAGATCATCGCTCGTGTTCAAGATCCCGAAACGCGGTGCTTCATCCCAAGGGACTTCCATAACTGAAATCGTGACGTCTGCTTGCTTCTCTTTATGGAAATCGAGCATCTTCTCATAATCCATCTTGTAAATGTGGTCCCCCGATAGAATCAACACGTACTCCGGATCGTAATCGTCGATATAGCTCAAGTTCCGATAAATCGCATTGGCCGTACCTTCGTACCAGTTTTTTCCCGACTGCGCTTGGTATGGCGGTAAGATGGCCAAGCCTCCATTGCGGCGGTCCAAGTCCCAGGCCGACCCGATGCCTAGGTAACGGTTCAACTCAAGCGGTTCATATTGTGTTAACACGCCCACCGTCGTGATTCCCGAATTGGTACAGTTCGATAATGGAAAATCGATGATCCGGTACTTCCCTCCAAAGTTGACAGCAGGCTTCGCTGTCTTCCGTGTGAGAGGCCCGAGTCGTTTCCCTTCTCCTCCTGCGAGGAGCATTGCAACCATTTCTTGCTTCATAGTACAGCCTCCTAAATTCATAATATAACCATCTATTACCCTCTTTCTCTATTTCCTAATGTATTCCTGCTCAAATTATTATATGATAACGTTTACATTTTGAATTTTATCTAAAGATTGACGATATAATGAATAAAGAGAGAGGTGAGACGATGCGAGCGTGGATTGGGACACTATTTTTTGCCGGTTTGCTAGCCACCGGTCTGACAATCAGCGGGGCGTTGAAAGAGGAGATTGAACAGACGAAGCAGATTTTGACGTGGGGCGAAAAGACAGTCGATGCGGCCCCGCTCGCTTCGAAGCATGCCGTCACATTGACGTATAAAGGCGGGACAGAACAGCTCTATTTGAGCGGCCGACGTGATGACGTCTCCGTCGCCCGCTTGCCGGCCCATATCCGTGAGGCGATCATGGTCATTGAAGATCGTAAGTTCAACGCCCACCCAGGTTACGACCTCGGCGGGATTGCCCGGGCGTTCATTCACAACGCCAATGAATCGTCGTTACAGGGCGGAAGTACGATCACGCAGCAGCTGGCTCGTAACGTGTATTTGACTCATGAACGGACATATGAACGTAAAGTGAAAGAACTTTTACTCGCTCGAGCACTGGAAAAACAATATAGTAAGAAAGAAATTATGACCGCCTACAGTAACGTCATCTTCTTTGGACATAACGTTTATGGTATCCAAGCAGCTGCCGATACGTACTTCGCTCGTCCGCTCGAAGATTTAAATTGGAATCAAATCGCTTTCCTGTTGACCGTACCAAACAATCCATCCCTCTATGATCCGCTCCAACCTTCATCCGGATTTTATGAGCGTAAGGACCGCATCCTCACTCAACTGCGGGATGCCGGCGTGCTATCGAAGCAAGCTTACGAGACGCACCACGGTGTGAAGCTGAAGGCGACCTATCGCCAGCACGTCGTCCGCTATCCCGATTATATGGATACGGTCATGAAAGAAGCGATTCGACTCGTCCGCTCCCGCTACGACCTCGATGAAGACGCGGCCAGAGACTACTTGGCGACGAATCAAGCGACGATCGACACGTATCTGTCTGTCGCCCGACAGCAACAAGCAAAACAAGTGATGACGAAACTGCCGAACGGTTTAAACGGTGGCTATGCCGAGTTGACGCCGAAAGGCCGAATCGTCGCCCTCGTTGATTCAGAAATGACTCAGAGCGGTGAATTCAACCGGGCCACGCAAGCGTTCCGTCAACCCGGGTCGGCCATCAAGCCGGTCCTCGTCTTCGCGCCTTTCATCGAAGAGACCGGTGCGAAACTCGATACGATCCTTGACGGCCGGCCGGTCTGTTACGGAACATATTGTCCGACAAACAGCGGCAATCGCGTCCTCGGGGATGTATCGTTCCGCGATACGGTCGCATACTCTTACAACACGCCGGCGCTCGCTGCCTTCACCGCGATTGACCAGGAAACGGCGTTCGCCACGGCCGACCTAATGTTCAGCCAATGGGACGCTAAAACGGATAACAGCCTGGCCAGTGCGCTCGGCGGATTGACTCAGGGCGTGTCACCGAAAGAACTCGCCGCCGCCTATACCCCGTTCTTAAATCAAGGGGTGTACGTGTCAGGTCAAACCATCAAACAGATTCGTTTCGAGTCGGGAGCCCCAACGCTCACGCCAAGCGTGACGCAACAAGCCGTCTGGTCGAAATCGACCGTCACGACGATGCGCGAAGCGTTGTCTTCCGTCACGACGTACGGGACCGGACGGTATGCCGGTCAAATCAAACGTCCTTATGTCGGCGGCAAGACCGGTACGACGAACTCACATAAGGACATGTGGTACGTCGGCTTGACCGACGAGACAATCACGGCCATCTGGCTCGGCGCCGATACGCCGCGCCCGTTCCCGGAACTCGCCAACCGGGCCTATCCTGCCATCGTCTGGACGGAGGCACATCGCTAAAATAAGGTCAGGGACAGTTGTCCCTGACCTTATTGCTGTTTTCGATAAGTATGGTATCCGTAACTTCCCCATGACTCAAACAGTTCATCCTCATGAATCAGCTTCCACGGATTGAACAACGTCTGTCCGTTCTTGTTGAAGAAGAGTCCGTTGCCGAGCGAATATGTCGCGTGTTGAATTCGACCGGCATCATCGACGAACGTGAGCACATCCCCTCGTTCGGTCAGTTCCGACTCGATTCTCATGTAACCGGCCTGACCGAGCGTCTGGAGGAACGTGCCGGGATGGACCCATTGCGAAGCGATCCAATCCTCTCCCGTCACAGCGAACAGCGTCGCCGCCAGACAGTTGCTACCCGATGTGACCGGGAAGGTGTTGGCAAGGCGTCTCATGTGATCCGGACAGACCGGCGGGACGGGATGCACCGTCCAAACGTCCCACGCACTTGCATAAGTCAACGTGAGTCGGCGACGGGTGTCATCCGTCATCGCTTGCCAGACGGCTTGATGCAACACGAGATGAGGTGTGTTATCCCACATCACGACTGAAGACAAGTGATCGGTCAACATGTCGTCACTGACGGGAAAGACGAGACCGCGACCGGCTTGAACTTGATACGTGAGCACATCTCGTCTCACCTCTGGCGGCAATGTCTCGATCCAACCAGGCGGCGCATGCAGGACGTACGGCACTTCCCGGTCAATCGTCCAATACGTATAGGCGTTGGCGACTCGGACGTCCCGGTAAGACGGGTGTGCGTCAAATTCTGCTTTCGGGATGATCAACACTGACGCCCGTGCGCCTAATTGCGTCACGAGATGCTCGTCCGCCATAAACAAGTCCATCGGTGGCACCATCGAGGACATCCACTCCTGGACGACTTCTTCGGCCGGGATGAGGGAAATCGTCGTGTTCACCGTCATAGAATGATATCCCCGACCGAGTTAAACAAGCGGAGCATGGCCCAAGCGAGGCCGCTCAAAAGAATCGCCCACATCATGGCTTGAATTAACAGTAGACCGATGGCACGAAACGTCGACATCAACTGGCTGACTTGCCATATGTAATAGAACAAATAGAGAACGAACGTGCCGAGCAGTACCGCAATGACCGCAAGCAGCGAATTTAAAAACAAGAAGCTAATCCCTGAGCCGACGAGAAAAATCGTCGCGCCTGGCTTCAACCGATGCAACGAGCTACCGTTCGTCTCACGCGCAAAGAATGCGAACCCGAGTTGGTTGAACGTATCGGCGACGAGCTTGAAGGCGCTGAACAGCATAAAGTAAATGGTAAAGAACACGACGAGCACGAGCACTTTCGACTCTTGGACGGACAACAAGGCGATGATTTCGCTGTACACGCCGACACGCGTCAGCCATTGAATCACATACTCACTCGTGGCAATGGCGAGTGACATCGAGAATAGAATGATCCCAATCAACGGGGCATAGCTTAACAAGTACACGTTTGTTTTCATATCGGCTCCAATTTCACAAGAATTTCTCATATTCAGTGCAAATCTATTATCAAGTATATTATAATATTCGTAGTCACGGAGAACAAAAGGGGGATTTTTAGATGGGTTTGTTACTAATGGTCGGAATCAGCGTCGTCTTCCTCGCAGCTATCTTCACAGCTGGATACAACAGAAAACCTGAAGGTAATCAATAAGAGCCGAGATTCTCACGAATCCGGCTCTTTTTTTTATTTCAATCCAGCATATCCTTGTTGACGGAGCGCCTCATAAACGATGATGGCCGCCGTGTTTGAGACGTTGAGCGACCGAACGAGGTTCGATTGGGGTAAACGGATGCAGCGGTCGAGGTTGTCCTCGATCACTTCCATCGGCAACCCTTTCGTCTCGCGTCCGAAGACAAAGAAATAATCTTTATCAACCGCAGACACATCGAGATCACTTGGGTACTGTTCCCCATACTTGGTAATGTAGAAGAACTCTCCGTCCGGGTGTTTGGCCCACAGTTCATCGAGCGAGTCGTGATAACGGACGTCGACGAATTGCCAATAGTCGAGCCCGGCCCGTTTGAGCATTTTGTCGTCCGTCGAGAAACCTAACGGACGAATCAAATGGAGCACGGAATTCGTCGCCGCACATGTGCGCGAGACGTTACCCGTATTTGCCGGGATTTCTGGTTGGAACATTACTACATGGATTGCCATAATCTACTCCTCACTTCACTTGTTCGAGATCAAGTAATCGTTGTTTTTGATGAAGGCCGCCTCCGAACCCGGTCAGTTGCCCTCCGCTGCCGACGACGCGATGGCATGGGAAAATGACGGGCAACGGATTGCGGTTCAACGCCTGGCCGACCGCCCGAACCGCTTTCGGGCGGCCGATCTGTTCAGCGATTTGTTTATACGAACGCGTTTCCCCGAATGGGATCGTCAATAACGCATCCCATACTTCTTGTTGGAAGACGGTCCCCTTCATCTCGATCCACTCGCGGTCAGACGGTTGAAGCCCATTTTGCTCCACGCGTTCAATCAGGTCGGTCAGCCAACTCGGCGCCGATCCGTCATCTGCTTCCGTCTCCGCAAAGTCTAACGCGCATAGTTTCCCTTGCGCGTTCAATTCATACGCCAATGTACCCCATTTAGATGACACGGTCTTCACGGTCCCACTCCTCTCGGAACAATCGAATCTCTTCATGTACGAGCTCAGACGTCTCCGTCGACTCGATTTGTCGATAAATCGTCTCGGCTTCGGCTCCGAGAATCGCACCGATCGCCCAGACGGCCGTCGCCCGCATGTCTTCGCGCTCATCTTGTCGAATGAAGTCTTCGAGCACCGGCACGGCCGATGGTTCCCGATAATGGGCCAATGCTAAAATCGCATTTCGCTGAATCGGCTTTTTGCCGCGCCATGCGCCAGACAGATGGCCAAACTTCGCTTTGAACTCCCTATTGCTCAAGTTCAGTAACGGGACGAGCAACGGTTTGACGATTTCAGCTTCAGGAAGCAGTTCCTCGTGATGGCGCCAATCTTTTTTCCGATTATACGGACAGACTTGTTGGCACGTGTCGCAACCGTAAAGCCGCCCGCCGAGCTTCGAACGAAACTCGCGCGGCATAAGCGTCTTCATTTGGGTCAAATAGGCGATACAACGCTTGGCATCAAGGACACCTGGTTCGATGAGCGCCGTCGTCGGACAAGCCGTCATACATTTCGTACACTCGCCACAGCCGTCCTCAATCATCTCGTCCGGTGGTAAGTATGTGTCGAGGATCATCTCCCCTAAATAAAGGTACGACCCCTTCTCCGGCGAGATAATCGAGCAGTTTTTCCCACTGAAGCCGATTCCGGCCCGTTCGGCGACGGCACGGTCGACGAGTTCTCCCGTGTCGACCATCGAGCGTGTCCGGACGCCCGGGACGAGCTGTTCAATATACGCTTGCAGTTGCTCGAGCCTTGAGCCGACGGCGCGATGGTAGTCGAGCCCCCACGATGCCCGGGCGAACAAGCCCCGTCGTTCATCGGCAACACTTCGCGGCGCATCTTTCAATTTGCTCGGATACGCGATGGCGATGGCGATGATCGACTGCGCTTCGTCGAGCAACAGCGTCGGCGTCGTCCGTTTGTCCAAGTCAGGCTCCTCGAACCCCGAGGCGAATCCCTTCTCTTGCTGCTTCACGAGACGTTGCTTCATGACGATGAACGGGTCGGCGGTCGTCACTTTCAACTCGTCAATCCCGATCGTCGTCGCATATGCTACAATCTTCTGTTTGAGTGTCTCCGGGTCCATCCCGTTCATCGAATCACCTCTTTCGTGTCTATTTTCGCATACAAAAAATCTCCCCGCCAGTCGGCAGAGAGATGATGAAGCGGGTGAAGAGAATCGAACTCTCGTCATCAGCTTGGAAGGCTGAGGTTTTACCATTAAACTACACCCGCATGGTTCAAATCAGTCGTCTGTAAAAGCGACTACAATCAATATACATCTATACCTTTAGGAAGTCAATACTTTTGAAGAAATTTATTTGATAGCTTATGAAATCTATACTTATGGTGTATGAATACATATAATTCCCTTATTTCTCTTCTTCAAACCATATCTCACTATAAGATAAACGTCGCGGTATAAAAATATCCTGCCGACTCTGTCGGCAGGAAGTTCTATTACAATGACGATGTCTTTGGTTCCCGAAGCAAATGTTTAATATCTCGGAACGTGACGAACGTCTTGTTTTTAGCATCATATAGCTTATAGCGCAGCGATTTCAAACTAGAGAACAGACCGATCGTCGTCGCTTTCTGGAGCGGCGGTGTCGCCGTATGGGCTTGTTCAAGGTTATAGTTCGGTACGCGTGGGCTCAAGTGATGCACGTGATGGAAACCAATGTTTCCCGTCACCCACTGCAACACTTTAGGCAACTCATAATACGAGCTCCCTTCAATTGCTGCTTTCACATAATCCCATTCGCTCTCGTCCTCAAAATACGAGTCTTCGAACGTATGTTGGACATAGAACAACCAAATCCCGAGGACGCCTGCCGTGAACATCGTCGTTCCTTGAACGATCAAGAATGCTTTCCATCCGACGAGCGCGATGACGAGTGCGTAGAGCACGACGAGAGACAGGTTGATGAGATACGTGTTGTTGCGCTCTTTCTTACGTGCGTCTTTCCGGTTGAAGCGGCTCGTGATAAGGATCAGGAACAAAGGTCCAAGGCCGAACATGACGAGCGGGTTACGATAGAGACGATATTGGAGACGAGTCCACTTCGAAGCTTCGACGTACTCTTCGATTGTCATGACCCAAATGTCACCGACTCCCCGCTTATCTAAATTCCCACTCGAGGCATGATGAATCGAATGCTCTCGTTTCCACTTCTCATACGGGAATAACGTCAAGATACCCATGATCGTCCCGACGATGCCGTTCGCTTTCTTATTTTTGAAAAACGAACCATGCGTGCAGTCGTGGAAAATGATGAACATCCGGACGACGAAGCCTGCTGCCACGATGGCGAGCGGAATGGTCAAGAAGACCGAAATTTGGAGCGCCTGATAGGCAAGAATCCAGGCGGCAAGAAACGGCAAGATCGTGTTGATCATCTGCCGGACGCTCTTCTTCACATCGGCCTTTTCAAACGGCGAGACGTGTTTCCGGAGCTGGGCGATTTTTTCTTTACTCATGTACAACTTCCTCCTCAATTGCATACAGCGTTGACGACAACTAAAATGAAATATGAAACCAACTACACTATGATAGTGACGACGGCATCCATCGCCATAAGAATCAATTTGTCATAAAAATATTATTACCAGGTAATTATATCACATCATATAGAATAAATCGTTCATTCCATAACAGTAATTGAATCAATTATTATTTCAGTCTCAATAATTCCCATTAAAATTCCTTATATGGAATTATTAATATACAAAGTGTGTTAGACTCCAATTATGTAGAGATAGGAGGAAATGTTATTGTTTCAGAAAATAAAAAATTTGATCACACCTAAGCGATTGATCATCATGGCGAGCGTCTTTATCTTGCTTATCCCAGTCTTCTTTGTCAGCTATACGTTCTATAAAAATTTGAGTCAAGGCGTCGAAAATAAAGACCTTGATGACAAATATGCAAAGCGAGTCAAAGAGTTACAAATCGAAGTTTCTAAAGAAGACCCATTAGATCGGAGAGGCAACTCCACCGCAAAGACGCGTGTTGAATTGGAGGTCTCCTTCAATGAAGAGAAACCGAGCCGAACTGGATTGATTAAAAACATGCACTTGATGACACATCAAAAAATATCGGCCCGTTCCAAATGGGGAGCGATTCCGATGACCCCAGACAATATACAACAGTCCGCTGACTATTTGGAGCTCCTAAAAACTAAATTCAAAATTGGTGACAGTATGTACTCGGAATTGAAAACGATGCTCGATCACTGGTCGCAAGGTGACTTCTCTAAAGCGGACAAAGAACAAGATCGTTTGTTGCACTTCCTCCAAGCGAGTAGAGGTTTCTCGAACGGATTAGCTACCAAGAATGAAGAAGAACTCTTTATCTTAAACAACTTCGGACCTGAATACTTGAACACGTTGGATGAAACGACGTACACGTCATATAAAGAATCATCTCAATGATGATTCTTTTTTGATTGATGCAAAAAAGCTCTAACACGAGTGTACCTTTCATAGTTCAGCTTCTTAACACTTCTGCCCTATTCTTTATGCGTCGTTTCCCTCTCTCCATTCTTCTTGGTTTTAGATACACAAAAAAAGACCCTAGCCTCAGCTAGGATCTACGGATACCGGTGGTCGGAGTCGAACCGACACTCCAGAGGAACACGATTTTGAGTCGTGCGCGTCTACCAATTCCGCCACACCGGCATATTATGTTGGAGGCGCCAGTCGGAATCGAACCGACGATAGAGGAGTTGCAGTCCTCTGCCTTACCACTTGGCTATGGCGCCAAATTGAATGGAGCGGAAGACGGGATTCGAACCCGCGACCCCGACCTTGGCAAGGTCGTATTCTACCACTGAACTACTTCCGCATAATGGCTGGGCTGGAAGGGATCGAACCTACGCATGTCGGAATCAAAATCCGATGCCTTACCACTTGGCTACAGCCCAATAAAATGGGGCGACTGAAGGGAATTGAACCCTCGAATGCCGGAATCACAATCCGGTGCGTTAACCACTTCGCCACAATCGCCATAATGATATTAAGAAGCAGGGGCAGCAGGAATCGAACCCGCGCTGACGGTTTTGGAGACCGTAGTTCTACCGCTAAACTATGCCCCTAAGTGGTGGGGGGGGGCGGATTCGAACCGCCGAACCCGAGGGAGCGGATTTACAGTCCGCCGCGTTTAGCCACTTCGCTACCCCCCCACATGGTGGCTTTGGACGGAATCGAACCGCCGACACAAGGATTTTCAGTCCTTTGCTCTACCAACTGAGCTACAAAGCCATGTATGTAGTAATTTAATTAAAAAAATGGCGGTCCTGACGGGATTCGAACCCGCGATCTCCTGCGTGACAGGCAGGCATGTTAACCACTACACCACAGGACCACTGATAATTGCGGGGGCTGGATTTGAACCAACGACCTTCGGGTTATGAGCCCGACGAGCTACCAGACTGCTCCACCCCGCGACGATATAAAACTTTAAATGGTGACCCGTACGGGATTCGAACCCGTGTTACCGCCGTGAAAGGGCGGTGTCTTAACCGCTTGACCAACGGGCCATATCTTAGATTGAAAAACTGGCGGAGAGCAAGGGATTCGAACCCTTGAGACGGTTTTGCCGCCTACACGAATTCCAATCGTGCTCCTTCGGCCACTCGGACAGCTCTCCAAAAAGAGAAAAGTGGCTCCGCAAGTAGGATTTGAACCTACGACCTACCGGTTAACAGCCGGTTGCTCTACCACTGAGCTATTGCGGAACGATCTTGCCTGGCAGCGTCCTATCCTCACAGGGGGAGACCCCCAACTACTTTCGGCGCTGAAGCGCTTAACTTCCGTGTTCGGCATGGGAACGGGTGTGGCCGCTTCGCTATCGCCACCAGACAAGAGAGATCGTTCTCTCAAAACTGAAGACTCATCAATTCATACAAACCATTAGACTAGATCAAAGCCTCGACCGATTAGTATCATTCAGCTCCACACGTCGCCGTGCTTCCACCCATGACCTATCTACCTCATCGTCTCTGAGGGGTCTTTCTTGATTGCTCAAAGGGAAATCTCATCTCGGAGGGGGCTTCATGCTTAGATGCTTTCAGCACTTATCCCGTCCGCACGTAGCTACCCAGCGATGCTCCTGGCGGAACAACTGGTACACCAGCGGTGCGTCCATCCCGGTCCTCTCGTACTAAGGACAGCTCTCCTCAAATTTCCTGCGCCCACGACGGATAGGGACCGAACTGTCTCACGACGTTCTGAACCCAGCTCGCGTACCGCTTTAATGGGCGAACAGCCCAACCCTTGGGACCTACTCCAGCCCCAGGATGCGATGAGCCGACATCGAGGTGCCAAACCTCCCCGTCGATGTGGACTCTTGGGGGAGATCAGCCTGTTATCCCCAGGGTAGCTTTTATCCGTTGAGCGATGGCCCTTCCATGCGGAACCACCGGATCACTAAGCCCGACTTTCGTCCCTGCTCGACTTGTAGGTCTCGCAGTCAAGCTCCCTTCTGCCTTTGCACTCTTCGAATGATTTCCAACCATTCTGAGGGAACCTTTGGGCGCCTCCGTTACTGTTTAGGAGGCGAC